>JBAYJH010000015.1:0-33752 GCA_041665185.1 Sterolibacterium sp.
ACCCGCGCCGACACCATCATGGGCGTGACCTTCTGCGCCGTCGCCGCCGAACATCCGCTGGCCACTCACGCCGCGAAGAATAATCCGAAGCTCGCCGCCTTCATCGACGAATGCAAGCACGGCTCGGTGATGGAAGCCGACATGGCGACGATGGAAAAAAAGGGCATGCCCACCGGCATCTTCGTCAGCCACCCCTTGAGTGGCGAGAAGGTCGAGGTCTGGGTCGGCAACTACGTCCTGATGGGCTACGGCGAAGGCGCGGTGATGGCGGTGCCGGCCCATGACGAGCGCGACTTCGAATTCGCCAAGAAATACGGGCTGGCCATCAAGCCGGTGATCTCGGTTCCCGGCAAGACCTATTCGCTCGACGCCTGGCAGGAGTGGTATGCCGACAAGGAGCACGGGGTCTGCGTGAACTCCGACAAGTATGATGGCCTTGCCTACGCCGATGCCATCGACGCCATCGTCGCCGACCTGGCCGCGCAAGGGCTGGGCGACAAGCAGACCACCTACCGCCTGCGCGACTGGGGCGTGTCGCGCCAGCGCTACTGGGGCTGCCCGATCCCCATCATCCACTGCCCGGCGTGCGGCGTGGTGCCGGTGCCCGACAATCAGCTGCCGGTGGTGCTGCCGGAAGACTGCGTGCCGGATGGCTCCGGCAATCCGCTGCGCAAGCGCACCGATTTCGTCGATTGCGCCTGCCCGAAATGCGGATCACCGGCCAAGCGCGAGACCGACACCATGGACACTTTCGTCGACTCGTCGTGGTATTACGCCCGCTATTGCTGTAGCGACAACGCCCACGCCATGGTCGACGCCCGCACCGACTACTGGATGCCGGTCAACCAGTACATCGGCGGCATCGAGCACGCCATCCTGCACCTGCTTTACTCGCGCTTCTGGACCAAAGTGATGCGCGACCTCGGGCTGGTGAAATACGATGAGCCCTTCGCCAACCTGCTCACCCAAGGCATGGTGCTGAACGAAATCTTCTTCCGCAAACCTGCCAGCGGCCGCATCGTGTATTACAACCCGGCCGAGGTCGAGCTGAAATTCGACGACAAGGGCAATCGCAGCAGTGCGATCCTCAAGGCCGACGGCCAGCCGGTCGAGTCGGGCGGCATCGGCACCATGTCGAAGTCGAAGAACAACGGCGTCGACCCGCAGGCCCTGGTCGACAGCTACGGCGCGGATACGGCGCGCTTCTTCATGATGTTCGCGGCACCCCCGGAACAAACCCTGGAATGGTCGGATTCCGGCGTCGAAGGCTCGTATCGCTTCCTCAAGCGCCTGTGGAACTTTGGCCACAGATTGCATGAGGAGCTAGCGCAAGATGGAGGTATTCCGGCAATCACGGACGTAAATGGTGATGCACTAGATGACTTCAGGAGAAACGCTAGACGCCTGGTCCACTTGTCACTAAAGCAAGCCAACTACGACATCGGCAAGCACCAATTCAACACCGTCGCCTCGGCGGCGATGAAAATTCTCAATGCGTTAGACGATGGCAACTTAGCCGCGTATGCGTATTCGCAAGACATTCGCGGAAGCGAGGAACAGGCTCGTGCTGCTAGGAACTCCGTGTATAAGGAGGGTATGTCCATCCTGCTGCGCCTGCTCTCGCCGATCACGCCGCACATCTGCCACGTCCTGTGGCGCGAGTTGGGCTATGGCGACGACATCCTGCAAGCGCCCTGGCCCGAGCCGCTGGCCGCTGCGCTGGCGCAGGACGAAATCGAACTGGTGCTGCAAGTCAACGGCAAACACCGCGGCAGTCTGCTGGTGCCCTCCGGCGCCGACAAGGGCGCCATCGAGGCCGCCGCGCTGGCCAGCCCCATCTCGCAGAAATACCTGGAAGGGAAGGCCCCTAAGAAACTGGTGGTCGTTCCCGGCCGTCTGGTCAACGTCGTCTTGTGATGGGCGCGGCATGAGGTCAGGGAATAGAGCGCTGGTGCTGCGCACCTTGCTGGCGCTGCTGCTAGCGGGCCTGCTGGGAGCCTGCGGCTTCCAGTTGCGCGGCGCCTATGTCCTGCCTTTCGATAAGATCTACATCACCCTGCCCGAGACCAACGAGCTGCAAGCCCAGTTGAAGCGCGCGCTCACCACCGGCAGCAACGCCCGCGTCGTCGGCGCGCAGAAGGACGCCCAGGCGACGCTGCTGATCCTCGACGATAGAAACGCCAAGAACATCCTGAGCCTTGCCGCCACCGGACAAGCCCGGGAATTCCAGTTGGTGCGCAGCTTCGTTTTCCGCGTGGTCGACAGCAAGGGACGCGACTGGCTACCCCAGACCCGGATCGAGATTCACCGCGAAATCAGCTTCAGCGACAACCTGGTGCTCTCCAAGGATCTTGAGGAAGCACTGCTGTGGCGCGACATCCAGCTCGACCTGGTGCAGCAGGTCATGCGTCGCCTGGCGGCCTCCAAGCCGCCGCTCGAGGTCACGGAATAGGCTATGCAACTACGTCCCGAGCAACTCGCCGATCATCTCAAGAAGCCGAAGCCACTTGAGCCGCTCTATCTGCTGCACGGCGACGAGCCGCTGCTGGTGCTCGAAGCGGCGGACGCCATCCGTCTTGCGGCGCGCAGCCAGGGTTACGACGAACGCGAAGTGCTGGTGGCCGGCGCCGGCTTCCGCTGGGACCAACTCGCCCAGGCCAGCGGCAACCTGTCCCTGTTCGGTGGCCAGCAGTTGATCGACCTGCGCATCCCCAACGGCAAGCCGGGACGCGACGGCGGCGAGGCGCTGCAACGCCACTGCGAGAAGATCGCCAAGGGCGTCCAGGGAGTGCTGACCCTCGTCACCCTGCCGCAAGTCGACTGGCAGGCCAGGAAGTCGGCGTGGTTCACCGCGCTCGTCAACACCGGCGTGGCGCTGGAACTCAATGCGCCGCCGCTGCGCCAACTGCCCGACTGGCTGGCCATGCGCCTGGCGCGCCAGCGCCAGTCGGCGCCTGCCGATGCGCTCGAGTTCATCGCCGCCCACGTCGAGGGCAACCTGCTCGCCGCCCACCAGGAAATCCAGAAGCTCGGCCTGCTGTTTCCGGACGGCCCGCTGACCTTGGTGCAGGTGCAGGAAGCGGTGCTGGATGTCGCTCGCTACGATGTCGACAAGCTGCGCGCCGCCCTGCTGGCAGGGGATGCGCCGCGTTGCGCGCGCCTGCTGGAGGGCCTGCGCGCCGAAGACACAGCCCCGCCCTTGGTCTTGTGGGCGCTGGCCCAGGAGACCCGCACTTTGGCGCAGTTGCGAACCCAGCTCGACCAGGGCGCGAGTTTCGACGCCGCCTGTAGCGCTTTAAGAATCTTCGGCCCGCGCCAGGGCGCCTACCGCAGCGCCAGCCAGCGTTGTTCGACCGCGCTGCTGCGTTCGGCGCTCTTGCAAGCGGCGCGGATAGACCGCATGATCAAGGGTCTGACGCGCGGCGACCAATGGGACGAATTCCTGCAACTGGCCCTGCGTCTGACCCAAACCAGGAAATTGGTGGCATGAGCGACGCAATGACTATCCAGGAAATCATGCACCAGTTGGGGCGCAACGCCCGCGGCGCTTCGCGCCTGCTGGCCAAGGCGTCCACCGCCGCCAAAAACAACGCGTTGCTGGCGATGGCCGCCCAGATTCGCGGCCGCGGCACGGAACTGCTCGCCGCCAATGCCCGCGATGTGGCGCAGGCTCAGGCAGACGGTCTCGACGCCGCGCTCATCGACCGGCTGACCTTGACCGCGAAAGGCATCGAGACCATGGCGCAAGGCCTGGAGCAGGTCGCCGGCCTGCCCGATCCGGTCGGCGAAATCAGCGACCTGAAACGCCGCCCTTCCGGCATCCAGGTCGGCAAGATGCGCGTGCCGCTCGGCGTGATCGGCATTATCTACGAGGCGCGGCCCAACGTCACCGCCGACGCGGCGGCGCTGTGCCTGAAATCCGGCAATGCGACGATCCTGCGCGGCGGCAAGGAAGCGCTGCAATCCAATTTGGCCATCGCCACCTGCGTCAGCGCCGGGCTCAAAGCCGCCGGCCTGCCGGAAACCGCCGTGCAAGTGGTGGGGACCACCGACCGCGCGGCCGTCGGCGAACTGATCGCCATGCCGCAATATGTCGACGTGATCGTGCCGCGCGGCGGCAGAGGACTGATCGAGCGCATCGCCAAGGATGCGCGGGTACCGGTCATCAAGCATCTGGACGGGATTTGCCACGTGTATATCGATGCCACGGCGGATCTCGACATGGCCATCCGCATCGCCGACAACGCCAAGACCCAGCGCTACGCGCCCTGCAATACCATGGAGACGCTGCTGGTGCATCAAGACATCGCGGCGCGGGTGCTGCCGCCGCTATGCCAGATCTACTTCGACAAAGGCGTCGAGCTGCGCGGCTGCGAGCAATCGCGCGCCATCGTCGCCGGAATGAAAGCCGCCACCGAAGAAGACTGGCGTACCGAATATCTGGCGCCGATACTCTCTATCCGCGTCGTTGCCAGCCTCGACGCGGCCATCGAGCACATCACGCTGTATGGCTCGCAACATACCGAAGCCATCGTCACCGAGAACCACAGCAACGCCATGCGCTTCCTGCGCGAGGTGGATTCCAGTTCGGTGATGGTGAACGCCTCGACACGCTTCGCCGACGGCTTCGAATACGGCCTGGGTGCAGAGATCGGCATTTCCACCGACAAGTTCCATGCGCGCGGACCGGTGGGACTGGAGGGGCTGACCTCACAAAAGTGGATCGTCCTCGGCAACGGAGAAATCCGTACATGAAGACTTACAGAATCGCCGCCATACCCGGCGACGGCATCGGCAAGGAGGTCATGCCGGAAGGCGTGCGGGTGCTCGATGCCGCGGCGCGCAAGTTCGGCTTCACCATCGCCTGGGACTGGATCACTTGGGCCAGTTGCGACTACTACGCGCAGCACGGCACCATGATGCCCGAGGACTGGTTCGAGCGCATCGCCGGCCATGACGCCATCTATTTCGGCGCCGTCGGCTGGCCGGCGACGGTGCCCGACCACATTTCGCTATGGGGCTCGCTGCTCCAGTTTCGCCGGCGTTTCGACCTGTACGTCAACATCCGCCCGGCGCGCCTGATGCCCGGCATGAAATCGCCGCTGGCGGACCGGGCGCCGGGCGACATCGACATGTTCATCGTGCGCGAGAACACCGAGGGGGAATACTCGAATGCCGGTGGCCGGCTGTTCGACGGGACGGACCGCGAAATGGCCATCCAGGAAACCGTCATGACCCGCCAGGGCATCGACCGCGTGCTGAAATACGCCTTCGAGCTGGCCGCGCGGCGGCCGAAGAAGCATCTCACTTCGGCCACCAAGTCGAACGGCATCTCCATCACCATGCCCTACTGGGATGAACGGGTGAAAGCCATGGCCGCGCAGTATCCCGACGTGCGCGTCGACCAGTACCACATCGACATCCTCTGCGCGAACTTCGTCCAGCACCCCGACTGGTTCGACGTGGTGGTCGGCTCCAACCTGTTCGGCGACATCCTCTCCGACCTCGGTCCGGCCTGCACCGGCACCATCGGCATTGCGCCGTCGGCCAATCTCAACCCGGAGCGTATCTATCCTTCGGTGTTCGAGCCGGTGCACGGCTCGGCGCCGGATATAGCGGGAAAAAATATCGCCAACCCGCTCGGGCAGATCTGGTCCGGTGTGTTGATGCTGGAACACCTGGGCCAGCCGCAAGCCGCCGCCGCGGTCATGCAAGCCATCGAAACTGTCCTGCTGGACGGCCCGAAAACCCGCGACCTGGGCGGCACGGCCAACACCCAGGAGGCCGGCAAGGCCGTCGCTGAAATAATTTCCAACTCGTGAGAAAGCCCAATATGAAAAAGACCCTGTTCGCGCTATTGCTCTGCTTCATCGGTATCGGTCTCGCTCACGCCGCCGTCGAAGTCGCCGGCGTGAAGTTCGACGACAAGACCAAGCTGGGCGCCACGGAACTGCAATTCAACGGCGCCGGTCAGCGTTCCCGGCTGTTCTTCAAGGTGTACGCGATCGGCCTATACCTGACCGAGAAGAAGACTACGGCCGCCGACGTGCTGGCGCTCAAGGGGGCGAAACGCCTACACATCGTGACCTTGCGCGAGCTGACCGCCGAGCAATTCGCCGACGCGCTGGTCGAGGGCATCCACAAGAATCACGCCGACGCCGAAGTCGAACCGTTGAAAGGGCGCATCGAGGAATTCAAGAATTCCATCCTGGCCGTGAAAACCGCCGCCAAAGGCGATATCATCGCCATCGACTGGTTGCCCGAAAGCGGCACCCGCCTGAGCATCAACGGCAAGCAACAGGGCAAGGACCTTGCCGGCGAGGATTTTTACAACGCCCTGCTGAAGATCTGGCTGGGTTCGAAGCCGGCGCAGGACGATCTCAAGGAAGCTTTGCTCGGCAAGGCGCAGTAAGCCCGTAATGTGGGCGATAATCATCTTTACAATAACCTGACCTGGAGGCCTCAAATGCTGCAACGCATACTCATGACCGCTTGCCTGACGCTATTCCTTAGCGCCGCCGCTCACGCCGCCGAATTCATCAACATCCTGACGGGCGGCACCAGCGGGGTGTATTACCCGCTTGGCGTAGCCCTCAGCCAGATTTACGGCAAGGCGATTCCGGATGCCAAATCATCGGTGCAGGCCACCAAGGCCTCTGCCGAAAATCTCAACCTGCTCCAGTCCGGCAAGGGCGAGATCGCCTTTACCCTGGGCGATGCGCTCTCCGATGCCTGGAAGGGCGACGCCGAATCCGGTTTCAAGGCGCCCCTGAAGAAGCTGCGCAGCGTTGCCGGCATCTACTCCAACTACATCCAGATCATTGCCAGCGCCGACTCCGGCATCAAGACCCTGGCCGACCTGAAGGGCAAGCGCGTCGCGGTCGGCGCGCCGAAATCCGGCACCGAATTGAACACCCGCGCAATTCTCAAGGGTGCCGGATTAACTTATGCCGACCTCGGCAAGGTCGAATATCTGCCCTTCGGCGAGTCCGTCGAATTGATGAAGAACCGCCAACTCGATGCCACCCTGATCTCGGCGGGACTCGGCGTCGCCGCCGTGCGCGACCTGGCGATCTCGATCAAGATGGTGATCGTGACGATTCCCGCCGAGGTGGTGGCGAAGATCGGCGACCCGGCCTACCAGTCAGGTGTCATCCCGGCCAAGACCTACGAGGGGCAAGCGGCGGAAGTGACCACGGTGGTGATCCAGAATGCGCTCGTCACCCATGAAGGGGTACCCACCGAGACGGTCTACAAGATGACCAAGGCGATGTTCGACAACCTCGACCAGATGGTCGCGGCCCACGCCGCCGCCAAGGCCATCAAGCGCGAGAACGCGACCAAGGGCCTGCCCGTGCCGCTGCATGCGGGCGCCGAAAAGTACTATCGCGAGGTCGGACTGATCAAGTGAACTTGCTTTCATGACCGCATCCGAGCCGCGCCGGCAACCCGCCGCCGCGGCTTTTTCGTCAACTCATCGCAGGCCGCCATGACCGATACCGCCACGCCGAATAGCCCACCCAAGATATCCATCGACCCTCCCGAGCCCACAGCGGAACTCCAGGAACACGGCCACACCCGCCACCTCGGCGGCTGGATACTGCAAGTGGTGGCGCTCTGCGCCATCGCCTTCTCGGCCTACCAACTGACGGTGGCCGCCTTCTCGCCGTTGTCGAGCCTGGTTGCCCGTTCGCTGCACGTCGGTTTTCTGATGTTGCTGACTTTCCTGCTCTATCCGGCCGTCCAGCAGCGTAAGCCGGCGACCCGTGTCCCCTGGTACGACTGGCTGCTGGCGTTCGGTGGTTTCGCCTTGGCGTTCTACCAGATGATCTTCGAAGGCGACCTGATCCAGCGCGCCGGCGACCCCACTGTGCCGGACATCGTCGTCGGCACCATCGTGATCGTCATGGTGTTCGAGGCGGCGCGGCGCATCCTGGGTATGGCGTTGCCCATCGTCTGCGGGATATTCCTGGCCTATGGCCTGTTCGGCCAGTACCTGCCCGGGGATCTGGCGCATCGCGGCTACAGCTATGCGCAACTGGTGGACCAGCTCGGCTTCGGCACCGAGGGCATCTACGGAATTCCGACCCTGGTGTCGGCCACCTACATCTTCCTGTTCATCCTGTTCGGCTCGTTTCTCGAACATGCCGGCATGATCCGGCTCTTCAACAGCCTGGCCCTCGGCCTGGTCGGGCATACCAAGGGCGGCCCGGCCAAGGTCGCGGTCATCTCGTCGGGCTTGATGGGCACCATCTCCGGCTCGGGCGTGGCCAACGTGTTGACGACGGGACAGTTCACCATCCCGCTGATGAAGCGTTTCGGCTATTCGCCGGTATTCGCCGGCGCGGTCGAGGCCACCGCGTCGATGGGTGGGCAAATCATGCCGCCGGTGATGGGGGCGGTCGCCTTCATCATGGCCGAGAATCTCAACGTTTCCTACGCCGAGATCGTCAAGGCAGCCGTCATCCCGGCGGTTCTTTACTATTTCACCGCCTTCTGGATGGTGCATCTGGAAGCCGGCCGCGCCAACCTGCTCGGCCTGCCGAAGGAGCAATGTCCCAACCCGTGGCAAGCCATCCAACAAGACTGGTACCTCGTCTTGCCGCTGGCGGTGCTGGTGTGGATGTTGTTCAACGGATTTACGCCGATGTTCTCCGGCATGATGGGGCTGGCGTTGACCTCCGTCCTGATCCTCGGCGCCAGTATCGCCGCGCGCATTTCGCAGACGGCTTTCCGCGTGGTGTTCTGGGTCGGGCTGGGGCTGGGCGCCGCTTCGTTCGCCAAGTGGGGCATCGGGCCGGTGCTGGTGGTCATCGCCGCGCTGGTCGCCGGCAACCTGGTCGTCAAGGGCGGCCGCAAGACTCTGCATGTCATGCGAATGAGCCTGGTCGACGGCGCCCAGCAGGCACTGCCGGTGGGCATCGCCTGCGCCGTCGTCGGCGTGATCATCGGCGTGCTGACCTTGACCGGCGCGGCCTCCAGTTTCGCCGGCTTCATTCTCGCCGTGGGCGAGAAGAGCCTGTTCCTGTCGCTGGTCCTGACCATGATCGTCTGCCTGATCCTCGGCATGGGCATCCCGACCATCCCCAATTACATCATCACCAGTTCCATCGCCGCGCCGGCTTTGCTCAAATTGGGCGTGCCGCTCATCGTCAGCCATATGTTCGTGTTCTATTTCGGCATCATGGCCGACTTGACGCCGCCGGTGGCGCTGGCGGCGTTCGCCGCCGCTTCCATTGCCAAGGCTTCGCCGATGAAGATCGGATTCAAGGCTACGCAGATCGCCATCGCCGGCTTCGTGATTCCCTACATGGCGGTCTATGATCCGGCCCTGATGCTACAGGGCGACGCGACTTGGGGAGCGGTCATGTACATCGTCTTCAAGGCCATCCTGGCCGTGGTCCTGTGGGGCGCCGCCGCGATCGGTTACCTGAAGGCGGCACTCAATTGGCCGGAGCGGATATTCTCCGCCAGCGCCGCCCTGATGCTGGTCGTCGCCCTGCCGCTCACCGACGAAATCGGTTTCGCGCTCGGCGCCGGCTTTATCGGCTGGCATTGGCTGAGACGAGGCAGGCACGCCACCGCGTGACCGCATGGCCGGCATCTGTCTCGCCGCCGGACTGATCGTCGCGACCCTGCCGCTGCATTCCTTCACCTTGGCGTGGACCCATTCGATAGAGAAGATCCGCTGGGAAGAGGATTATCGAATCGTCGATCGGCGCCTGGTGTTGGAAGAAGCCCGCATCAGGGGATCTGGCGCCGGCATGGAGCCTCCTCCCGACGCCGTCCTGAAGAACGGCATATGGTCCTACCGTCCTACCCTCGCGCCGCTCGGAGCACTCCGTTTGAGCCACTCGCCTTATGCCGCGGGTTACACATTGTGTAGCGATGGCCGCTGCCGGCCGCTTGCCGAAATCCTGACCGGGATTGCCGACACCGAAACCGTCGTGATCGCTCCCTGTAGCCCATGAATAGTGCCTCCGGATTTCCCTGACGAGGACTATCGGGTTAAACTTCGTCGCACCATTCGCCAGGACGAACCCGCCCGAGTTCAGGTCCGCCGAGCGATACATCCACTAGGGAGTCGAAAAGATGCGCGTTGGCCTGTTCGTGACCTGCCTGGTGGACATGATGCGTCCGCGCATCGGCTTCGCGGCGCTCAAGCTGCTCGAAGCGGCCGGTTGTGAGGTGGTGGTACCGACGGGACAGACCTGCTGCGGACAGCCGGCCTACAATTCCGGCGACCGCGAATCGGCACGCGCGCTGGCGATCAAGCTGCTGGAAGAGTTCGAAAGCTGCGAATACGTGGTCGCCCCATCCGGCTCCTGCGCCGGCATGATCCGCACCCATTACGCCGATCTGGCGGGTGAGAGCGAGGCGCTGGCACGGCGGATGGCGGCGCTCTCATCCAGGACCTATGAGCTCACCGACTTCCTCGTCAATGTCGCCAAGTTCGACAAGGTGCCGGGCGACTACCAGGGCAGCATCACCTATCACGATTCCTGCTCGGGTCTGCGCGAACTCGGCGTCAAGACGCAGCCGCGCGCCCTGCTGGCGCAAATGCCCGGCGTCGCCCTACACGAAATGGAGGGGGCCGAGGAATGCTGCGGATTCGGCGGCGCCTTTTCGGTCAAGTTCGGCGAGCTCTCGGCGGCCATCGCCGAAAAGAAATGCGATTGCATCCGCGCCACCGGCAGCGACGCCATCGTCGGCGGCGATCTCGGCTGCCTGTTGAATATCGAGGGCAAATTGCGGCGCATGGGCGACGACGAGACACAGGTGCTGCACGTCGCCGAAGTTCTCGCCGGTGACGCGAAAGGGGCGCGCTGACATGGAAAACCGCGCCATGCATTTCAAGGCGCGCGCCGGCCAGAAACTGGCCGACGTGCTGTTGCAGGAAAACCTCGGCAAGGCCAAGAGCAAATTCGTCGGCATGCGCGCCAAAGCCATCGTCGAGGTCGACGATTTCGAGGCGACGCGCGAGGCGGGCAAGGTGCTGCGCAACCGCGCCCTGGATGACCTCGACCTGTGGCTGGAGCAGTTCGAGCAGCAGGCCACACGGCGTGGCGCCAACGTCCTGTGGGCGCGCGACGGCACGGAAATTTGCCGCTTGGTGATCGACATCGCGCGCCGCCACGGCGTCAAGAAAGTCACCAAGTCGAAGTCGATGCTGTCGGAGGAAGCCGGACTCAACCTGGCGCTGGAAGCGGCCGGCATCCAGCCGGTGGAAACCGACCTGGGCGAATACATTCTCCAGATCAACGACAACGAGCCGCCCTCGCACATCATCGCGCCGGTGTTCCACAAGAGCAAGGAGGAAGTCTCCGCCCTGTTCGCCCGCACCCACCAGCGCCCGGCGCTGACCGACATCCAGGCCTTGACGCGCGAGGCGCGCGAAGTGCTGCGGCCGCATTTCCTCAGCGCCGACATGGGCATCTCCGGCGGCAATTTCCTGGTCGCCGAGACCGGCTCGGTGGCGCTGGTCACCAACGAAGGCAACGGCCGCATGGTGACGACGCTGCCCAAGGTGCATGTAGTGATCACCGGCGTCGAGAAAGTCATCCCGACCCTGGAAGACCTGGCGACGCTGATGCGCCTGCTGCCGCGCTCCGCCACCGGCCAGTCGATCTCGAATTATTTTTCGCTGCTGACCGGCGTCAAAAAACCCGAGGAAAGCGACGGCCCCGAACACCTCTACTTCATCCTGGTGGACAACGGCCGCGCCGACATGGTCGGCGGCGAGTTCGCCGAGATGCTCCGCTGCATCCGCTGCGGCGCCTGCATGAACCATTGCCCGGTGTACCAGACCGTCGGCGGGCACGCTTACGGCTGGGTCTATCCGGGGCCGATGGGCTCGATCCTGACGCCGTTATTTACCGGCCTGGAAAACGCCATCGACCTGCCGCAGGCCGCCACGCTGTGCAACCAGTGCGGCGTGGTGTGCCCGGTCAAGATCCCCCTGCCGGACCTGCTGCGCCGGCTGCGCGAAAAGCAGATGGAGCGCCGCCTGCGCCCGCTCAAGGAGATCTTGGCGCTGAAGATCTGGGCCTGGGTAGCGCGGCATCCGGGGCTCTATGCGCTCGGCACACGAATCGCTGTGCGCTACCTGAAATGGCTGGCGCATGACGGCGTGCGCAACGATCGCATCCGTATCCTCGGCATGGCGACCGAATGGACGCGGGGACGCGACTTCCCGGCGCCCGAGGGCAGAACATTTCGCGAACTTTATGCGGCACGGAAAGGACAGGCATGAGCTCCCGCGAAGACATCCTCGGCCGCGTCCGCGCGCATCTGGGGCGAACCGAAAGCAACGCAACCAGCGGCAGAGCCGCGCTCGACGCCTACCTGAAAGCCCGGCCGCAAGGCCCCCGGCCGAGAATCGGCGGCGACCTGGTCGCGCGTTTCCGCGCCAAGTCCGAACTCTTGTCCAGCACCGTGGAAGATGTCGCCACTGCCAACGAGGTTCCGCAAGCCGTCGCCCGCTACCTGACGGCCCACCGGCTTTCAAGCCAGGCGGTGTGCTGGCCCGGCCTGGCCGCCCTGCCCTGGGGTCAAGCCGGCATGGAGGTCGCGGCCCGCCCCGCGACCGGCAGCGACCTGATCGGCATCACCGGTTGTTTTTGCGCCCTGGCGGAGACCGGCACCCTGATGCTCTGCTCCAGCCCGGACACGCCCGCGGCAATGAGCCTGCTGCCGGAAACCCACATCGCCATCGTCCCCGCCCGGCGCATCCTGGCCGGCATGGAAGACGCATGGAACCTGGCGCGCGCGGAACTCGGCGAGGTGCCGCGCGCCGTCAATTTCATCTCCGGCCCCTCGCGCACCGGAGACATCGAACAGACCATCGTCCTCGGCGCCCATGGGCCTTACCGGGTGCATATCGTCATCGTGGGCGGCGAAGGCTAGCTCAGTTCTTTCGCGCCGGCAGATTCACCAACACGATGCCAGCCACCACCAGCAGCGCGGCAAAGCCGAAAGTCAGCGACAGCTTCTCGTCCAGCAGCAGCACGCCGAAGCCGACCCCGAACAGCGGCGTCAGAAAAGTGAACACCGTCAAGCGGCTGGCGAGGTAGCGGGTGAGCAGCCAGAACCAGATCAGGAAACTGGCAAAGGCGACGATCACCACCTGGTAGACCATCGCCACGATGACGACCGGCGTCAGCGCGGTCACGCCGCTCTCCCCAACCAGCACGGAGAGCAGCAGCATCAATGCCGCCGAGGTCAGCAACTGGTACAGGAGCACCTTGGCGGCGCTGATGCGGGCCAGAGCGGTGGCGCGTATCAACACGGTCGTCGCCGCCCAGAACACCGCCGCCGCCAGGCCGCAGAGATCGCCGATCCAGTGGCCGCCATGCTCCCATCCGTCGGCGAAAGCCAGGGCGATACCGGCGAAAGCCAGACCGACGCCGAGCAGGCGCGGCAAGGCCAGGCGCTCGCCGGCGACCCACAGATGCAGGCCGAGCACCGTGAAACAAGGGGCGGTATAGAGAAATACCACCATGCGCGAAGCGTTGGTGTAGCTCAGCCCAACGTAGATGAAAATGAATTCCAGGGCGAACAGGGTGCCCGACAGCAGCCCCGGCCGCAGCGATCCGTCACGTACGAGCAAAGGCTGGCCGCGCCAGAAGACCCAGCCGAGCAACAGGGCAGCCGCCCCGGCCGAACGCAGGCCACCCTGAAGGATGGGGCTGATGCCGGCCATGGCAACCTTGACCGCGATCTGCTGCAAGCCCCAGGCGGCGCACAGGATGACCATCAGGGCGAAAGCGGCGGCGTCGGGGCGGATACGTTGGTTCATTGGGTGGGACAAGCAGGAAAGCCGACCAGGCTCCGGATGTTACGGGAAAGCCGCAGCCGCCACAACGAAGCGGGCGGCGCTCGCCGCATCTCGCTGATGGTTGTCGCCTCGATCCGCGCTGGCTTGCTGCCCATACGGAGCCGCCGCATAATACGGGCATACTTGACTTACGGACAGCGGGCCTGCGGTCGTTTTGCTACAATTCACGCAAGAGTTATCCGTAATTCAATCAATCTTGATCATGATCCTGGGGAGAGCACGATGAGCAACAAGAAATATCGCCTGGTGACGCGCAGCGACTTCGACGGCCTGGTCTGCGCGGTGCTGCTGAAGCACCTCGACATGCTCGACGAAATCAACTTCGTCCACCCCAAGGACATGCAGGACGGCAAGATCGCCATCGGGCCGCACGACATCACCACCAACCTGCCCTATGTGCCCGGTGCCTTCATGGTGTTCGATCACCACCAGTCGGAGACCGTGCGCAACACCGGCGACCGCCCCAATCACGTGATCGATCCCGCCGCGCCGTCGGCGGCGCGGGTGGTATATGACTATTACGGCGGCAAGAAGGCTTTCCCTGCCGCCTGGGACGCCATGATGGCGGCGGTCGACAAGGCCGACTCGGCCCAGTTCTCGCGCGATGAAATTCTCCAGCCGAGCGGCTGGGTGCTGCTCAATTACCTGATGGACGCGCGCACCGGCCTGGGACGTTTCCGTGAATTCCGGATCTCCAATTACAACCTGATGATGGACCTGATCGAGTATTGCCGGAATCACGATATCGATCAGATCATGCAACTGCCCGACGTGAAGGAGCGTTCGGACATGTATTTCGAGCATGAAGGCAAGTTCAAGGAGCAGATCCAGCGCTGCTCGACCGTCCACGGCAACCTGGTGGTGCTCGATCTACGCAACGAAGCGACGATATACGCAGGCAACCGCTTCATGCTGTATGCGCTGTACCCCGATACCAACATCTCGATCCACGTGTTGTGGGGCGTCAAGAATCAGAATACAGTTTTCGCCACCGGCAAGTCGATCGTGAACCGCAGTGCCAAGACCAATATTGGCGACCTGATGCTCAAGTATGGCGGCGGCGGTCACGCCAACGCCGGAACCTGCCAGGTGAGCAACGAGCGTGCGACTCAGGTGCTACAGGAGTTGATCAAGCAGATCAATGCGGATGGCTGAGACCGCTTGCCCGTATTTGCCTCGATAACGCCCTCCATCCACACCCCGGCCCTCCCCTGTCTCCCGCGGGTTTCCCTTCGGTCAAAAGGGGAGGGAGAGTGTCAATTCTGCGAGTGCTGCCCCAGCGACAGCGCGGCGCCTAGCCAGCCCAGGCTGCCCGCCAGTAACAGCAGAAGCAGGGCGTCTGATGTCGCCAGCGGCATCAGCGTGACGCTGGCGTTGTAGAGTTGCGCCAAGTCCGCGACCGGTCCGGCCAGCACCGCGGTCATGGCGCTGACGATCAGCCAGGCCACTGCACCGCCGGCCAGGCCCTGCAAGGCGCCGAAGTAATAGAACGGCCGGCGGATGAAGCTCTCGGCCGCCCCCAGCAATCGGCTCACCTCGATCTCGGCGCGCTGCGCAAGAACTTGCAGGCGGATGGTGGTGAAGGTGATCGCCACCAGCCCCAGGCCCAGCAGCAGTGTCAGCATGGCCACACCGATGCGGCCCAGCTTGAGCATGGCATCGAGCCGGCGCACCCAGGCGGAATCGAGTTGCACGTGTTCGACCTTGGCCCAGTGGCTGATCTCTTCCCTCATGCTCTCCGTCGCCGCGGGACTCTCGTCGCGCGGCTCGACCACGAAGGCATCGGGAAAAGGATTCTTCGGCAGGGCGGCGATCACGTCGGCCAATCCTTCGTTGGCCTGCATTCGCTTCAAGGCTTCTTCGCGCGAGACAAAGCGCACCTCCTTGGCGTTCGCCAGATTCTTCAGCCTGGCGGCGATGCCGTCGGCGGTCTTGCGGTCTGCGTCGAGCGCCAGGAACAGCGAGATCTGCGGCGTGGCGGTATGGTTGCCGCTGCCGCCGACGAATTGCAGGGCATTGCCGAGCAGCATCTGGCCGCCGGCGGGCAGGGCCAGGGCGATGCCGATGGCCAACAGCGACAACAGGCTATTCACCGGGGCCGCGGCGAGGCGCCGCAACGCCCAGGTAAACGCCTTGAGATGCTGAACCAGCCAGGCGTTCATGACAGCCTGCCGTGGCTGAGCCTCAGCCGTTGCGAGGCGCCGGCGGCGAACAAGGCGTCGTCATAGGTGGCGATCAGCACGGTGACGCCGACCTGGTGAAAGTCGTGGAAGATCGCCGCGACATCCTTGGCGGTGTCGGGATCGAGATGCGCCGTCGGCTCGTCAGCCAGTAGGATGCCGGGCCGGCCGACCACCGCGCGGGCGATCGCCAGGCGCTGCTGCTCGCCGCCGGAGAGGGCGATCGGCAGCGCCTTCTCACGTGCCAGCAAGCCGACCTTGTCGAGCGCCGCCCGCACGCGTTTGGCTGATTCCTTGGGAGAAAAGCCGGCAATCGCCAGCGGCAGCATGACGTTCTCGAAGGCATTGCGATCGAACAGCAGTTTCTGGTCCTGGAACACGAGCCCGAGCTTGCGCCGCAGATAGGGGATCGCCGCACGTTTCAAGGCGCCGACGTTCTGGCCATTGACCAGCACCGTGCCGGAAGTGGGCCGCTCGATGGCCGCCAGCAGCTTCAGCAGCGTCGTCTTGCCGGCGCCGGAGTGGCCACCGAGCAGCACCATCTCGCCGCTGGCGACTTCGAAACTGACGTCGGCCAGGGCGTCGATGCCCGGCGGATAGCGGCGCGCGACATGTTCGAAGCGGATCATGTCACGCAAATAGTGCGGCGACGAATTCGCGCGCGACGAAGGGTTGCAGGTCGTCGATGCCCTCGCCGACGCCGATGAAGCGCAGCGCCAGCGGCTTGCCGGCCGGCTGGCTCCGGGCGATGGCGGCGATGACGCCGCCCTTGGCGGTGCCGTCGAGCTTGGTGACGATCAGCCCGGTGACGCCGATGGCCTTGTCGAAGGCCTTGACCTGGGCGATGGCGTTCTGGCCGATGTTGGCGTCGAGCACCAGCAGGACCTCGTGCGGCGCGGTCGGATCGACTTTCTGGATTACCCGCTTGACCTTGGCGATCTCCTCCATCAGGTGCAACTGGGTCGGCAGGCGGCCGGCCGTATCGGCCAGCACCACGTCGATGCCGCGGGCTTTGGCGGCATGGATGGCGTCGAACACCACTGCCGCCGGATCGCCGGATTCCTGGGCGATCACCGCCACGTTGTTGCGCTCGCCCCAGGCGATCAGCTGTTCGCGCGCGGCGGCGCGGAAAGTGTCGCCGGCCGCCAGCAGCACGCTCTTGCCCTGTTGCTGGAAATGCCGCGCCAGCTTGCCGATCGAGGTGGTCTTGCCGGCACCGTTGACCCCCGCCAGCATGATCACGAAAGGCTGGTGAGTTGCGGTGTCGAGAGGTCTTTCCAACGGCGCCAGCAGGGTTTCAAGAATCTCCGCCAAAGCCGCCTGGAGCTGGACCGGCGTCTCCAGGCGATCGCGCTTGACCCGGGTCTTCAGTTCATCGAGCAGGAAGGCCGTGGCGTCGCCGCCGACATCGGCCATCAGCAGCGTGGTCTCCAGTTCCTCCAGCAACTCGTCGTCGATCCGGGCCCGCCGAAACAAGCCGGACAACTGGCCGCGAGTGCGCGACAGGCCTTGCTTGAGGCGCGCCGCCCAGCCGGGCCGGGGGATGTCGCTCGTCGCCGCGGCGCTGGCGGGAGGGTCTTTCTTGAGGAAACTAAACATGGCGGAATCTGTCGTAGGCTGACATTGGCGCGGCGAGCCTTTATGATGCCGCTTTTCGTCGGACAATTTTAACACTCCCCACATGCTCAGAATCTCCCTGCTCGCCTTCCTTGGCCTGATGACCGCGTCATTCAGTGGCGCCCTCCTTGCCAACCCTTACGAAAAGACCCTGGCCAACGGCCTGCGGGTGATCGTCAAGGAGGACCATCGCGCACCGACCGTGGTGCACATGGTGTGGTACCGCGCCGGCGCCATAGACGAAGTGGACGGCGCTTCCGGCGTCGCCCATGTGCTCGAACACATGATGTTCAAAGGCACGGCCAAGCTCGGTCCCGGCGAGTTCTCCAAGCGCGTTGCCGCCGTCGGCGGGCGCGACAATGCCTTCACCGGCCGCGACTACACCGCCTATTTCCAACAGGTGCCGATACGCGCCCTGCCGCAGATGATGGCGCTGGAAGCCGACCGCATGGCCAACCTCAAGCTCGACGCCAAGGAGTTCGCCCAGGAGATCAAGGTGGTGATGGAGGAGCGGCGCTTGCGCACCGACGATAATCCAACGGCATTGCTGCATGAGCGCATGAATGCCGTGGCCTTCCAGGCTCACCCCTACCGCCGGCCCATCGTCGGCTGGATGAACGACCTGGAGAACATGACCTATCGCGACGCGCAGGACTGGTACCGGCGCTGGTATGCCCCCAACAACGCCACGCTGGTGGTGGTCGGCGATGTGGATCACGCGGCGCTGTTTCGCCTGGCCGAGAAGACCTACGGCGGCATCCGGCGCCATGTGCTGCCGGAACGCCGGCCCCTGGTCGAGCCGCAACAGCTCGGCATCAAGCGCCTGAGCGTCAAGGGCCCGGCCAAGCTGCCGTATCTGGCGATGGCCTGGAAGGTACCCAAGCTCAAGGACATCGAACGCGACCGCGATCCCTACGCCCTGGAAATGCTGGCGGCGGTGCTGGACGGCCACGAGGCCTCGCGGCTGGCCAAAAACCTGGTGCGCGGACAAAAGATCGCCCAGTCGGCCGGCGCGGGCTACGACTCGACGCTGCGCGGCGAGGCCCAATTCGTCCTCGACGGACAACCCGCCGAAGGCAAGTCGGTGGCTGATCTCGAAGCCGCCCTGCGCGCCGAGATCAAGCGCATCCAGGACGAAGGCGTCACCGCCGAGGAACTGGCGCGGATCAAGACCCAGATCATTGCCAGCCAGATTTACAAGCGCGACTCGATGATGGGCCAGGCGATGGAAATCGGCAGCGCCGAAATGAACGGCATCGGCTGGTCCAATATCGACAAGATCCTCGACAAGATCCGCACCGTCACTGCCGAGGAAGTTCAGGCGGCGGCGAAAAAGTACTTTGGCGACGACACCCTCACCGTCGCCGTGCTCGACCCGCAACCGCTGGCGGCAGCCTCCCGCGGGCCGGTTCCCAGCGGGTTGCGCCACTGACTGATTTTGCACCATCCCCGGCGGGACCGGGGATGACCCACACACAAGACGTTCGGCGACCACATGAAAAAAATTCTCTACACGCTTCTTCCCCTGCTTGCCTGCCTGGCGAGCGCCACTACCCTGGCCGGCGTGAACATCGAACACTGGACCGCGGCTTCCGGCGCACAGGTCTATTTCGTCGCCAATCGCAGCCTGCCCATGCTCGATGTGCAAATCGATTTCACCGCCGGGTCGGTCTATGACCCCGCCGGAAAAGCCGGACTGGCGGGGCTCACCGTCGGCCTGCTGGATGCCGGCGCCAGGGTCGGTGGAGCGCTTCTGGACGAGGAACAGATCGCCACGAAACTCGTGGATAGCGGCGCCCATCTTTCGGGCTCCGCCGACCACGACCGCGCCGGCGTCAGTCTGCGCACCCTGACCAGCCAGCCGGAACGCGAGGCGGCGCTCGATCTGATGGGCGCCGTGCTGGCCGCGCCGAGTTTTCCGGATGAAGTGCTGGCGCGCGAGAAAGCCCGCAGCATTTCGGCCATCCAGGAAGCCGCGACCCAGCCGGACAGCATTGCCGCCAAGCGCTTCGCGGCAGCCATCTATCCCAACCATCCGTATGGCGTGACGGCCAGCGAAGAGAGCATTGCCCGCATCGGCCGCGACGATCTACTGGCCTTCTGGCGCGGCCACTTCGGCGCGCGCCAGGCGGTGGTCGCCATCATCGGCGATGTCTCGCGCGCCGAGGCCGAGGCCATCGCCGACCGGCTCACGGATGCCCTGCCGCAGTCGGCCGCTGTAACGCCGGCGCCGCCGGCCGTCTCCCTGCCGCAGCGCGAGACCATCCGCTTGCCGCATCCGGCCACCCAGAGCCATATCCAGATCGGCATGCCGGCGGAGAAACGCACGGACGCGGACTACTTTGCGCTGCTGGTCGGCAACTACACCCTTGGCGGCGGCGGCTTCGTCTCGCGCCTGGTGCAGGAAGTCCGCGAGAAGCGCGGCTATGCCTACAGCGTCTACAGCTATTTCGCCCCGCGCAAGCTGGAAGGCCCGTTCGAGATCGGCCTACAGACCAAGCGCGAGCAGGCCGGCGAGGCGATCAAGCTGGTCGAGGCGGTGCTCGCCGACTTCCTCAGACAAGGCCCGACGCCAGCCGAATTGAAGGCCGCCAAACAGAACCTCATCGACGGCCAGGCGTTGCGACTCGACAGCAATGCCAAGATTCTCGGCTACCTGTCGCTGATCGGCTTCCACAAGCTGCCGCTGACCTATATCGAGGATTTTCCGCGCCGCGTCGAAGCGGTGACGGCGCAGCAGGTGCGTGAGGCCTTCGCCCGGCATGTCCGGCCCGAAAACCTGGTCACCGTGGTCGTCGGCGGGGACTGATAGCCGGACGCAGGGAAGACGATGTCCCGCATTCGCATAACCGGCGGCCAGTGGCGCAGCCGCCTGATCAAGGTTGCCGACTCCCCCAAGGAGCTGCGGCCGACCCCCGACCGGGTGCGTGTCACCCTGTTCAACTGGCTGGGGCAGGATTTGACGGGACTATCTTGCCTGGACCTGTTCGCCGGCAGCGGGATCCTGGGCTTCGAGGCGGCTTCGCGCGGCGCCGAACGGGTGACGCTGATTGAGCAGGATCAAGGCGCCTATGCGATGTTGCGGCAGAATGCGCAAGCACTGGACAGCCCGAAACTGGAGTTGATCCGCACGGATGCGGTAAAATTCGCCGATTCGACGGCACAACGTTACGACTTGATCTTTCTCGACCCCCCTTTCCGGCATGGCTGGATCGAGCGCATCGCGCCGCTGTTGCAGCGCCTGGCCAACCCCGGCGCCCGGTTGTATGTCGAGGCGGAGCGTGCGGTGGACACCGTTGGGGAATGGCGTAGCGTCAGGCAAGGCCGGGCCGGGCAGGTGGCCTATCAATTATTGGAGCAGGCATGAGTAACGGCATCGCCGTCTATCCCGGCACATTCGACCCGCTCACGCGCGGCCACGAGGATCTCGTCCGGCGGGCCTCCCGGCTGTTCGACCGGGTGATCGTCGGCGTCGCCCACAGCCGCACCAAACAGCCCTTCTTCACCCTCGACGAACGGGTGGATATGGCGCGCGAGGTGCTGGTCCAATACACCAATGTCGAAGTCTACGGCTTCGACTGCCTGCTGATGGATTTCATGCGCAAGAACGGCGCCCATGTGATCCTGCGCGGCCTGCGCGCCGTGTCAGACTTCGAATACGAATTCCAGATGGCCGGGATGAATCGCAATCTGTACCCGGATGTCGAAACCGTTTTTTTGACGCCCGCCGAGCAATACCTCTTCATTTCCGCGACCATGGTGCGGGAAATCGCCGTCCTCGGCGGCAACGTCGAAAAATTCGTGCAGCCGCTGGTCGAACAGCGCCTGGCCGAAAAGCTGGCCAAACCCCTCACTTAACTCTTACTTAACCCGTCTCATAAGGATGCAACAATGGCTCTGATGATCACCGACGAATGCATCAATTGCGATGTATGCGAACCGGAATGCCCCAATAACGCCATCTCCCAGGGCGACGAAATCTACCAGATCGATCCGGATAAATGCACCGAGTGCGTCGGCCACTACGACACCCCGCAATGCGTCGAAGTTTGTCCGGTGGACTGCATTCCGAAGAATCCCAACCGCGTCGAAAGCAAGGATCAGTTGATGGTCAAGTACCATCAACTGACGGCAAAATAGTCCGCTAACGGCGCTGGCAGGTCGGACAGTAGAAAGTCGCGCGCTGCCCCTGGCGCAGGCTGCGTATCGTCGTGCCGCAGACGCGGCAAACTTCGCCGGTGCGTCCATAGACGAAATACTGCTGCTGGAAATAGCCGGAACTGCCGTCGGAGGCGATGAAATCGCGCAGGCTGCTACCGCCCGCGTCGATCGCCGCCGCCAAGGTCGCGCGGATCGCCGGGACCAGCCGCTCGAAGCGTTTCAAAGCGATCCGGCCTGCCGCCGTGCGAGGGTCGATGCTGGCGCGATAGAGGCTTTCGGAAGCATAAATATTGCCGATGCCGACGACCAGGTGGCCGTCCATCAGCAATTGTTTGATCGGGGTGTTTCTCCCGCGCGCGGCCGCATGCAACCAGCCCGGGGTAAACTCCTCCTCCAGCGGTTCGATCCCCAGGCCCGCCAGGAGCGGGTGGCGCTCGATGTCGTCCTGTGCCAGCCACAATACCGCGCCAAAACGCCGCGGATCGCGCAGGCGCAACAGGCGATCGCCGAATTGCAAATCAAAGTGGTCGTGTTTTTGCGGCGGAGCGCCACGCGGCAGCAGGCGCAGGCTGCCCGACATGCCGAGATGGATCAGCAAGGTGCCGGAACCGAAATCCAACAACAGATATTTTGCGCGCCGCCTCACCGCCAGCAGGGTCTGCCCCTTGAGCAGGCGGGGCAGTTCCGGCGCCAACGGATAACGCAGGCGAGCGGTCCGGGTGGTCGCGCCGGAGACGCGCCGGCCGACGAGTTCCGGCGCAATGCCACGGCGGGTGACTTCGACTTCAGGTAGTTCGGGCATGAGCGTCGGAGCGTCGGAGCGTCGGGGCGTCGGGGCGTCGGGGCGTCGGAACGTTGATTGGGCCTTTGCCTACCCCGGCGGTGCGGGAAAGGACGGGATTGTTCCCATGCTGCGGGAAGCTGATAACATGGTGTCCACCAACATTCTATTCGAGCCCGAGCAGACTTCCCGCGTTCCCATGAATCCTTTTTCAGCCGTTGTTCGCACTCCTTCAGCCGCTTTACCACGTTCCACCTTGCGTCGAGCGATACCGGTCCTGAGCGGCGCCTTGATCGCCTGCTGGAGCCCGGCCTGGGCCGAGGGCACTGCCGATCAGCCGGGCCATCCCCATACCGGCGTCGTTTCGCCGCACGGCGCCGGGAACGAAGCGGCACCCGCCAACCTTCCCAATCTGGAACTCACTCCCAAGCTGCTGTATCAATTCCTGCTGGCCGAAATCGCCGGCGCGCGCAGCAATGTCAATCTGGCCGTCGGCACCTATCTCGATCTCGCCAGGACCACCCGCGATCCGCGGATCGCCAAGCGCGCCGCCGAAATCGCCATGTATTCGCGCCAACCCGACTCGGCCATCGAAGCCGCGCGTATCTGGGTCGACACCGACGGCGAAGCGCCGCAGGCGCGCCAGATGCTGGCTGGACTGTTGCTCAGCGCCGAGCGGCCCGACGAAGCCGCGCTCCATCTGGCCAAGATCCTGGCGCTGGATCACAGCGCCGACGGCCTGCTGCGCATCAGCCGCCTGATCGCGCGCTTTTCCGACAAGACCACGGCGCTGCAACTGATAGAACAGTTGACGGTCCCCTACGAGAACCTCGCCGAGGCGCAAATCAGCCGGGCCCAGGCCGCCGTCAATGCCGGTGACGAAACCCGCGCGCTGGCAGCGGTGGGGCGCGCCCAGGCCCTGCGCCCGGAATGGGAACAGGCGGTGTTGTTCAAGGCGCAATTGCAGCAGCGCACCAGCAGCAAGCAGGCCATCGAGACCTTGCGGCTGTTCCTCGCCGACCATCCCAAGGCCCGCGAAGTGCGTTTCGCCTATGCCCGCAGCCTGGTCGGCGAAAAGCGCTACGAGGAGGCGCGGCGCGAATTCGCCACCCTCCTGGAGGAAAGCCGCACTGATCCGGACGCGCTTTACGCCTTGGCCTTGTTGTCGCTGCAAGTGAATGATTACCCCGCGGCCGAGAGCCACTTCAAGCAACTGCTGGAACAGGGAGTCGGCGATCCCAATCCGCCGCGCTACTACCTCGGCCAGATCGCCGAAAGCACCAAGCGCCCGGATGAAGCCATACAGTGGTATGGCAAGGTGGTGGCGGGGGAACAATTGCTGCAATCCCGGCTGCGCATCGCCACCCTGCACACGCAGCAGGGGCGCCTCGACGAGGGACGCGCCACCTTGCAGCAGGCTGCGCTCGAAAAACCCGGCCTGTCCCAGAGCGATCGCGTCCTGCTGCTGATTGCCGAAGCCCACCTGCTCAGCGGCGCCGGCCGCAATGACGCCGCCATGGAACTGCTCGACAGCAAGCTGGCCGCGCAGCCGGACCAGCCCGAACTGCTCTACGAGTCGGCGATGCTGGCGGAGAAACTGGGCCGGAACGACATTCTCGAGCGCAATCTGGGGAAGCTGATCCAGCTCAAACCAGACCATGCCCATGCCTACAACGCCCTCGGCTATTCGCTGGCGGACCGCGGAATACGCCTCGACGAAGCGCAGCGCCTGATCGAGAAAGCGCTGGAACTGGCGCCGGACGATCCCTTCATTCTCGACAGCAAAGGCTGGCTGCTGTACCGTCGCGGCGACCAGAAGAGCGCCTTCGATTTCCTGACCAAGGCCTTGTCGCTGCGCCCCGATCCGGAGATCGCCGCGCATCTCGGCGAGGTCCTGTGGAGCATGGGTCGCCGCGAAGAGGCGCTGAAAACATGGAACGACGCAGCCAAAGCCTTTCCCGCCAACGCGGCGCTGACGGCAACCATCAAGAAATTCGTCCCCTAGGCGTCGCCGGAATGTTGCGACGTCGACTGCTGCCACGCTCGGTGCTTATCTGCGTGGTCACCTGCCTGTTAGCGGCATGCGCCCAAATGCCTGGCACCGCGCTGCCGACGCAGCGTCCCGTCCGCACAACCAGCAACGACTTCTTCCTGGCCGGACGCCTCGCCGCCAACAAAGGCGACCAGCACTATGCCGTCAACATCACCTGGCGACACACTACGGAGCGCGACGAGATCTTCGTCGCCACGCCACTCGGCCAGGGCATCGCCGAGTTGACCCGCGACGCCGCCGGGGCACGCCTGACCACCGCCGACCGGCAAGAGTTCGCCGCGCCCGACTGGCAAGCCCTTTCCGCCCAGGTATTTGGCTTCGCCCTGCCGCTCTCGGCGCTGCCGCGCTGGCTGATGGCCGATGTCCCGGCCGGGGCGCTGGGTGTTCACCACGATCGTTCGGGACGGCCGCAACGGATGGTGGCGGATGACTGGCAAGTGGCTTATCCGGACTACGCGAGCGACGCCGCCGATGCTTTGCCCGCACTGATCGAACTGAAACGCGAAGACATCGAGGTGCGTTTGAAAGTCGACGAATGGCAGATCGCGCCATGAGTGCCTGGCGACGCACCTGGCCGGCGCCGGCGAAACTGAACCTGTTCCTGCATGTGGTCGGCCGCCGCCCGGACGGCTACCACTTGTTGCAGACGGTGTTCCGCTTCCTCGATTTCGGCGACAGCCTGAGCTTCGCCCCGCGCGAAGATGGCCGCATCGAAGTGGCCACCCGGCTCCCCGGCGTGCCGCCCGACCAGGACTTGTGCCTGCGCGCGGCGCGGGCGCTACAGCAAGCCGCCAGGACGAGCCAGGGCGTGGAGATCCGCCTGGTCAAGCGGCTGCCCCTCGGTGGCGGGCTGGGCGGCGGCAGCTCGGACGCCGCCACCACCCTGCTGGCGCTGAACCACCTGTGGGACACGCGGCTGTCGTCGACCGAGCTACAGCAGCTCGGCCTGGCGCTCGGCGCCGACGTGCCGATTTTCATCCACGGACATGCCGCCTTCGCCGAAGGCGTCGGCGAACGCTTCGTCGATGTCGACCTGCCGACCGCCTGGTACCTGGTGCTGGTGCCGCCGGTGGCGGTGCCGACGGCGCAGATTTTCGGCGCAGCCGACTTGCGCCGCGATACGCCGGCCATCAGCGCCACCGCCTGGCGCCCCGGCATCGGCGGCAACGACCTGGAAGCGGTGGCCTGCCGCCTCTACCCTCAAGTCGCCCGGCACCTGGACTGGTTGCGGCAGTTCGGCGCGGCGCGCATGAGCGGTTCAGGCGCCTGCGTGTTCACCGAATTTCCCTCACAAGCCGCAGCGCTGGCCGCCCATGCGACCCTGCCGGTCGGTATGAGCGGGTTCGTCGCCTGCGGCCTCGACCGCAACCCGGCGTTGTTGCAGTCGAATGGCCAATAATCGCCAATGACAGGCAGGATGAAACATGCATGACCTGACCATCACCCATCGCATCGCCCGTCGCCAGGATCTTTCCCAGATCGTGGCGATCTACAACGCCACGGTCGCCTCACGCATGGTCACCGCGGACACCGAGCCGGTGTCGGTGGAAAGCCGCATCCGCTGGTTCGAGGAACACCCGCCGGCATCGCGGCCGCTCTGGGTGGTCGAACGCGACGGCGGCATCGCGGCCTGGCTGAGTTTCTCCTCCTTCTACGGACGCCCGGCCTACCACCGCAGCGCCGAGCTCAGCGTCTATGTGCATGAGGCCCACCGGCAGCGCGGGCTGGGGCGCTACCTGTTGACGCAGGCCCTGCTGGGAGCAGCGGCGCTGGAAGTCGACAACCTGCTCGGATTCATCTTCGGCCACAATCTCCCCAGCCTGGCGTTGTTCGAGGCTTTCGACTTCGCGCGCTGGGGAGTATTGCCTGGCGTCGCCGTGCTCGATGGCGTTGAGCGCGACCTGGTGATCGTCGGCCGGCGTGCCTAACGGCGCTGCCAATTCCATATGACTCGTGGGAGGTATTGTGGGAAGTATTGTGGGAAATAAGGTGATCGAAATCGTGGACGCCGATCTGTCGCTGCCGGCGCATGCCGACGCCATCGTCTATCTGCTCAACGACTACGCCCTCGATCCGATGGGCGGCGGCGGCGGTTTGTCGGCGTCCACCCGTGAAAATCTAGTGGCGGAACTGCGCCGACGGCAGTGGATGCGGGGTTTGCTGGCCTTCGTCGATGGCGAGCCGGCGGGACTCGCCATCTGCATCGAGGGTTTTTCGACCTTCGCCTGCAAGCCCTTGCTGAACATCCACGACCTGGCGGTGGCCGGAAAATTCCGCGGGCAAGGCATCGCCAAGCAACTCCTGGCGCGCATCGAGGCAAGCGCGCGCGCCATGGGTTGCTGCAAGATCACGCTGGAAGTACTGGAAGGCAATACCATCGCCCAGTCGGCTTATAAGGCCTGCGGCTATGTGCCCTATCAGCTCGACCCGCAAATGGGCCGGGCGATGTTCTGGCACAACATTCTGGACACCCCGGCGTAGGCCGCGACGGCAATTGCGGCGCTTCCGGCTAGCCCTGATTTATCCGGATCAGCCATAACTTCGCCAGTACCTCGGTGCCGTCGCTCCCCCCAATTGACTTGAGCACCTGCACCGCCTTGTCCTTCTGGCCAGCATAGAGGCAGGCAACCGCAAGCTTCAGCTTGGCATCTTCGGAATACTTGAGGCCGCCCTTGGCGATACCCTGCTCGATCAGAGCAATGCCTTTTTCGAACTGGCCGTGTAAGACGAAATTGAAGCCGATATTGACCGGCGTGATCCCGGTCTTCGCCGCGCTGGCGCGCTGCTGGTCCTGCGCCAGGGACTTGAGATCTTCCGCCAGACCCTTGCTGACCTGTTCCTCCAATTTCTTGAGCTTTGCATCCGTCGCTGCGGTGCCCAGCAACTTGTCCGCCTTGCCCTGGTCAAGCACTTTCTTCGCCTCTACCGGGAACCCCGCCTGCATGGCGAGACCGGCCATGTCCAAAGATTCCTCGGGGCTGGCGATCGACCCTGCGTGGGATTGCAGCCGATAGGCGTCCAATGCCAGACGCTCGGAGAAGGCCGGATCCACCTGGACCCGCCGGACCAGATCGGTCCAATAGCTCTTCTTGGGATAGTGGGTTGCAAGCTTCTCAAGGGCCGTCACCAGTTCGGCATTGCGGTTCAGCTTCATCGCGCAATTCGCCCAGAGCTGTAGCTGGCTCTCGGCCATCACTTTTCCCGCCGCCTCTTCCTCGCGGTTGAACTTCTGTAACAGGGCGGCGGCGCCCGCCAGGTCGTTCTTCAGGAAATGCGCCTGGGTCAGCAAAACCTTGATCTCCGGATCCCGACCACCCTTTTCCAGATAACGCGTTGCCCAGACGATGGCGTTCGCATGATCGGGCTTGTTATAAAACTGCACCGCCAGCGCCCGCGAAATATCGATGAGTTCGGCTGTCGTCAGCCGATCGAAGGGCATCGCCGCCGCGAACGATTTCGCCGCAAGGTCGACCTCGCCGCCGACGAATGCAGCCGCGCCGCGATTGCGGAAAATCACGTACGACTCATACGGGGTCTTGGCGGGGACGGCCTCGGCCTCGTCGATCTTTGCCAATGCTTCCCGATACTTCTTGGCTGCCGTCAACTCCTGCGCCTCCTTCAAGGGCTTGCCGATCTCTGGGCGCACGGTGTCGCCGGCGGGCGCCGCCTCTTCCGCGGCCAGCGCCGAACCTGCGCCCGGCAGCGCTGCCAGGGCAGCCGCGCCAAGCAGCCAGGCCAGGTGGATGATGCATCTAAGGTTAATGGACATGAAGTGAATCCTCCAGGTTGAAGTGACTGTTGCGGAGCGCGCTGCCAGGACGCCAGCGAACTCCGGCGATATTGGGCTATTTCTTTCGCGCTCGCGGATGGGCCGCATCATAAACCTTGGCGAGATGCTGAAAGTCGAGATGGGTATAGATCTGGGTCGAGGCGATGCTGGCATGGCCCATCATCTCCTGCACGGCGCGCAGGTCGCCCGAGGATTGCAGCAGATGGGTGGCAAAGGAGTGGCGCAGCATGTGGGGATGGACCTTGAGGCCGAGGCCCTGGCGCTGCGCCCAGCGGGTCAGGCGCAGTTCCACCATGCGCGGCGAGATACGCGTGCCGCGCCGGCTGATGAACAGCGCGCGCTCCCCATCTGCCGCGATCTCGTGGCGCCGCTCCAGCCAGGCTTGCACGGCAGCCAATGCTTTGTTCCCCACCGGCACGACGCGGGTCTTGCTGCGCTTGCCGGTGACCGTCACTTCGCCGGCGGTTGGATCCAGCCCCGCGCCGATGTCCAGCGAAACCAGCTCGGCCAGGCGCAAGCCGGAGGAATAGAACACCTCGAACATCGCCCGATCGCGCAGATCGAGCAGTCCGTCGGCGGGGGCGGCGTTGAGCAGGGCGGCGGCCTGGTCGACCGACAGCGCCTTGGGAAGATCGCGGCGGCGCTTGGGCGGCCGCACGCCCTGGCATGGATTGGCCGGCAGATCGTGATTCCGGCCGAGCCAGCGATAAAAGCTGCGCCAGGCCGACAGGGTGCGGGCGATGGCGCGCGGCGAACGCCCGCGGCTGTGCAATTGCATGATGCAGCGGCGGATGTCGATCGCCCTCAGCGCGGCAAGCCGCTCCAGTGTGGTGGCTGCGGTGAGTTGTAGCAGCATCGCCAGGTCGCGCCGGTAGGCGTCCAGGGTATGTGGGCTGGCGCGGCGCTCGTGGGTCAGGGCGGCGAGGAACGCCTCGGCGATGTCCTGGACAGCCTGCGCTGCCAAGGCTCCCTGGTCGCGCAGGGCGCTCACCGGTGATCAATCCACGGTGCGCGACAAGGCGGCGGCGGCGATGTCGCCGATGCGGGTGAGAAACAGGGTGCCCATCTCGGGATAGAAGCGATGCGCTTCCTCGCTGCCGAGCGCCAGAAGGCCGACGGTTTCGTCGTCGCGCTTGAGCGGCACCAGCGCCAGGGAACGCACACCACCGCCCAGCCATGCCAGCGCGGCGATGCCTGCGCTGGGGCCGCAATAGGGATGTTTGAGCTCCTTGGCGAGGCTGATCGTGGCAGTTTCGGTCGGCGAGAATTCTGCTTGTTGAGCCGACTCGTTCGCCGCGAGGCCCCACAAACGCAGCGCCACATGCGGCACCGCGAAGGCACCGCCGAGATGCGAATACAAGGTGCGCACCACCGTCCGATAGTCGGCGGCGGCGATCAGGGCGACGGTCAGGCGATGGATCTTTTCCGAGATGGCGTCGTTCTCCTCGCCGTAGCGGATCAATTCGGTCAGCTTGGCTTCGAGCTGCTTGTTGCGCTCGCGCAGGCTGCCGAGCTGGCGCTCGGTGATGGAGATGGCGCGGCCCCCGTGCGGATCGGGGATATGCACCTGCGCCAGCAGTTCGGCGTAGTGGTCGAAGAATTCCGGATGGTTCTTCAGGTAGCTGGCAACTTCATTGGCTTCCAGGGCGGCGTTCATGTGTTTCCTCTGATGTCTGATTGGGCAGGTCGATTTCGCCGGTGAATACCGTCGCGGCCGGCCCCGTCATTATGACAGGGCTGCTGCCGCCTTCCCAGGCGATCCGCAAGTCGCCGCCGCGCGTCGTCACCCGCACCGGGCTGTCGAGCAAGCCGCGGCGTATACCCGCGACCACGGCGGCACAGGCACCGCTGCCACACGCCAGTGTCTCGCCGGCGCCACGCTCGTACACCCGGAGGCGGATGGCGTGGCGTTCCAGCACCTGCATGAAGCCGGCATTGACGCGGCGGGGGAAGCGCGGATGGGCTTCGATCAGCGGTCCGTCCCGCTCGACCGCGGCGCGGTCGATGTCGTCGACCACCTGGACCGCATGCGGATTGCCCATCGACACGGCGGTGATGGCGAAGTCGCGCTCGCCTGCTCGCAACGGCTGCACCACCTCGGCGCTGTCGCTCACAAAGGGGATCGCGTCCGGCGTGAACACCGGCACGCCCATGTCGACGCTGATTTCGCCGTTCGCCTCCAGGCGCGGTGCGATGATCCCCGACAGCGTCGCGACGCGGATCTGGCGTTTGTCGCTGAGCCCCTGATCATGCACGAAGCGCACGAAGCAACGGGCGCCGTTGCCGCACTGCTCCACCTCGCCACCGTCGGCATTGAATATCCGGTAGCCGAAATCCACGCCGTCCCGATCGGCCTTTTCCACCACCAGGATCTGGTCGCAGCCGACGCCGAAGTGGCGATCGGCAATCCGGCGCGCCTGCGCCGCGGTGAGCCGGACATCCTGGCGCACGGCGTCGATGACGACGAAGTCGTTGCCGAGCCCCTGCATCTTGCTGAAGCGGATCTTCATACCTGCATCTTCCACGCCTGCGCCGATCAAAGATATCCGGCGGTCGCGATTCTATAAAAAACGGCGCCCGCGGGCGCCGTCAGTCCTGGGTCTGCGGCGCTCAGTTGTCCAGATAGTCGGTGACGGCCGTCCATTTGCCGTTCTGGATCTGGCCGATGCGCGAGCGCTTGTTGCCGAGATGGTCGGTCTTGGAAAACTTGAACTCGGGGCTGCCGAACATGTCGCGCGGAAAGCTGGTCGTCTCGAAGGCATTCACCAGGCTGTCGGTCGTCAGGTTCTGACCGGCTTTTTGCGCCGCGCGGGCGAACAGGTCGACCACTGCATATCCGTAGGCGGAGAACAGGCCGGGATCTTCATTGAACTTGGCCTTGTAGCGCGCACCCCATTCGCGGAGGTTCTTGGAAGGATCGTCCATGTAAGGCACGCCCGTCTGGAAAGTCGCGTAGAGGCCGTCCATGGCCTTGCCGCCGAGCTTGTGGATCAGGTCGGTGTAGGCCGCCGAGGAACCCATGAATTGCGGATCCCAGCCCATCTTCTTGGCGGTGCCGATGGTGCCGATGGTCTCACGAATGACGGTGCCCAGAACCACGGTGTCGCAGCCGGAACTCTTCATCTTCGCCACCTGCGCCGAAAAATCGGTGGCGCCGCGCTTGAATGTGGTCCTTTCGACGAACTCCTGCTTCATGTCCTTCAGGCCCTGCTCCGCGCCGCGAAAAACTTCGAGACCGAACTCGTCATCCTGATAGATGGCGCAGAATTTCTTCGCGCCGCGCTCCTTGGCAAGCCACTTCACGCCCATGCGCACCTGGTCGTAATAGGGGGCGGCAAACGACAATTTGAGCTTGTTGAGGGGCTCGTACATTTCGCGCGCGGCGGTCAGCGGGAACAGGTTCGGCACGTTTTTTTCGAACATCGGCTGGAAACTCGCCATCGCCACGCCGGTGCCGAGGGTGCCGACCATGGCGAAGATCTTGTCCTGCTGGACCAGCTTCTGCGCGGCGAGCAGGCCCTTCTTCGGGTCGTAGCCGCTGTCCTCGATCACCATCTTGAGCTTGCGTCCGTTGATACCGCCGCTCTCGTTGATCTCGTCGGCGCGCATCTGGATGCCGAACTTGAGCTGCTTGCCGAAGCCCGCCAGCGGACCGGACAGATCCTGGATCGAGCCAACGACGATCTGGTCCTTGGTGACACCCTGATCTGCCTGTGCGGCGCCGCCGGCCAACAGGGCAGCCGCCAATACGGCGACAGTGCGAGTCATGTGCTTCATTGTGACCTCCTCGGATTATTAGTTACGGTACATGGATTCTATAAGTTCTGCGTACTTCTGGCTAACGAACTTTCGCTTGAGCTTCATGGTCGGGGTGAGTTCCTCGTCCTCGGCGCCCAGCTTCTTCTCGATCAGGCGGAATTTCTTGACCTGCTCGACGCGGGCAAATTGCAGGTTCACCCGCTCCAGTTCGGACTCTATCAGCTTCTGCACTTCGCGTGCGCGGCACAGGCTGGCGTAGTTCGAAAAAGGAATGTCGTGGTCCTGGGCGAATTTCTCCACGTTGTCCTGGTCGATCATGATCAGGCAGACCAGATAAGGCCGCTTGTCGCCGATCACCACCGCGTCGGTGATGTAGGGCGAAAACTTGAGCTGGTTCTCGATTTCCGAGGGCGTGATGTTCTTGCCGCCGGCGGTGATGATGATGTCCTTGAGGCGGTCGGAGATCTTGAAATAGCCGTCGGCATCGACATAGCCGACATCGCCGGTATGCAGCCAGCCCTCGGCGTCGACGGTCTCCGCGGTCTTGTCCGGCTGGTTTAGGTAGCCCATGAAGACGTTCTCGCCGCGGATCAGCAGTTCGCCCTCGGGCGACACCACCACCTCGTTGTAAGGCGCCGCGGTGCCGATCATGCCGGGTTTGATCCGCTCGATCGGCATTCCGGTCGAGCCGCCGCCGGATTCGGTTTGCCCCCAGACTTCCAGCATGGGCACTCCCAGCGCCATGTACCAGCGCACCAGGTCGGGCGAGATCGGCGCCGCGCCGGTCACCAGGAAACGGCTGCGATGGATGCCGATGCTCCTTCTCACGTTGTCCAACACCAGCACACGCGCCAGCCAGTGCATGGCCTGCAATGCCGCCCCGACCGGTTTCCCGGCCTCAAGGGCGGCGACAATGCGCATGCCGACACCGATCGCCATGCGGTAAGCCCACTTCTCGAAGGCGGTGCCCTCGGACAGGGCGATCATCACGCCCGAGTAGAATTTTTCCCAGATGCGCGGCACGGCGGTAAACACCGTCGGGGCAATCTCGCGCACGTTCTCGGGTATGGTTTCGGGGTTCTCGACGAAGTTGAGACAGGTGCCGGTGTACAGCGCGAAATAGGCGCCGCCGAGACGCTCCGCGACATGGCACAGCGGCAGGAAGCACATCCGCTCGTCCTGCTCGTTTTGCGAGATGATGGTGTTGTAGCCGCGGATGGTGAAAATCACATTGTGATGGGAGAGCATCGCCCCCTTGGGGCGCCCGGTCGTCCCCGAGGTGTAGATGAGGATTGCCAGATCCGCGGGTTGTCTGCTGTCGATGCGCGCCTGCCATTCGGCTGTGGCGGCGGCGCCCAGCCGGGCGATGCGCTCGCGGCCGATCTCGCGCAACCGCTGTAGGCTGATCACCTGGGCATCGTCGAGATCGCGCAGGCCTTCCATGTCCCAGACGATGATCTTGCGCAGTTTCGGCAGGCGCTCGCGGACCTCCAGCGCCTTGTCGAGTTGTTCCTCGTCCTCGACGAAGAGGAACACCGATTCCGAATCCTGCATCAGGTACTCGACCTGGGCGA
>JBAYJH010000016.1:0-32804 GCA_041665185.1 Sterolibacterium sp.
ACCTCCGCGCCAATGATATTGCACACCTCGTGTGAGAAAGTAGGTCAGCGCCAGACTCCCCACCCATACCAAAGCCCACGAAAGTGGGCTTTGGCGTTTCCGGGATAGGATATTGGCCCACTTGCTAGCGGAAGAAGCTATGGCTCCGGCTAAAGCAAAACCATGTTGTGACTCCGGCCGCAGCTTCGCTGCTTAACTTTGCTGCGCAAAGGTTAGCCTTCGCCGCAATATGGTCCTGCTAGAGCAGGACCATATTGTCTCGATGGATCAGTGCTTCTTCGTCGAGATAGCCGAGGATGGCTTCGATTTCATGGGAGGCATGGCCGGCGATGCGGCGTGCTTCGGAACTTGAATAATTGATCAGGCCGCGTGCTACTTCTTCGCCAGACCGGGTACGGCAGGCGACGGCGGCGCCACGCTCGAATTCACCCTCGATGCCGGCCACCCCAACCGCGAGCAAGCTTTTTCCGTCACGTAGCGCTCGAATTGCTCCGTCATCCAGCACCAGGCTACCTGCGAGCTGCAGATGGTCGGCCAGCCACTGCTTGCGAGCTGCCAATGGTGATGCGGTGGCATACAGCAGTGTTCCCAACTCATCGCCGGCGGCAATGCGTAACAAGGCGTCTGGCTCCCTGCCGCTAGCGATCAGGGTGTTGGCACCGCTCCTGGCTGCTCTCTGGGCGGCCCGCACCTTGGTGATCATGCCGCCTTTGCCGATGCTGCTACCGACTCCTCCGGCCATTGCCTCATAGGCTGCGTCATCGGCGCGCCCTTGGCCAATCAACTTTGCGGCAGGGTCGCGACGCGGGTCGGCACTATACAGGCCCAACTGGTCGGTGAGTATGACCAGCGCATCGGCGTCGATCAGATTGGCAACCAGCGCGCCGAGAGTGTCGTTGTCGCCGAACTTGATCTCATCGGTGACGACGGTGTCGTTTTCGTTGATGATCGGAACTACGCCCAGTTCCAGCAGGGTGATAAGGGTCGAGCGGGCATTCAGGTAGCGTTTGCGGTCTGCAAGATCTTCATGGGTGAGCAGGATTTGCGCTGTCTTCAGGCCGTGTTGGGAGAAACAGGATTCATAGGCCTGGGCCAGTCCCATCTGTCCGACTGCTGCCGCAGCCTGGAGTTCGTGCATCGCGTGCGGACGTGCGGTCCATCCCAGCCGTTGCATCCCCGCGGCAATGGCACCCGAAGATACCAGCGCGACCTGCCTGCCGCTGCCACGCAACTGCGCAATTTGGCGTGCCCACTCGGCAATCGCTGAGTGATCCAGGCCGGCGCCGTTGTCGGTAACCAGCGCGCTGCCAACTTTTACAACCAGCCGTCGTGATTCAAGTAGGCGCTGCCGCATCGTTCTGTTCATCCACCGGCAACTTGTGTCGCTCGAGATGCTCCATTATAGCGAAACACAATTCGCGACAACCTTGACCACTAATCGCGGAAATAGCGAACTGCCTTTCAACCACCCCATAACCATCAACCAAGGCGGCGATGCGCTGGACTCGTTCGTCGTCGGGAACCAAGTCGATCTTGTTGATCACCAACCAGCGTGGTTTGTCAAAAAGCGCCGCGTCGTACTTGCGCAATTCTTCGAGAATTGCATGTGCGTCGCGAATTGGATCGGCCTCGGGATCGAAAGGAGAAATATCCACCAGATGGAGTAGCAGGCGATTGCGCTGCAAATGCCTGAGAAAGCGGTGGCCAAGCCCGGCGCCTTCCGCGGCACCCGCGATCAGACCGGGAATATCCGCGATGACGAAGCTGCGATTCTCATCGACGCGTACGACGCCAAGATTTGGCTGCAAGGTAGTGAACGGGTAGTCGGCAACTTTTGGCTTGGCGGCTGAAACGGCGCGGATGAATGTGGACTTGCCGGCGTTGGGTAGGCCCAGCAATCCGACATCGGCCAGCACCTTGAGTTCGAGGCGTAGTTCGCGCCGTTCGCCTTCCTCGCCTTGGGTGGTTTGACGCGGCGCCCGGTTGGTGCTGGACTTGAAATGAATGTTGCCCAGGCCGCCGTTGCCCCCTTTGGCAATCAACACCTTTTTGCCATCACTGTCCAGATCGGCGATGGTTTCGTTTGACGCTAGGTCATAAAACACCGTGCCGACCGGGACGCGCAGCAGCATATCTTCGCCACCCTTGCCGTAGCAGTCCGCCCCCCGTCCGTTCTCGCCATGCTGGGCACGAAAGATCCGGGTGTAACGGAAATCGATGAGGGTGTTGAGGTTGCAGTCGGCGATCGCCCAGATGCTGCCGCCTCGGCCGCCATCGCCGCCGTCGGGCCCCCCGCGGGGGACGTACTTTTCGCGGCGGAAGGAGGCCGACCCGTTCCCGCCATCGCCAGCGACTACCTCGATCTTCGCTTCGTCGAAAAATTTCATCGTTTCAGTTCCGAAAAACAAAAAGCCCTATCGCAAGGATAGGGCTTTGCGCAGAACAATGCCGTTTGCCGAGTGATTATGCGACGGTCACTATGCTGACGGTCTTGCGCTTCGTCGCACCCTTTACGGTGAATTGAACCGCGCCATCGACTTTGGCGAACAGGGTGTGGTCCTTACCGATGCCGACATTATCGCCGGGGTGAAAAATCGTTCCGCGCTGGCGGACGATGATGCTGCCGGCAGCAACAGCTTCGCCACCGTAGCGCTTGACGCCCAGTCGTTGTGATTCAGAGTCGCGGCCGTTGCGGGAACTGCCGCCTGCTTTCTTGTGTGCCATGATTCAGGCTCCTAGTGGTCGAGATCGTAGAGAATCAGGCGACGATTCCGCTGATCTCAATTTCGGTGAAATTTTGGCGATGTCCCTGATGTTTCTGGTAATGCTTGCGACGGCGCATCTTGAAGATCTTGATCTTCGGCCCCCGGCCGTGCGCGACTACCTTGGCCGTGACCGAGGCGCCAGCAATGATGGGCGTGCCGATCTTGACGGATTCGCCTTCACCAACCATAAGCACTTGGTCGAGGGTTATTTCTGCGCCCACATCTGCCGGTATCTGTTCTACTTTGATTTTTTCGCCGGCAGCGACGCGATACTGCTTGCCGCCAGTTTTTATAACCGCATACATGATGGACTCCACTTGAAATGATGCTGCAAAGAACCGCGCATTATACAGGGACAAGCCGTTCTGGTCAAAGACATTTGATCCGGCTTGACGCAATACGGGGTGCCGCCTAACATCGCACTTTTCCGCCTGTCACCTCCTCGTGTCCAATATCCCGCCGCTTGCCGCCCTAAACGCCTTGATTGAACCCGACCTGCGTGCTGTCGACGCTGTGGTTCGTGCGCGCTTGCACTCGGATGTGGTGCTGGTGCGACAGGTCGCCGAGTACATCATTTCCGCGGGCGGAAAGCGCCTGCGACCGGTGCTGGTGCTGCTGAGTGCGGGTGCGCTTGGCTATCGTGGTACCCATCATCACGAGCTGGCCGCCGTGGTCGAATTCATCCATACGGCGACTTTGCTGCACGACGACGTGGTCGACGAATCCGAGTTGCGGCGAGGCCGCTCCACCGCCAACGCCCTATTCGGCAATGCCGCCAGCGTACTGGTGGGGGACTTCCTGTATTCAAGAGCGTTCCAGATGATGCTCACGGTTGATGACATGCGAGTGATGCGGGTGCTTGCCGATGCCACCAATATCATCGCCGAGGGCGAAGTCTTGCAGTTGATGAATTGCCACAATGCAGATATCGAGGTCGAGCAGTATCTACAGGTGATTCGCTTCAAGACTGCCAAGCTGTTTGAGGCGGCAGCCCGGCTCGGCGCGATGCTGGGCGGCGCAAGCCAGCAACTCGAGGCGGACTTGGCGAGTTATGGCATGCATTTGGGCACGGCATTTCAACTGATCGATGACGTACTCGACTATTCGGGCGATGAAGCCACAACCGGCAAGCATCTTGGGGATGATCTGGCGGAAGGCAAGCCGACCCTGCCCTTGATCCATGTGATGCAACATGGCAATGCTGAACAATCCGCCTGTGTTCGTCGTGCCATTGAGCACGGTGGGCGTGAGGATTTTTCAACCGTGCTTGAGGCGATTCAAGCAACAGATGCGCTCGCGGTCACTCGGCGCCAAGCTGAAGCGGAGATTACCATGGCAATCTCCGCCCTGCGTGCGCTGCCGGTTTCAACTTACCGCGAATCTCTGCTACAATTAGCCCGTTTTGCATTAGCGCGCGATCATTGAATCGATCCCGGATTTGTGTCGGTTCCATATCATGGACAAGCGCTATGCAGGCCGGTTTCAGTCAGCAGGGCAACATCTCTGTAAGTCTGTGAATCGATTCGGGGTGTAGCTCAGCCTGGTAGAGTACTGCGTTCGGGACGCAGGAGTCGGAGGTTCGAATCCTCTCACCCCGACCAAGCTATTACGTGACTCCCGCAGTCACTGGCTCAACTGGCTGCGTGGCGCAGCCCAAGGCGGCCTTCAACGAGGCGGCAGCCCTTCCCGCCGTGGTAAAATTCCTTTTTTGCCGCTACGGGCTACAACGCATGATTTCAGGTCTTCTCAAGAAAATTTTCGGTAGCCGCAACGATCGGCTGATCCGCCAGTACGCCATATCCGTCAAGAAGATCAACGCATTCGAGCCGGCAATGCAGGCTCTTGACGATGACCAATTGCGCGGCAAGACCGCCGAGTTGAAGTTGCGTGCCGCCAACGGCGAGACCCTCGATGCGTTACTGCCCGAAGCCTTCGCAGTGGTTCGGGAAGCCAGTAAACGTGTGCTCAACATGCGCCATTTCGATGCGCAGATGATCGGCGGAATGGTGCTGCATGCCGGCAAGATCGCCGAGATGCGCACCGGCGAGGGCAAGACGCTGGCCGCCACGCTGCCCGCCTACCTGAATGCCCTGACCGGTAAGGGCGTGCACGTCATTACGGTTAATGACTATTTGGCCAGCCGCGATGCTGAATGGATGGGGCGGGTTTACCGCTTTCTGGGACTCAGCGTCGGCGTGAATCTATCGCAAATGGCCCACGATGAAAAGCAGGCAGCCTATGCGGCGGATATCACCTACGGCACCAACAACGAGTTCGGTTTCGATTATCTCCGCGACAACATGGTGTATACGGCTGGGGAGCGTGTCCAGCGCGGACTCAACTATGCCATCGTCGACGAAGTGGATTCGATCCTGATAGACGAGGCGCGCACCCCGCTGATCATTTCCGGTCAGGCGGAAGACCATACGGATCTTTACATCAAGATGAATGCCGTAGCGCCGCTGCTGACACGCGGTGAAGCCGCCGGCAAGGAAGGCGAGACCGATACCGGCGACTACACGGTTGATCTCAAGTCGCACCAGGTGCTGCTGACCGAATCCGGCCACGAGCATGCCGAGGAAATTCTCGCCCGCCAGGGGCTGCTGCCCGAAGGCGGCAGCCTTTACGAGCCGGCCAATATTCTTCTGATGCACCACTTGTATGCGGCGCTGCGCGCCCACAACCTGTTCCTGCGCGACCAGCAATACGTGGTGCAAAACGGCGAAGTGGTTATTGTCGACGAATTTACCGGCCGCCTGATGTCAGGACGGCGCTGGTCGGACGGCCTGCATCAGGCGGTCGAAGCCAAGGAAGGCGTGTCGATCCAGAACGAGAATCAGACCCTGGCGTCGATCACCTTCCAGAACTATTTCCGCATGTATGGCAAGCTGGCCGGCATGACGGGCACGGCCGACACCGAGGCCTACGAGTTCCACCAGATCTACGGTCTGGAGACGGTGGTTATCCCAACGCACCGGCCGATGATACGCGACGACCGGATGGACCAGATCTACCGCACAGCCGCGGAGAAATACACGGCAATCATCGCCGATATCAAGGACTGCCAGCAGCGCGGCCAGCCGGTGCTGGTCGGTACCACCTCGATCGAGAACTCGGAACTGCTCTCCGAAATGCTGAAGCAGGAGAAGATGCCACACCAGGTGCTGAACGCCAAGCAGCACGCCAAGGAGGCCGAGATCGTCGTCCAGGCGGGACGCCCCGGGGTGATCACCATTGCCACCAACATGGCCGGCCGCGGTACGGACATCGTGCTGGGCGGCAATCCCGAACGGCAGATCGACGTCTTCAAGGATGATGCGAATCTCGGCGCCGAGGACAAGGAACAGCGCATCAAGGGCATCCGCGACGATTGGACCAAGCTCCATGAGCAGGTGGTCGCCGCTGGCGGTTTGCATATCATCGGTTCCGAACGCCACGAGTCGCGCCGCATCGACAACCAGTTGCGCGGCCGCGCCGGCCGCCAGGGCGACCCCGGATCTTCGCGTTTTTATCTTGCACTCGACGACCAGTTGCTGAAGATTTTTGCCGGTGAACGCCTGAATGCCATCATGGTGCGCCTGAAGATGCCGGAAGGCGAAGCCATCGAACACCCCCTGGTAACGCGCTCTCTCGAATCGGCGCAACGCAAGGTGGAGCAGCGCAACTTCGACATTCGCAAGCAGTTGCTCGAATATGATGACGTCGCCAACGACCAGCGCAAGGTGATCTATCAACAGCGCAACGAATTGCTGGAAACCGACGATATTTCCGAGACCATTACCGCAATGCGCCAAGGGGTGTTGCACGACACCTACCGGATCTACGTGCCGGCCGAGAGCGTCGAGGAACAGTGGGAAATCCAGGCGCTGGAAATGGCGTTGGCGAACGACTGGCAGATCAAGTTGCCGGTCGGTGAATGGCTCAAGGCCGAACCCGAGCTCAACGACAACGATCTGCTCAGGCGCATTCTCGATGCGGCCGACGCGGCATATGCCGCCAAGATCGAACGAGTCGATGCCGATGCCTGGCATGGTTTCGAGCGTAACGCCATGCTGCAAAGCCTCGATACGCACTGGCGCGAGCACCTGGCCGCCCTCGACCATTTGCGCCAGGGTATCCACCTGCGCGGCTATGCACAAAAGAATCCCAAGCAGGAATACAAGCGCGAAGCGTTTGAACTGTTTGAGGGCCTGTTGCAATCGGTGCGCATGGAAGTCACCAAGCTTTTGCTGACCGTCGAGATTCGCACCGAGGAGCAGATCGAAGAAGCAGAAGTGCCGCCACAGCTTGAAAACGTCCAGTATCACCATGCGGACTATGACGAGGTGCTCGGAACGCCGGAAGAGAAGCCCGCCCAGCCCATTGTGCGGCATACCGAGAAAGTCGGCCGCAACGACCCCTGCCCTTGCGGATCGGGCAAGAAGTACAAGCACTGCCACGGAAAGTTAAGCTAAGCCACTCTAGGTCGGACCGGAACAGAGGATGTCCCACACGCTTGCGGCCGAAGTGCTATCCACGGCCCGTGCCCTGAATGCCTCCGGCATCAACCGTGGCACGTCGGGTAATGTCAGCGCACGCAATTTGGATGGGCACTTCGTCATTACCCCTACCGGCATGGACTACGCGGCGATGGATGCCGATGACATTGTGGCGATGAGCATGGACGGCACCTATTCGGGTGCCCGCAAGCCCTCCTCGGAGTGGCGTTTCCACCGCGACATCTATGCCGCCAAGAGCGACGTCGGCGCGGTGGTGCACACCCATTCTGCGTTTGCCACGGCGCTGGCCTGCATGGGCCGCGATATTCCCCCGTTTCACTACATGATCGCCCGCTTTGGCGGACCGGACGTGCGCTGCGCCGCTTATGCCACCTTCGGCACCCAGGAACTGTCGGACGCCGCGCTCGTTGCGCTGCAAGGACGTAGAGGCTGCCTGCTGGCCCATCACGGCATGATCGTCTGTGGCGCAGACCTTAAGCAGGCGCTGGCCCTGGCCGTGGAACTGGAAACCCTCTGCGAGCAGTACTGGCGGGTATTGCAGATCGGTCCGGCCAGGCTGTTGCCCGACGACGAGATGGACCGCGTGCTACAGAAGTTCTCGACGTACGGCCAGCAATAGGGTGTTAATAAGCACGTGGCCCAAAATCCCTGAAAGTTTCATGCCGCTGTCCTAAGTAGGTGCTCCAACCCGCTCATGGCCTGGCATTGGTCGCTTTACGTAGTATCGTCACTTCCCATGACCTATCTACGTGCGAACCCGAACTCCTTCTCCTATCAAGTGGTTGCTGACCGAACGAGCCGCCCTGGCTGGGGAGCTCGAATGCCTCCAGCAGTCGATTCCTCGACTGACAGCCTACCAAGCCAAGCTGACCAAGTACTTGGAACGATGCACCAAGGAATTGGAAAGAGGCACACAAAGGCAGCCCCAGGTTGCTCGCCTGATTGACGGCCTGGACAGCACGATCCGGATGCTTGACGAAAGAGTAGAGCCAACTAGTGGAGGCGTGGTCCATACAAAGGTCGGTCGTCACGGAAGACTCGGTGACCAGCAAACATTTGTTATCTTCGCCCTGAAGGCGGCAAGTCCTGCATATGTATCCATTACGACGCTAAAAAATATGGTCATTGAGGCTTTCGAGTTAACTCCCAGCACTCCCAAGGCGCGTCGCAAAGTGGGCCAATACATGGCGACCATATGTCGAAAACTGGGAACTGAGGGAAAAGCTGAGCAGCTTAAGAGTTCCAAAATCAATGGGGTCTCCTCTTGGCGTTGGAAGTCGCCACTACCTTCCTTGACAGCCCTCGCCAAGAAGGACCAGGCAGCCCGGCAGGCTGTCGAAGATCCCGAGGCTTCCCCGTGACTGAGCGCCGTACCCGCGAAAGGCCTGAAAGAAAGTGGCTGGCCAACGAGCTGGCAGCACTCCAGGGCGAACTCAACAGCATCGACGAACAGCTTGTCCGGTTGGCCAAGCGCCGGATCCAGGTGGAGGCAGCCTGTCAGGCGCTTTCCCAAGTAGCCAGCATGGTAGGTGCTGCATCCCTGGTGGCCAGGACGGCGCCGGTCCGCGCACAGACCGGATGGGGCCAGCTTCGTGCCTTGCTCACGGAAATATTGCAGGCGGTTGCACCCCAGGCGCTGGATACCGTGACTATGACGAAAATGGTGGCCGAGCGCTTCGGCCTGGTCCTCGCGAGCCGTGATGAGTTGACACGTTTTCGCAAGAACACACTGACCAGGCAGCTGCGGAAGATGGAACGGGATGGCCTGGTCGAACGGTTGCATGATGTGAATGCAACGCCCTCCTTGGTTGGGGTGTGGCGATGGGCGGCGGAGGCGGCGGTGCCGACCTTGGAGGAATTGACGCGGGAACACGGAGGTTTAGGCTAATGGCGCTGACGATGACGCGCACCAGGACGCAGACGACGCTCACCAAGCTGGCGCAACTGGTGGCTGAGGCGCACGGGGAATTGGTGTTCGTGGAACGGTTACTGACAGAGATGCCGGAGCATCGCGAGGTGCTGGTGGCGCGGAAGGCGTTGCTGGTGGGCGAGCGGGATGCACTCTACGCGGCGTTGAGGCAGTTCGACCCTGAAATGAGCCCGGAGGAAATTGGGGAGAGCGATGGGTGGCGGAAGAAGTTGATGCCGAGGGTAAGAAAACACTGGGTCCGCTACTACTTAGTGCGAATCGCAGTCATATAGCCACGGGGAACCGTTGAGACCTCCATCACGATTACTCAGACGCTACTGGCACCGATTTGCTGCCGACGGTGGCATTGGCAATGTCGATTTTGCCCGTGATGGCCATGGGAATCGTCTTCCACACGACCCCCACGCCGACATGTCGCGATTGGCCACTATTAGCGTGTTAGCTCAAATAGGCGGATAGTATTAGCGATAAACGGACAGTTTCTGCTGGTTTTTCATGAGGTATTAGTGAGTTTCGGCAAAGTATGCGGAGAGCAGCCGATAACAAATAGCTAACGGGGGTAAATAATTATTAGCACAATAATGCAATTGTGTGGTATAGTATTAGTGTAATTAGTTCATTTATTGGAGAAGCAAATGCCTATCTTAGCGACAAAACAACCAAAAGCATTCGCTGACGAGGTGCTATTTGTTGCCGCCGGGCCCGAGCTGAGAAAGTTGCAGCGAGCTGCCAAGCAAGGCCAGATCACTCGTGTGATGAAGGGTGTCTACGCCAATACTCCCTCATCTTCAAGTGCTGAAGCAGACTCTGCTAATGCTGTGGGGCTCATCGTACGCCGGAACTGGCAGAAGATCCTCGGACATATTCTACCGGGTGCTGTGGTGACCCATCTGAGCGCATTTCAGGGGGGCATAACTCCCATGGGCGAAATAACTCTGTCGCACCCGACTAGGTTTAACACCTCGATCAAGCTACCCGGACTAACGGCCGTACTCATGAAAGGTCCGCGTGCGATGCCCGGTGATATGCCGCTCGCGGATACCGGGCTATATTGGGCATCCAGACCCCGCATGCTATTGGAAAATCTGGTTGCAACCCGAGGGAAACGCCCAAGAACGGCTGGCAAATCAGGGGTAGAAGAAAAGTTGGTAGAGATATTGAATGCATCCGGAGAAGCTGCCGTGAACCGCATCCGTGATGACGCGCGTAGGCTTGCTAGCATGCTGGGGGCTGAAACAGAGTCTAAAAAACTGACGGAGCTAGTTGGCGCCCTGTTGGGAACTTATGCACAAGGGACGCTGACCACCGGTGCCGGAATATTAGTAGCCAAGGGAACACCCGTGGATGCCGAACGAATGACACGTCTAACTACCCTAGCCGACTACTTGCGAATCACCCCCTTCCCAGCTTTCCCTGATACCGCAGGGAAAGAACCCGCTAGGACACATTTTGCTTTCCTCGAGTCATACTTTTCGAACTACGTGGAAGGAACAAAGTTCTCAATCGAGGAGGCAGAAGGGATTGTACTTCGTAACGAGATTGTGCCAAACCGGCCAAAAGATTCCCACGACATTCTTGGTGTGTTCAAGCTGGCACTGCACCCAAATTTTCGAAGCAATCCTCCTCCTCCAAATGAGATCTTGGAGGGCTTGTGCGCGCGGCACGCAATCATGCTTGAACGACGCCCTGAAATTGCGCCTGGGGAATTTAAGACAAAGGCAAACTATGCAGGACAGACGAAGTTTGTGGATCCTGGCTTTGTGCGCGGCACGCTGTTGGAAGGTGCAAAACTAGCCCTCAGTGTGCCAGAAGGACTTGGGCGAGCGGCCTTCTACGCATTCTTGGTGTCGGATATCCACCCGTTCAACGACGGAAATGGCCGAATTTCAAGACTTGTTATGAATTCAGAGTTGTCTCGGCTAGGCCAGGCACGTATCATAATTCCCACCTTGTTTCATGAATCATATGTTGATGCTCAACGGGCGCTTACGCGAAACAACGAACCAGTGCCATTAACCCGCGCACTATGCCGAGTTGCGGAATGGACAGCATTGTTTGACTATCAAGACTTGAAGCAAGTTGTGCTTGAAATGACAAATACCCATGCCTTTGAGGAGGACCCGAAAGAATTTCAATTGCTCGACAGAAGTGGCAAGGTCTTTGCCTAAAAGATGGACTGCGCTACTAAAGCGAATCCCCCGCAATCGCAAATGCTCCAGACACGGTTGGAGCGCTGTCACCTCGGAGCTAGGACTGGCGCCCCCTTCTTCCTCCCCCTCCCCGGCGCATCCCGCGCTCCCTCAATCAGCAGCTCCTGTTCCCGATGCTGCCCGTGCGTGTATCCCCGCCACCACAGCGACAGCCCTACGCCCATCGCTATCCTCAACAGATGCCGGAGTCTCTGCCCAGTCGATAGCCGGCGCGTATCCTCGCGCCAGGCCTGCTCGGCGGCGTAGTCCTTCAGATACTTGTTACTGGCCGACAGGTAGATGCCTTCGATGGCCCGCCGGAAGCGCCAGTTGAAGCTTTCAGCCTGGTTGTTGTTCGTGCCTTCCGGCGTGCTGTAGGTTTGGGAATGGTTCACCGTCTTGTGTTCGGCAAACAGCTTCTTGAACTGGGCATATGAAGGATCCTCGTCCGTCTGGAACTTGGACTCCGCAGAGGCGAATCGGGTTGCCATCTGCGTGACCGTGCTGGAGGACTCCGCCAGCGCTACCGAGACGCGCGTGGCGCACGCGCCCTTACCTTCGGTCCTGCCTCGCAGCCGAAGGACCAGCATGATTCGCCTGTCAGGCGGTTGCTTCGCCGTCTTGCCGAACTTGGGTGGCACGGGCGGGCCGACGAAGGGAGGCTCCGATTTCTTGGATTTCAGCAACTGCGGAGGAATCGTGGGTTTGTCCTTTGCCCAGCCACCCTGCGGCCGGTTCCTCTTTTCCTTGTAGCGCCGGCCATTGACGTCCATGCCGTCCATCTCTTGCACGCCACACAATACGCCGGTGTTGAACCCGCGGGTCAGCCCTTCGCGCACTTTTTGTATCAGCGTGAAGACGGTGGCATAGGCCACTTTCCACTCGCGCCGCAGTTGAAGCGCCGGCATACCTGAGGACCCATTAGCCCAGGAGAATATGATGCTGAGGAGCTTGGTGAGCGGCAGCTTGTGGCCGGCGAATACAGTGCCCGACGTCACCGAAAACCGTTTGCCGCAGCAGGTGCATTTCCAGCGCGATTGCGCGACCGACCAGTAGTGCTCGGCGACCGTTCCACAATGTGGGCAGGGCATCTCGGTGCAGGAGCCCCAGCGGACCTCGGCGAAGAACTCGATCGCCTCCCGAACCGACATGGCGGAAATGTCCTCGGAACCAAAGTCGACCGCTTCTTTGGACAGATGAAACGCGGCCGTACCGGTGCGCTTGCGCAGCGGGAACAGCGCGCGTGTGCCGGGAGACTCAAGAGTAGCGGTCGCGCTCATGCTGTCACCCCTGCATCAGGAACTTCACGTAGTCTTCGGCGCGCGGCAGGTCTGCCGTGCCTTCCTCTTTGAAGCATTTTCCATCGGCCTGGTACCGCTTGAACCCCGTGCGCGCGGGTTCGGCCAAGGCCTCGACATGGAAGCGCTCCATGCCCTCCATGCGCAGCACCGGCGGCAGTATCAAGGGCGGTCTCGGGCCGGGAACGTCCTTGCCGAACCAGGCCCAGCAGATGGCGCGCATCAGCAAGTCGGCCGGATTGAGCACCTTGCGGCCATATTCGAACTCCGCGCTGCGCGCTCCCTGGATGTCTTCGTCGAAGGTGGCCAGGTAGCGGCCGCGCTGCCGCCCCAGTTGGGCAATCTCAACTGTGCCCAGTTGAACGCCGCTCTCGGCGACTGTGGCGCGCTCGATGACGGCACAGATACGTGTGGCGTAGGCACAGCGCCGGTCGGGTTTGCCGGTGCTCGGGGGCGTGTCGGTGCGGTAGAGCATCTGGCTCAATGCCCGCGCCGTCAGGTCCCATAGGCTGGCCGACCAACGGGGGTACTGTTTGACTACGGCGGGCGCCAGTTCTCCGGTACTGCTCAACGACATGGCGACGTTGTAGTCAGACAGGACGTCTTGTTTGGCGTAGGCAATATCGAGCACCCCGAGCTGGTTGGCCGGGATGCGCCTCTCAAGGGTGCCGGTGTGCAGGAAGACCTTGAGCATCAGGCTATCTCCACGGACCAGGTCTGGGCGTAATCGACGTCGTCGATGCGCTCGATACCGGTCAGCCGCCACTTGTTGTCTTCGGCCCAGAGCAGGCGGGCGTCAAGGAGCTCAGGCAGTATGTCCACCTGAGTGCCTGAAGCGATATCCACCAGGCGGGCCCGGATGACGGCGCGCGCCAGTTTGACGTCGCGGCCTTCGGTGACGCACAGGTTGCCAACGTGGCATGGCCGTTCGACACCCTTGACGTTGCGGAGCATGCGGCCGCTGTTACGCAGCGGTCTGACTTTGACCTTCATCGTATTGGACCCGCGGGCGGGTTTCGTAGTCTCGGAGGCGCATTTAGGGATCCGATGCCGGCCCCTCAAAAGGCACACAGAAATGTGCAAAATATGCCTAAAATACAGGACTGCCTGACGAAAAGTGACCTGTACAAGCATGGCTGAGTCCTTAGATTGGCACCGCGAGGCGCGTCAGATCCTGCGCGCGCACCTGGCTCGCAAGGAGGTTTCTTTCACGGAGCTGGCGAAGGCCTTGAGGGCCTTCGGAGGAAAAGACACGCCGCGGGCTGTTTCGAACCGTGTCAATCGCGGCTCGTTCAGCTTCGTGTTTTTCCTGCAGTGCATGCATGTGCTGAACGAAGAAGTGGTCCGGCTGTGGGACAGCAAGCTTGATACTCCGCCCATTGGTATCAAGAAGCCCACCTTGGCGCAGATGGTTGCCAGTGCGGCCGTAACGACACGCAAGAAGCGCTGACGGGTTGCAGGTCATCTCGCGCTCGTTCTCAAAAGAAGAACTCCGGCACACCGAGCGCCTTGCCGATGCCCCAGCGGTGAAAGGTGGCGCACACGTAGGGTAAGTCGACCTTGGTCGAGGACTCGCCTTTCAGGACGTACACCGAGCCGCTGTGGGTGAGCACCGAGGTGCCTTCGATGGCAACAACCCTTGACGTCATCCACGAGCTTCGTTCCATTGGGTTGTAACCCGTGAGCCAAGTCACGGCTTCACTCCTCCTCTTTAGCTGCATGGCGATGAAGGCCCAGTTGGTGAGGTATCCCTTCGGGGTCTGCGCAGGAATCGTTCCATGCAATTTCAACAACTCTTGCTCGGTGGTCAGCGCGAGGGATGCAACATCCCGGTTGGCGCGGATTACGTCGTCAAGGGACGCCGGCATTAGTTCAGCCAAAGCCTTCGTGAGTTGGCTATCGCTGGGTCCCCGCGAGGATTTGGTATTCATGGCAACTCCCGACTTACCGGAGGCGCGGCCTCCACACGCCGGCATTGTCTCGCGGCGGTGGCTCAGCGCGTGAGCCAGTAAAGTGGGGCCGTAAAGTGTGGCCATAAACTCGACAATGAATGGAATTCCATTGAGGTAGCTATATGGCAGGGAGGGTGAAGAAGCGCCGCCGGGCGCAAACCCGACGGCGCTGACGCAAATCAGTCTCTTTTACAGAATGTCAGTGCTGTAGAGAAGCCACGCAAGCTTGATGGCAAGTTTGGCAACTTTGACCAACCATTGGATGCGAGCCTGGATTTTTTTTGTTTTTCATCATCGGCCCACTTTCTGGGTGGTTTATCCCTCCCTTGCAGGATGGGAGCCGGCAATGTGGCGCACACCAGGCGCCACGTTGCCGCAGCACCCATCTTCATTCTAAGCCCAGCCTCCTGGACAGCCCAAGGGTTTGTATGCCGTTGTCGCCTTGAGCGACGGGGCAACGCATTTGTTTCGGTCCGCAATCAGGTCATTCGTACATCCTCGATGGCTCACCTCATGAGCCTTCAATGCCTCAAACTCCCCAAATATGCGGGATGCAAGTAGAATCAAAAAGTTGCGGACGAGAGACCATTGAGGGGAGGTTGATTGGGCACTGCGCTTGAACTACTGCACAAGTTATTCGGCGACATCGGGATGTTCGATATTCCGAGAGCGCCATTTGCCTGGAATCTGTGACGTGGCGAATCAAGACGATCTATTCTCTGGCACAGGGCCTTTACCTATTGTGCAGTTGCCCGTCACGCAACAGGAGCGGGTGATTCCGTTTGGGAAATACAAAAACCAACCGTACGAAATTTTGCTTGCCGATGCCAGTTATGCGCTTTGGTTGTTGAGCTCAATGTTTGCCAAGTTGCAGGAACAGCATCCCAGCCTGCTTGCCTTTCTCGTCAGTCGGTATGGGCAGCCAGACAGCACACCTGAGCACAACCGATTGCAGAACCGTTTCCTCGACACGGAGTTTGCATTGCGCTTTGCCCTGGCCGTGAGTCAACGGATTCGCCACCTGGGCAGCGGGCTTGCCACCTTCGATCCTGCGGCCCTGTGGGCATACCGTGTACGAGACAAATTAGAGAGAGAAAAAGACCGCGCTGCACGCATGCGTCTGTATGAGAAAGGGGACTCTCTGGGGGCGCTTCGCGATGACCTCATGGAACAAGCACAACGATTAGCCTTTGTCTCCCACACGGGCCACTACACCGACGGCATCTGGCACAACGCGATTGGTGTAACCCAGCTACAGTTTGAAAAAGCTGGCGCGGATGTGTCTTACTTTGTCGAGTGTGGCGCTACCTTGGTTGCCAAGCCATGCGTGCAAGATGAGTTCTCTGACTTTGATTCGATAGGTGAGCAACCAATCAACATTTCGTCATTTGGCGAGCGTGACGGCTTTCGTATCGAAGTAAAACCCATTGTGGGCGATGACTATCCCGCCATTCTCCGGTCCATGAAGGCAGTCAACGATACTCACCTGCTGGTGGGGGAATACTGCGGCGCAGGCGCAACATGGGATGAGGTTGTGCGCATATTCGCCCTGAGCGGCATTTGCGCCGTCCGACGCGAGGATGTCGAGCAGACGCCGCTACCCGAAAGCTTCAAAACCGTTGCGATTCAAGCTTTGTCCGCAGAGCAAGCTCAAGATATCGTCCGAGCGGTTTACTCCGAACTAACAATTCAAACAGGTCCATGAACTCATTCCGAGATTTTGGAAATCACGCCATGCCCCGCCAATTAAAGTCGGATACTTTGACTTTCCTGGCCAGGTACTCCTGAACTCCAGACATCAACGCGGCCAGGCGAGCTGCTTCAGCTCCCTGCTGAGTTTGGTAATCAGTTTTTATCTTGGGCCCGTTCGCTATACTTGCATTCTCTCCCCATCCGTTCCACTCACATGGCTTGCTACGAAATTTCTGGAGAAGTTGTCGATCTCTCAATCCTCCGTGCCAACGATGTTAATACCAAACTGAGTTCGCTCTTGGGCACCCCTGGAAAGATTCGTTGCCTATGTATGCCAGGGAAGCCCCCAGTGCACGTATCAAGGCGCGGAGGGAATCACTTTCTAGCTAAGGAAGCAAACACTGGGCAACTGCACTACAAGCTATGCCGCCATCATTCTCTAACAGCATCTGAAGCGGCGTCGATGGGCTACACCCTTGGGGCACTGAGCAGTTCTGATGAGGAATTGACAGTGGCATTGGCCAAACCTTTGAAGAAAGGGAAGGCGCTTGTGGCTGCCAGCAGCTCCATTTACACATTTAACCAGGGGTCTGCTCGACCAATCACAAACCGTATGACCGAGTTGGGGCTACTCCATCTTTTATGGGAACGCGCCGGACTTCATGAATACAACTCGGAAACCGTCCTTGGACCTCTGTGGCCAAGAATTCGAAGGGCGGCTTACGGTATTAAGCCAAAAGGGCTACGGGATTTGAAGTTTGGGCTTTCGGACATAATGTTATTGCCGTTACATGCTGAAACTGAAGAACAGTCAAAGTTCAATTATGCAAAGTTCAAAGAAGCACAAGATAAAGGCCGGTTTGTGCTATTTATCGCTCGACTCAATCCTACTGAGGTAGCTTCTTTGGTGGCTGCTGAGACTTCCGACTTTTCATTAAAAGCAATGTTTGGAATCAACTTGTCACTCTATTCAACTTGTGCCAAACCTGTGCTCGATGCCCTCAGAGGTAGTTTTGGAACCGAACTGGCCTGCTCCCAGAATGATGGCGATGACTTAGTTGTGTTAGGAATTGCCAAGCCGGCAATCGAGAAACTCTATGCCACAATTAGCTCCGTGGTTGTAATGCCAGTAGTTAAGGACCATCTTCCCTACGATTCGCGCTACGAAAGATCTTTTGCTTGCGAACTGGTCCGCCAGGGTAGATCCATCAGAAAGCCCCTTCGGTATGAGGCATCGCGAGATATGCAGGTGCATCCGGATTTCGTGCTCTTGGATACTCCCAAACCCGTGGTTGTGGAGGTTTATGGAATGAGCACGCCAGACTACCTGGCACGCAAAAAGGAGAAGCAGCGTATCTATCTCAGTGAGGAGTACCCCTTTGAGTGCTGGGAATGGGATGCAGCCGAGTGTGACAATCTCACACAATGGCTATCCAACCACCCGCTTCCGACGTAGGCCGAAGCCTACGATTACTGAAGGGTTTACCCTTACTTAAGCCGGCACCAATACGTCATGCGTACGCCGCGGCCTAAGTCGCCTCGGGCGAAGCTTGTCCAGAGTGCATTCTTCTGCCACCAGCAAGTCATAAAAGTCTTCAGCACGCACGTCTCTCGTGTTCGCGGGCCGAATCCGAACCAAAGGAATGCCAGCTGTCGTGAACAATTCATTCTTGAGTTGGTCCCGCTCTCCGGCCTCTTCCGCGTCGTGGTGCAAGGAATCCAGCTCGAAGCCAACGACGGGGTCCTCGTCCTCGGTGCAAAGAAGCACGTCAACCTGGGACGCCCAAGCGAAACTCCGATGGCGGTCAGACAGGCGGGCCATGCCGCTATCGACATCCATGAAGTTACGCAGAGGAACGTTGGGGTATGCCTGAAGGTTTGGAAAGTATTGGCGAAGGGCCTTCAAAAACTCTCGTTCCTGCGAACTCGCACAGACATTCTTCTTCAGGGAGAGTGAATCAGTGCTGCTGACTAATCCCACAGTAAAAGCACTTCTGACGACAATGCGCTTCAGCGCGATAGCGGCACCGTCGGTTGAGCTTGAGCATACTGGTCTCGCGGGTTGTGCCCCCTCAGCAGCGGCTGTTGAAAACGTCATCAACGGCTCTGGCAGGTCCGTATCCGGTCCTTCAACCTCAACCCACGCTGCGCCTATCCTGTTGTTGATCTCCGTCAGGATATCGTTGTCAATGATGAGGAGCTGGCTGCTTCGAATGAGGCGCCAGATACGTATCAAATCGTCGGCAGAGAGGTTGCCCGCCCTAAGCCCGGCAATCAGCAACGGTGGCAGTATGCGTTGCGTAACCGCGGTGACGGCAGGAGGGCGTTCGCTTGATCGGGAAACGGCTTCAAATGCATCAAGAAATCCGCTGAAGTCACGGGACTCGAGGTGCGACCGGAGGTCTTGCGCAATAGAATTCATTGCGAATCTCCCATCGCGAAGTCGATATCCAGGTAGAGGCTGTTGCCCAAGGCATAAGGAGGCGTGTTGGGTGGAAGATTCGGAATGGCCTCTGTGCTAAATATTCGAGGTATCACCCCTGCGTAAGCCACAAGGCCCTGGTCGGCGAGCTTTGCCCGGAACTCTTCAGCGTCGTTGGCGTAGACCAAGTAGGGCAGCGGGTCTATGTTGCTAGTGAATGCCCCCGCCGCAGTAAGCTGTTGCACCTGAATGGTGGTGCCAAGCTCCTCAATAGCCTCACGGACTACTTCTTTGAGTTCTGGCTTAAGACCATACCGTACCCGATAATTCACGTGGTCCACGCGGGGCATGAGGGTCCGAAGGAGGCTGTCGTCGTCGATCCGTGCAAGCTCTGCCCGGTTTGGACGCGCGAGGATTGTGTTGGGGTCCTTCAGCTTGAGTCGTTCAATCAAAGCCAAAACGAAACCAACCGAGAGATTGGGTTCCATTGCAATGGTCTCCCCAATTTCTGCGCAATAGGATTCCCAGGTTAGTCCCGCCTTGCTCAACTCCAATAGCAAGTTGTGGAGATTGACGCGGTATGTTTCCGACAATGTACCCAAGTAGTCCAATTTCTTGGTGACTTGCCGGTGAGTCAATCCATTCGGATACAGCCGCCTAGCCAGCTTATAGCGCCGCCACAGAGCAGTGGCATCCTCCTGATTCAATATCCGGATGCGCAACCCTGGAATGACCTCCTTTGGGAGAAGTATTGCGAGTTGCCAAACGAATCGCGCATCCCCAACAATCCAAGCGCCATCTTCAATGGTGACATCGGTGCTAAACAGGTCCCCCTTATCTCTCAACGTAAGTTCCAGTTGAGACCAGCATGCCAGTTCATCGCCGCGCGCGATTTCGAACCCTGATGCGGGGTTGAGCTCATTGTCTTCCTGCATCAAGACAAGCTCAGCGTTACAAATGTCGTCAAATTGTTCGGTGTGTCGGTCAGGGATTAGCCCCCTCGTCTTATCTGCTGCGCAGAACTGAAACACGGCGATACCGTCTAGGATTGCTTTCCCTGGCTCCTCAAGATGGCGGCGCAGGGTCTCAATCGCGCTTGGGGATTTTGTGAGCCAATCCTTTGACGGCCCGATCGGGGATACCGTCAGAAGTGGCCAGGGCTGAGTTGATTTATTACCGGCATCGCCCTCATTGGGCACCTGCACGTTGAGTGCCATGTAGCCGGGTGCGAAGCTCACCTCAAAGACCTGCTTACTGCCTTGCTGCTCAAGCCAGGCATCGCAGCAAGCGCATAGCCGAGGTGTGACCTCGCGCCAGCCGGAAAACTCTTCTTCTCTTACCGGCATTGCAAAGGAGGTTAGCTTTAACTGGAAATGTGAATCGGTGCGATTGGCCACATGCCAGCTACTGTGGCCGAGCAATCGTGAAGCGGCTTCGAGGGCAGCCGTGTGTTTAATGGCGACACCCTGGCCCATCAGCGCCTTGCGCAATCGCTTGGCAACTGCTTTAGGTTCTTCGTCGAGTTGGGGTGCCAAGCCTTTGACAACGTCCAAGGCGATTTCGGTGGTGAAACGGGGAATTTTCAGATGGACAAAGGTCCACAGGGCAACAGCTTGGTCTTGCTCGGAGAGAGGTTGGAGGTCGGAAGATGCTACATGGGCCGTACTAGTCATGATGAGCTCCTTGGCGGAAAGCTGTTCAGGACGGCACGCATTGTCCGGCTTTCCTAGAGTCATCTGGCCGGGGTACTTCGATTACCCTTACACTGGCTTTGCCGTGCCGGACAGGGTCCGGTGCGTGCACTGACGGGCGCCAACTTGCCCACGGTTCGGCATGAACCGTGCGACAAGAATATGCCTATGGAAGCAGACGAGTCAAGTGATAATTTTTCAAGCCAGGGAAACTCGGTGGAATTGTCTTTTCGCCAACGTCATATTTTTGTGCGTCGTGTAATATTTTTTAAGCGGGGAAAGAATTTGACGTATCTCGTTGATTCTATACGCAATGGGCCACGTGCTTATTAACACCCCAGCAATAAAAAACGGCCACCCGAAGGTGGCCGTTTGAATTTCAAATCGACCTGGGTCGATCAGAAAAAGTGGTTGATACCGAGCGAAAAGCCGGTCGCGGAATCCTGCGTACCGCCAATCTTCGAAATGCCGTCGAATTTCTTGTAGTCGACGCCTGCGTACAAGTTGGTACGCTTGGAGAAGGCATAGGTATAGCCAAGGATCGTCAGCTTGGTGCTGCCATCGGCAACGGTACCAGCAGCGTCAATATCGGTATCGTAGTAAGCCAGCGTTATCTCATGCGGTCCGCCCCAGGCGTAGCTTCCGCCCAGCCACCAGTTGGTGGTATCGACACTCGAACCGCCTGCAACATCGGCTTCCTTGAGGGCGTAGCCAGCTGCGAAGCGCCACGGGGCGGTCTTGTAAGCACCGCCAATGGTCCAGTTCGTCGTGTCCAAACCGGTGGTTGCGCTTTGCTGAGTGCCCCAAGCGCCACCCAAGTTCAACGGGCCATTGGCCCAGCTCAGGCCGAGTTCCCCTGTGGCACCTTTGCTGGTGTCACCGGCAACCTCGCCCAGTGCGTATTGGGCGCGGGCGGTGAAGCCGCCGCCGAACGTCTTGGCCCACTGAATATCGCTGTCACGGCGAGCGCCATCTTCGCCTGCAAGCGGGATGATGCCGGTGTACTTGTAGTTGAACGGATCATACGCGCCGATGGTCTTGAATATGACCGTGTACTGGCGGCCCAGATCCAGGGAACCAAAGCCGCCTTCCAGGCCGACCCAAGCCGAACGACGGAAGAGGCCGCCGGCAAGGCCTTGAGTACCGTCGCCGCTGTTGAAATCACCTTCCAGCATGAAGCGGGCCTTCAAACCGCCGCCCATATCTTCCGATCCGCGCAGACCGAAGCGGTTCGAATTGTAGTTGCCGGAATCCTTCATCTTCCAGATGTCGTCGCCAGCGCCGTTGACGGTGTCAATGGTGCGAACGCCTGCGTCAAATGAACCGTAAACGGTCACGTTGCTTTGGGCAAAAGCGCCGCCGGAAACGAGGCCGGCGATTGCCAGAGCGATTAGTTTCTTTTGCATGGTTATGAATCTCCTAGTGGTTGAAGAGGGCAAACTCCAATGACTCCACGTGGTTGGCCACTGTAGCTGCACTTTCCGCCTCCCGAATTGAGAGAAGCTGGGCCATATTCTGCCCGCTCAAGTCAGCCTCGGGCAAGGGAAAAGCAGTTTATCGCCTGCGTTTAAAGGGTTATTGTTGTATTTGTGCAACAAACGTTCAATGCCCCAATCCCAAAGGCGGGCACCGATGCCCTAAAGTCACAGGCGGGCACTGGTGTCCTAAAGTCACGGGCGGGCACTAGGGGAATAGCGACGCCAGGGCGATTCCGGGTGACGCGGCACGCATGAACGCTTCCCCGACCAGAAAAGCCTGTACGCCTTGGACTCGCATCAGGGCGACATCGCCGGGCGCCAAGATGCCGGATTCGGTAACGACAACCCTGTCCGGGGCGGCAGATCGGATTCGATCAAGCTGGTCGAGGGTGGTCGCCAGGCTGACTTCGAAGGTTCTCAGGTTTCGGTTGTTGATGCCGATCAGCGGCGTCTTCAATTGCAGGGCAAGATCGGTTTCGGCGCCGTCGTGGGCTTCGACCAGCACTGCCATGCCCAGTGCCCCGGCGACCGCCTCCATGTCCAGCATGGTCTGCAGATCAAGGGCGGCGACAATCAGCAGGATGGCATCCGCTCCCATCGCGCGGGATTGATAGACCTGGTATGGATCGACGAGAAAATCCTTGCGTAGCACCGGCAAGGCACAGGCATCGCGAGCCTGCTCCAGATATTCCGGCGCTCCCCGGAAGAACTGGCGGTCGGTCAGCACCGAGAGGCAGGCAGCGCCATGCTGGGCATAGTCGGCGGCTATGGCGGCGGGCTGGAAATCCTCGCGCAACACACCTTTCGACGGACTGGCTTGCTTGATTTCGGCAATGACCGCCGGTTTCCCCGCGGCGATTTTGTGCCGTATCGCGCCGACGAAATCACGCGCCGGCAGGTCTCTGGCCGACGCTTCGGCCTCGCCGCGAACCTGCGCCAGCGGCTTGAGCGTCCGCGCAGTGGCGACTTCCTCGCGCTTGACCGCAAGGATCTTCCGGAGGATATCCGACATGGGCGTGCTCAGCGGTAACGTTGGGTAAAGTCGATGAACTCCTCCAGCTTGGCGCGCGCCGCGCCGCTGGCGAGCGCCTCGCGGGCGAGCGCGAGGCCGGCCGGAATCGACTCGGCGAGATTGGCTGCATACAAGGCGCTGCCGGCATTGAGCACGACGATCTCGCGCGGCGCGCCTTCGGTATTGGCCAGCGCGGACAGCAGCATTTCCTTCGATTCGACGGCGTTGGCGACCCGCAGGCTACGGTTGGACTGCATCTGTAGCCCGAAGTCTTCCGGATGGATTTCGTATTCGCTGATCTTTCCGTCCTTCAATTCACCGACCATGGTCGCCGCGCCCAGCGATATTTCGTCCATGCCATCCTTGCCATAGACCACCAGCACGTGACTGGCGCCGAGTTGTTCCATTACGCGTACCTGGATCCCGACCAGATCGGGGTGGAACACCCCCATCAGCGTGTTGGGCGCGCCTGCGGGATTGGTGAGCGGGCCGAGAATGTTGAAAATGGTGCGTACGCCCATTTCGCGGCGCACCGGTGCGACGTTCTTCATCGCCGCATGATGGTTGGGCGCGAACATGAAACCGATGCCCGTCGCGGCGATGCATTCGCCGACCTGTTGAGGCGTGAGCTGGATATTGGCGCCGAGTGCTTCCAGCACATCGGCGCTGCCTGAACTCGAAGATACGCCGCGCCCGCCGTGCTTGGCGACCTTGGCACCGGCGGCCGCAGCGACGAACATCGAGGCGGTGGAGATGTTGAAAGTCAACGCGCCGTCGCCACCGGTGCCGACGATGTCGACGAAATGCCGGTTGTCGCCGACCTCCACCTTGGTCGACAACTCGCGCATGACCTGCGCCGCGGCAGTGATTTCGCCGATGGTTTCCTTCTTGACCCTAAGTCCGGTGAGGATAGCCGCGACCATCAAGGGTGAAATTTCGCCCTGCATGATCTGCCGCATCAGGTGCAGCATTTCGTCGTGAAAGATTTCGCGATGCTCAATAGTGCGTTGCAGGGCTTGCTGGGGAGTGATCATGGCTAGGCTTTCAGGAAATTCCTGAGCAGGTCGTGGCCCCGCTCGGTGAGTATGGATTCGGGATGAAACTGCACGCCCTCGACAGCGCAGGTCTTGTGGCGCACGCCCATGACCTCGCCATCATCGGTCCACGCAGTGACCTCCAGACAGTCCGGCAGCGTCTCGCGCTGGATCGCCAGCGAGTGGTAGCGCGTCACCAGGAGCGGGTTGGGCAGCCCTTGAAATACGCCGGTGTCGTGGTGGTGCACCAGGGAGGTCTTGCCGTGCATCAACTGCCTGGCGTGCACGATCTGGCCGCCGAAGGCCGCACCGATGCTCTGGTGTCCCAGGCACACCCCGAGGATGGGAATCCTGCCGGCGAACTCCTTGATCGTCGCTACCGAGATGCCGGCTTCGGCCGGTGAACAAGGACCGGGCGAGACGACGATGCGCGCCGGCGCCATGGCGGTGATTTCCTTGAGGGTGATGGCGTCGTTGCGATACACCCGCACTTCTTCGCCGAGCTCACCGAAATACTGGACCAGGTTGTAGGTGAAGCTGTCGTAGTTGTCGATCATCAATAACATGGCGGCCCCTCACTCAAAGCGCGTATCGAGGCCGGCTTCGGCCATCTCGGCGGCGCGCAGCAGCGCTTTGGCCTTGTTCTGGGTTTCGATCCATTCCGCATCCGGGTCGGAGTCGGCGACGATGCCCGCCCCTGCCTGGACATGGATCTGCCCGTCCTTGATGACGGCGGTGCGGATGGCGATGGCCAGGTCCATGTCGCGGTTGAAGCCGAGGTAACCGACAGCCCCGGCATAGATGCCGCGTCGCGAAGGTTCCAGTTCGTCGATGATTTCCATCGCGCGTACTTTGGGGGCGCCCGAGACGGTGCCTGCGGGGAATGTCGCCTTGAGGACATCCAGGGCGCCCTCGGCATCGCGCAATTCGCCTTCGACATTGGAGACGATGTGCATGACGTGGGAGTAACGCTCGATGAGGAACTGTTCGGTGACCTTGACCGAACCGATCTTGGCGATGCGGCCGACGTCGTTGCGGCCGAGATCGAGCAGCATCAGGTGTTCGGCGCGCTCCTTCTGGTCGGCGAGGAGTTCCTGCGCCAGCGCCTGGTCTTCCTCGGGCGTGGCGCCGCGCTTGCGCGTGCCGGCAATCGGCCGTAGCGTCACCAGGTTTTTGTCCTCGCGGTCTTCGAGGCGCACCAGGATTTCGGGCGAAGCGCCGACGACGTGGAAATCCTCGAAGTTGAAATAGAACATGTAGGGCGAGGGGTTGAGGGTGCGCAACGCCCGGTACAACGACAAGGGCGTCGCGGCGAATGGCTTGCTCATGCGCTGCGACAACACCACCTGCATGATGTCGCCGTCGACGATGTATTGCTTGGCGCGGCGCACCGCCGCCTTGAAAGCTTCTTCGCCGAACTCCGATACGGCCGGCGCCGAGGGCGCGACGGTTTCCTCCGGGATGCGCACCGGGGCGCGCAGTTTCGCCAGCAGTTCCTTCAGGCGTGCCTGTGCCTGTTTCCAGGCGCCCGGGAAGCCGGGTTCGGCATACACCACCAGCGTCAGCTTGCCGGAGAGGTTGTCGACTATGGCGATCTCTTCGGACAGCATCAACAGGATGTCCGGTACGCCGGGGATGCCAGCCTTCTTGGCGTGGGCGGAATTCCGGGCCAGCTTGGTCTCGACATAGCGCACGGTGTCGTAGCCGAAGGCGCCGACCAGTCCGCCGCAAAAACGCGGCAGACCTTTCAAGTCCGGCACCTTGAAACGCGCCATGAACTCGGAGATGAAAGACATCGGATTGGTATGTTCGCGCCGTTCGGCGACGCGATTGCCAGCGAGCAGCAACACAGTCGAACCGGTCACGGCGATGCGGGTGTTGGCGGCCAAGCCGATGAACGAGTAGCGGCCGAAGCGTTCGCCGCCCTGCACCGATTCCAGAAGGTAGGAATAAGGCGCGTTGGCCAGCTTGAGATAGATCGAAAGGGGGGTGTCGAGATCCGCGAAGGTTTCGAGGGTCACCGGGATGCGGTTATAGCCCTCGCTGGCCAGCCGGTCGAATTCGGATTGGTTCATGTGTGCTCCACAACTGCGGTACAACGAAGAAGGCGCGCTTGACAAGACTGCGCGCGGGCAAGATCAGTCTCTTTGCCAGCGGCGCCAGGGCCATGCCTCCGCCTCGGGGGCGAGGGTCTTCTTCGTGATCGACAGGTTCATGTAGAGCATGTTCGGACGGCGGTTATCAGGGTCGCTGCTTCTTCGAGGGTTGCAACTATAGCATCGCAATCCAGTTTGCGCACATCCCCGCCTTCGTTGTAGCCATAGGGCACGCAGAACACCGGGCAGCCCGCGGAACGAGCAGCCCTGACGTCGTTGAGCGAATCGCCGATCAGTAGGGCCTCGCCCGGCGCGGCGCCGAAACGTTCGCAGATGTGCGTCAGTTGCAGCGGGTCGGGCTTGCATTTGGGCAAGGTGTCGCCGCACACCACCAGTTCGAACCATCCGGCCAGTCCGCTGCCAGCGAGCAGCGGCAGAGTGAAATCGGTCGCCTTGTTGGTGACGCAGGCCAGCCGCATTCCCTGGGCCCGCAAGCGGTGCAAACCTTCCAGTACCCCGGGATAAACCGTGGCGTAGCGGCCGTTGGTCGCCGCGTAATGCTGGCGGAAACTGGCCAGCGCGGCGGCCGGCGGCGGATCGGGATCGTTGACGGCATCGAGGCGTCCGGCCAGGCAGCGCTTGACCAGGGTGGGGATGCCGCGGCCAATATAGGTGCGGATCTGGGCGACATCACAGGCCGGCCGGCCGAGTTCGCCCAGCATGGCATTGGCGGCTGCGGCGATGTCGAGGGCGGTATCCAGCAAGGTGCCGTCGAGGTCGAGCAGGACAGCCTTGACGGCCAGCTTGGCCGGGCCGGTCATACCTTGGACAACTCCCCGCGTAGCGCACCGAGTACGCTATCGTAGCGATGCGGGTCGCCATCCCTGGCAGCTCCGAAAACCGCCGAGCCGGCGACGAAGGTGTCGGCTCCCGCGCGGGCGATCTCGGCGATGTTGTCGACTTTCACCCCACCATCGACCTCCAGCAGGATCCGGCGGCCGCTACGGGCCGCATACGCATCCAGCCGGGCGCGGGCAAGGCGCAGCTTGTTGAGTGTCTCGGGAATGAATTTCTGGCCGCCGAATCCCGGGTTGACCGACATCAGCAGCACGATGTCGAGCCTGTCCATCACATGATCCATGAGTTCCAGCGGCGTCGCCGGGTTGAATACCAGGCCTGCCTGGCAGCCCGATTCGCGGATCAATGCCAGCGAGCGGTCGATGTGTTCCGAGGCTTCCGGGTGAAAGGTGATGACATTTGCGCCGGCCTTGGCGAAGTCCGGAATGATCCGGTCTACCGGCTTGACCATCAGGTGCACGTCGATGGTTGCCTGGGTCAGCGGCCGGATCGCTTCGCACACCAGGGGGCCGATGGTCAGGTTCGGCACATAGTGGTTATCCATCACGTCGAAGTGGATCCAGTCGGCGCCTGAAGCGATGACATCGACCACTTCCTCGCCCAGCTTGGCGAAATTGGCGGAAAGGATACTCGGGGCGATACGGTAGTTTGGCTTCATGGAAGGCGTCCTGAGTTCGATGGACGAGATTGTAAACCGCGGTCATCTCCGGCTAGGCTAATTTTTTCTGATGGTTGATATAAGCTCCGGCGATGAAATGATTCTGCGCCGGTGTCGCGGCGGTTGCCTTGCGCAGCGTTTTCGTGTGCAATGACGCTATGGCCGAAAGCAAAAAATATGAGATTCATGTCGGGGTCAGCGCCAACTACCTGCCTGACCAATCCGATCCTAACGCTGGACGCTATGTCTTTGCCTATACCATCGATATCCGCAATACCGGTACCGTCGCCGCCCAACTCATCAGTCGTCACTGGGTCATCGCCGACGCCGATTCCCAGGTCCAGGAGGTCCGCGGCTTGGGCGTGGTCGGGCATCAGCCGTTGTTGCAGCCCGGACAGAATTTCGAATATACCAGCGGTTGCGTGCTTGCGACCCCGGTGGGGACCATGAAAGGCAGTTACCAAATGGTGGCGGAAGACGGCAACAATTTCGAGGCCCCAATCGCCGAATTCGTTCTGTCGATGCCGAGGGTGCTGCACTAGAAGTTTCTTGGGGCGCACGGACCCCGATAAGGGTTTTTGAGTGGTGTGCACCTCGAATCAAACATTGGAGAAGCTCCACCATGAGCCAATATAGGAATATCGCAGCCGCCATTGCGCTGTGCGGTGCCACTTCGGCTTGGGCCGGCGGTTACGGCAACGTGTATGTGTTCGGCGACAGCCTCAGCGATGCCGGGGCGTTCACCAATTTTGTCGCCGCGATAGGCAGGCCGACAGCGAACCGCTTTACCAATAACCCTGGCACCATCTGGGCCGAAAATCTTGGCAGCAGCTACGGCGTCGCGGTCACCCCTGGCTATGCTTTGAATCCCGCCACAGCCGTGTTCAGCGCCACCGGAGGCAACGATTACGCCATTGGCGGTGCTCGGGTGACTCTCGCCCCAGGTGTGTTCACCGCGTCTACGGCGATCGCCGCCAACATTGTGCCGCTCACCGACCAGATTACGACCAACCTCGGCCAGACCGGCGGAGCGGCCAATTCCCAAGCCTTGTACCTGTTCTGGGGCGGTGCCAACGATGTGTTCTACCAATCGGGCGCAGTCGGCCTGGGTCTTCCGGTCGCCAATGCTGCGGCGGCGGTTGGCGCCGCAGCCGCGGATGCGGTGACGCAGGTCAAGCGCCTGCAAGCTGCCGGAGCACGCAACCTGGTGGTGCTGGCACTACCCGATATGGGGCTCAATCCCTATGCCACCGGCCTCGGAACGGCAGGCGCCGGTTTGCTGACAAGCCTGTCCGGCACCTATGACGCCGCCTTGAAGCAAGGCCTGAGCGCCGCCGGCGTCACCAACATCGCCTATCTGGATCCGCGTGGGTTGTTCGCCGACATCAACGCACGGCCTGCTGCCTATGGTCTTACCAATACGACGATACCGGCCTGCGGCGCGAGTTCCTCACTGGGCTGCGGCACGGCGCAACAGATTCCAGGATCGGCCAGCTACATGTTTGCCGACGGTGTTCACCCCAGCGCCGCCTCGCACAAGATAATTTCCGATTGGGTGTTCGCGACGCTGGAGGCGCCATCACGTTTCTCGGCCATGGCGGCCTTGCCGATCGGCCGGCTCGGCGCCCAGTGGCGCGCCCTCGACAACCGCATGCTGACCAATGAGACCGCCGATACGCCGAGTGGACAGGGCTTTTTCGTGACGGGCGATTATGCGCCGAGCAACCTTGACGCGACGGCGAACCTGCCGGCGTTGTCGGGCAATGGCAAGAGCCTGACCATCGGCGTCGACCGCGTTTGGGGAACGCTGGTCGGCGGATTCGCGATCGGGCTTGCGGACAGTGATTTCGACCTGGGCGGTAACGCGGGCAGGCTCAAGTACGGCGAAACCATCCTGTCCGCATTCGGCTCGTCGAGAATGGAAGATTTCTATACCGATGCGACGCTCAGCTACGCCGTTTTCGATTTCGATACCACCCGCAACTTGGCGCTGGGGCCGCTGACCCTCAGCAATAGCGGATCCACCAAGGCCAGCCAGTGGGGGCTCAAGCTCGGCGGCGGCTATAACCTGAAGCGCGGCAACCTGGTCCACGGCCCGCTGGCGGCCCTCTCCTGGGAGAAGGTCAGGGTCGACGGCTTTTCCGAAAACGCCGGCGTCACCGCCATGAGCTTTGGCGATCAGTCGCGCGAATCGATGCGCCACCGGATCGGCTGGCAGGCCGTGTGGCAAGTCCCCGGTGATTTTGCCGCATTGTCGCCCTACCTGCGTCTGACGCACGAAAAGGAATACAAGGACAATCAGGGTTACGTCTCGGCCCGGATGCTCGATTCGCCGTTTTCCTTCTCGGTGCCGACCACCGGCCAGAAGGAAAGCTACGGCATCCTGGCGATCGGCACTATGATGAAGTTCAGGGATCTGACCGCGCACCTAGGCGCGACGGCCAATTTCAGCCAGTCCGGCGCACGCAATTCGGCAATTACATTCGGCATGGGTGTGCCGTTCTAAGTCGCCGCGATCGACGATTGGCCATTTAGTCTGGAGGGACGGGTGAAAAAATCGATACTTGCTGTGCTATTGGCTCTTGCCGGAAACGCGTCGGCCTACAATGTGGCGACGCCGTCGATCATCAGCAATATTCAATGGACGGTGACGGGGACGACGGGCACGGAATCCGCAAACAATACCTGCACGCTGTTGAATCTCGACTTAAGCGGTGACTGGGTGAAGGGTTCGAAATTCGCGATTTACGGCGGCCTTTTTTGCAATAACAGCGCAACCACTTATGGGGTAACCGGCACCGGGTTCACACTGGATGGCGGCGGAATCGCCATGTTTCTGTCGATTGGTTCCCAGTTCTACTGGACCTGCTCCACGACGGCGCAATTCGGAGCCACCTGCAAGGCCGTCAATACTGCCACGCTTTCCCAGATTGGGTCACCCGTGATTACCCTGTTGCCATAAGGTGACCGCTGCTCGCTGGATAGTCGGACACGGTCGTTACTGTGCCCGGAATCCCTGGGCTGACTGGTCGCTGTTGCGGAAATAGATCAATTCACCATCCTGCCAATAAGGGTCTGCCGTGTGTGCCGCCGGAGTGGCGATGACGGTGTAGTCGGCGCGCAACGAGAAATCCTGGCCTCCCAGGCCTGCCGTCACGCTGCCATCCGTTTTGTTGGAGAGGGTGGCCGTCGGCACCGCCGTTCTAATCGTCGAGCTCAGCGTATCGACATCCAGAAAAGCCGGGTAGAGCGTTTGCAGCGTGCCCAAGTGGTCGCGGAACACCGCATAACCATTGGCGTCACTCTCGAAACCGGGCAGCGGTGACGGATTGACGGGAATACTGGCGCTCAGTCCCGGCATCACCACGAAGCGCCCGCCCAAGAATTTTGCTTCAATCGCCCCGGTGGGTTTGAGGTTCAATGTGCCGCTGGCGTCCGCTGTCTTGACTGCGGTCTGAAGGTCGCTGAAATAGCCCAGCGCACCCGAAAGGCTCATCTGGATCCCCCGGCTTGCCAGCGTGTAAGCGCCGCCGGCACTTGCTGCCACATTGGTGTCCGAAAACTGGTTGAGCTTGACCAGCACGTCGCCGAGCGGGATCAGTCGATAGGCGGTGTTCCCGAGCATGTAGGTAATTACACCGGTCGTCTTGTCGTAGCTCAATTGTCCGGTGGTATCTCCGAGCGCCGCCTTGAGCTGGTCGCCGACGATATCCAGAAGCGATACTGAATTGCCGAAGCGCGCCAGCGGACCCTCCAGAACGGGGATCTTGGTCGCGGTGTCCTTGGTGAACTGCACCGGCAGAGGATCGCCTGGCACTTGATTCACGCCGTCCAGGGATCCCAGCGAAATCTGATTTAAGTTGCCGGCGGCATCCAGTTGGGTGCTCTCTCCCTTGTAGACTGGAACAGGGGCGCTAGCGCCGGGTCCCTGATAATTGACTTGTCCGCTATCCACGAACACCGATGCGCTGGTGTCGGTCTTGACCACGACCACACTGTCTGCACTGGTCTGGGTGACGATAGCTCCCACGGATAAATTTTCGTTGGAGGACATCACCGAAATGGTGTTTCCAATCGAGGGGGAACTGATCTGGACGGTGCCTTTCGAGACCTCGAGTTGCGGTTTGTTGTTGACCGTTCTCACCACCAGTTCGGCAGAACCGACTTGGTCCTTGTATTCCAGCGTAGTGTCGCCGGAGGTGAAACTGACGGGCTGGAGCGTATCGAGCTTGACCAAGGCGTTTTCCTGGGCGGTGGCGCTCAGTACTATCGGTGCGGTCGGCGCGCTCACCACCAGCGCACCTGCGGCATCGACTGTAACGTTTGCGATCGGCGCGGACAAAACTTGAGCGGTGTTGGTCACCGGTGTCACACAGACGCCGGATTGCAGCACCTGGGGGGCGATACAGACGATCGGCGTTACGCATACACCGAATTTCATTACCTGAGGCGCCACGCAGACGACCGGTGTCACGCATACGCCGTTTCGCAGTACTTGCGGCGCCACGCAACTACAAGTGGTGACCGCGCACAGCGCGGCGCATCCGGCGAGCGCCGGGTTGGCGGCGCACTGAGCGATGGTCACCGCGGTGGTGGCGCAAGCCCCCGGGCTCGCGGCACAAAGCGCCGCGCAACCGGCCAGAGTCGGGTTGAGCGAACATTGAGCGATCGTGACCGTCGCCGCGCATGCCCCGGGGCTAGCCGCACAAAGGGCCGTGCAGCCGGCCAGGGCCGGATTGATGATGCACTGGGCGATGGTGGCTGTGCCGCCGGTGCAGATGGGGTCCGTTGGTCTCGCTGTACAAGCCGCCAGCAGGGCCTCACAACCTGCGAGCGTGGGCGTCGCGGTACATTGGGCGTAATTCACGGTGGGGCAAGCACCCGGCGTGGCGGCGCAAAGGGCCGCGCAACCCGGTAGGGACAGGTTGGCCTTGCATTGTTCGATGGTCACGGTTGCCGCGCTGCCGTTGCAGATCGGATCGCTGGGCCTGGTCGTACAGGTCGTGATGATGGTGGCACAGCCGGTCAGCGATGGATTTGCGATGCACTGCGCGTAAGTGATCTTGGTATTACCGCCGGTACAGATCGGATCGGCGGGATTGGTACCGCAGGTGGCGATGATGGCGGCGCAGCCGGCGAGGGACGGCGTAGCCTGGCATTGCGCGTAGGTCAGGCCGGTACCGCCGGTGGTTGCGGTGCATTTCGGATCGGTCGGGGTGGCGGTACAAAG
>JBAYJH010000017.1:0-32091 GCA_041665185.1 Sterolibacterium sp.
CGTTGCAGGCCGGGCCGACCATCATCGAGGACAATTGTTTCATCGGCGCCCGCTCGGAAGTCGTCGAAGGCGTCATCGTCGAGGAGAACTCGGTCATCTCGATGGGCGTCTACATCGGCCAGAGCACCAAGATCTACGATCGCGCCAGCGGCCAGGTCACCTACGGCCGCATCCCCGCCGGTTCGGTGGTGGTTTCCGGCAATCTGCCTTCGGCCGACGGCAAATACAGCCTCTATTGCGCCGTGATCGTCAAGCGCGTCGACGCCCAGACCCGTGCCAAGACCGGCATCAACGAGCTGCTGCGCGGCGACTGAGACCGGCTTTCAGGGAGACGACGATGAGTGCGATGCAGCGTTTGTTCCAGTTGATGGCGGAAAAGAGCGCCTCGGACATCTTCGTCTCGGTCGGCGCGCCGATCAACATCAAGATCAACGGCCAGGCCATGCCGATCAACCAGCAGGTGATGGATGCCCAGACCATCACCGCCCTGCTGCATGAAATCCTCACCGAGGTGCAGTACAAGGAATTCGAGGAATCGCTGGAACTCAACACCGGCTACGCGCTGCCCGGCGTCGGTAACTTCCGCCTGTCGGTGTTCCGCCAGAAGGGCACGCCAGCGCTGGTGGTGCGTTACATCCCGGCCGACATTCCGGCCTTCGAAACCCTCAACCTGCCGGAAGTGCTGTGCGAAGTCATCATGGAGAAGCGCGGCCTGATCCTGATGGTCGGCGCCACCGGGTCGGGCAAGTCCACCACGCTGACCTCGATGCTGGACTATCGCAACGAGCGCAAGGCCGGCCACATCCTGACCCTGGAAGACCCGGTCGAATTCATTTTCAAGAACAAGAAATCCATCGTCAATCAGCGTGAAGTCGGTTCGGATACGCGCAGCTTCCACACCGCCCTGAAGAACGCCTTGCGCCAAGCGCCGGACTGCATCCTGATCGGCGAGATCCGCGACAAGGACACCATGGCCCAGGCCATCGCCTATGCGCAATCCGGCCACTTGTGCCTGGCCACGCTGCACGCCAACAACAGCTACCACGCGCTGGCCCGGGTCATTAGCTTCTATCCGCTGGAGAACCGGCCGGCCCTGCTGGCCGACCTGGCCGTCACCCTGAAATCCATCATCTCGCAGCGCCTGATCAAGAAACCCGACGGCGGCCGTGCACCGGCGGTGGAGGTGCTGCTGAATTCGCGCCACATCGCCGAACTGATCGAAAAAGGCGACATGAGCGGCATCAAGGAATCCATGGACCAGAGCATGTCGCCGGGCTCGCAGACTTTCGAGCAAGCCTTGTTCAAGCTCTACAAGGCGGGCACCATCACTCTGGAAGAAGCCACCGCCAACGCCGATTCGGCGAACAACTTCCTCTATCTCATCAACAACGACCAGTCGGGCGCGCCCGGCTTCGCCGCCGGTAGCCAAGGCGCGGCCTCCGATCCGACCAAGTCCGTGACTCCCGGCTCCGGATTCAGCGAGTTCAAGCTGAAAGTGGATTAGCGTGAAATACGCTTACGAAGCGCCCCGCGTAACCCACGAGCGCAGCGAGCAATTTGTAGCCCCCGACTGGGCGGGGGTTGGGGGTGGGGGCGTAACCCTGTTGTTGAACGATTTCATGGCACGGGGGCGGTCTGACGACGATGCGAGTTAGGAATGGGTGAAGTCTTGTCGCTGGCGGAGGCCTTGATCTCCAGGCCGTCCAATACCCCCGAGGATGCCGGCTGCCTTGAGATCATCGGCGAGCGGCTGCGCCCGCTGGGGTTCTCGCTCGAACGCGTCGATCGCGGCAGTGTTTCCAACCTCTGGGCGCGGCGCGGGACCGCTGCCCCGCTGGTCTGCTTCGCCGGGCACACCGACGTGGTGCCGAGCGGACCGCGCCTTGCCTGGCACAGCGATCCATTCCAGCCCCAGGTCCGCAACGGCTTGCTGTATGGCCGTGGCGCGGCCGACATGAAGTCGTCGCTGGCGGCCTTCGTCCTGGCCATCGAGCGGTTCATCGCCGAACAACCTCGACACCCCGGTTCCATCGCCTTGCTGCTCACCTCGGACGAGGAGGGCGATGCCGTCGACGGCACGGTGCGCGTGGTCGAAGCGCTCCAGGCACGCGGCGAGCGCATCGACTATTGCATCGTCGGCGAGCCGACCAGCGTCGAACGCCTCGGCGATACCATCAAGAACGGCCGGCGCGGCTCGCTCTCCGGCCGCCTGGTGGTCGAAGGCGTGCAGGGCCATGTCGCCTACCCGCAGTTGGCGAAGAACCCCATCCATCTGGCGGCACCGGCACTGGCGGAACTGGTGGCAACCCACTGGGACGAAGGCAACGAGTATTTTCCGCCGACGACATTCCAGATCTCCAATGCCCACGCCGGCACCGGTGCCACCAACGTAATACCCGGCAGCCTGGAAGTGCTGTTCAATTTTCGTTTTGCCACCGCCAGCACGGCGCAGGAGCTCCAGGATCGCGTCCATGGCATCCTCGACCGGCACGGCCTCGAATACCAATTGTATTGGAGCCCCCCCGGGAAACCGTTTCTGACGCCACGCGGCACGCTGGTGGCAGCCTTGGTGGAAGCTATCCGCGCCGCGACCGGCGTCGAGGCGCAAGTGTCGACCAGCGGCGGCACCTCGGACGGCCGCTTCATCGCCGACATCTGTGGCGAGGTGGCGGAGTTCGGACCGCTCAATGCCACCATCCACAAGATCGACGAGTGCGTTGCCGTCGCCGATCTGGAACCGCTGGCCCGCAGCTACCAGGGCGTCCTGGAGCGCCTGCTGGGCGCATCCCCTGCCCAATGAACCGGCTACTCGACGAATTGCAGACCCTGCGCGACTGGCTGCGCTATGCCGTCAGCCGGTTTACTGAGGCCGGGCTGTTTTTTGGACACGGCTGCGACAACGCCTACGACGAGGCGGCGTGGCTGATCCTCGGCGCCCTGCATCTCCCCCACCATCGCCTCGATCCCTTCCTTGACGCCAGACTGACGCGCGCCGAGCGCCTGGCCGTGCATCACCTGCTGCAACAGCGCATCGTCAAACGCATGCCGACAGCCTATCTTATCAACGAAGCATGGCTCGGGGAGTTTCGTTTTTATGTCGATCAGCGCGTCATCATCCCGCGCTCCTACTTCGCCGAACTGCTCGAAGAAGGTCTCGCGCCGTGGATCGAGGCGCCTGATCAGGTGCGCGCCGCGCTCGATCTGTGCACCGGCTCGGGTTGCCTCGCCATTCTGATGGCGCACGCCTATCCGCAAGCACGCATCGATGCCGTCGATCTGTCGCCCGAGGCGCTGGCCGTGGCGCACAGCAATGTCGCCTACTACGGCCTGGAGGAACGCATCGATCTTGTCGAATGCGACCTGTTCGCGGGCCTCGACGAGCGCCGCTACAACCTGATTCTTTCCAACCCGCCCTATGTCACCGCCGCGGCGATGGCGGCGCTGCCGCCGGAATACCACCACGAACCGGCGCTGGCGCTGGCCGCCGGGGAAGACGGCCTCGACATCGTCCGCCGCATCCTGCGTGAGGCGGGAGCGCACCTCGAGCCGCATGGATTGCTGGCGGTCGAAGTCGGACATAACCGCCACCTGGTCGAAAAGGCGTTTCCCGATCTGCCATTGACGTGGATAGATTGCTCCAGTGGAGAAGGCAAGATATTCATCATCCAGAAGGAACAGCTACCCTGATGAAGGGCAAGCCTGTTCGTCCAACGGCGAAAGGATCATCATGAACCGCAGCATTCTCGATACCGAGCACATTCATCCCGCGATTCGCGAATTCGTCGCCGGCAATCACGCCGACATCGTCAACGAAGTGCAGGTAGCGGTCGCCGAGTATGCGGTGGTCGTCGTCGGCATGGCGCAAAATCCGTTTCCCAGGAAGGCATGCAAGGCCCTCGACGCCCAGGGAATCGCCTACAAGTATCTTGAATACGGCAGTTATCTGGGCGGCTGGCGGCGGCGTGGCGCTCTCAAGATGTGGAGCGGTTGGCCGACCTTCCCCATGATCTTCGTCAAAGGCATACTGATCGGGGGCGCCAGCGACCTGAACCAGCTGATCGACAGCGGCGAGATCGGGCGCATGCTGGCCTGAGCTTCACATCACACCATCATATAGAGGAGATCTTCGATGAGATGCAAGCTAACCAGCCTTTTGACAGCGATATTGCTGGCTGCAGGCACCTGTGCGGTCCATGCCGAGGTGGAAAAACCCAAATTGACGGTTGCCGTGGGCGGCAAATCATTGTTCTATTACCTGCCGCTGACCATCGCCGAGCGCCTCGGCTACTTCAAGGATGAGGGACTGGACATCACCATTGCCGATTTTCCCGGCGGCGCCAAGGCTCTCCAATCTCTGGTAGGCGGCTCGGCCGATCTGGTTTCCGGCGCCTACGAGCACACCATTAACATGCAGGCCAAGCAACAAATGATCAAATCGGTGGTGGTCCAGGGACGCTATGCCGGAATCGTGCTGGGCCTCGGCAAGGACAAGGCAGCCGCCTACAAGTCGCCCAAGGATTTGAAGGGTCTGAAGATCGGCGTGACCGCACCGGGCTCATCCACCAACATGTTCGTCAACGCTTTGCTGGCCAAGGACGGCCTCAAGCCGGATGCCGTATCGATCATCGGCGTAGGGGCCGCGGGGGGGGCCTATGCCGCCATGCAGATGCATCAAATCGATGCCCTGGCCAATCTCGACCCGGTCATCAACCTGCTGGAAGTATCCGGCGAGATGGTGACCGTGGTAGACACGCGCAAGCCGGAGGGACAGCAATACGTCTACGGCAACGATTACGCGGCGGGTGTGATCTATACCAAGGAAGAGTTCGTCAGCAAGAATCCCAAGACGGTGCAGGCCGTCGTCAATGCCATGGTGCGCGCCTTGCGGTGGATCCAGAAAGCCACCCCGGAACAGATCGTCGCGACCGTTCCGCCCGAATACTACGGCGATGCCAAGGCCATGTACCGGGTGGCGCTCGGCAAGAATTTCGGCGCCATCTCGCCGGACGGCAAAATGACCATGAAGGCTGCCGAGAATGTCTACACCACGCTCAGGACTTTCGAACCCTCGGTGCAAAAAGCCGGCAACATCGATCTGGCGCGCACCTTCGACAACCGCTTCGTGACGGAAGCGCTGAAGAAATATCCGTGATCCGCTGCATGCATTCTGCGCCTCCGGGAGCCCGGCAAACTCATGGCGTGGACGGGATATGAGCCTGGCGCTGCATTTTGAACAGATTGCGGTCGCCTTTCCGCCCCGCAGCCGCGGCGAAACCTCCTGGCGGGCCGTGGCCGACACCACGCTCGGCGTTGGCATCGGGGAATTCGTCTCCGTGGTGGGCCCCACCGGCTGTGGCAAGAGCACCTTGCTCAACGTCGCCGCGGGACTGCTGGCGCCTTCGGCCGGCGTAGTTCGCGTATTCGGCGAGCGGCTGGTGAATCTGAATCGACACGCTGGCTACATGTTCCAGGCGGATGCATTGCTGCCCTGGAAAACGGCGGCGGAAAATATCGGCTTCGGCCTGATGCTAGCCGGCGTGCCGGCGGTCGAGACTGCCGAACAAACGCGCTACTGGCTCGCCAAGGTGGGACTGACTCATGCCGCCGAGCGTTACCCGCACCAACTCTCCGGCGGAATGAAGAAACGCGTCGGCATGGCGCAGGCGCTGATCGTCAATCCGAAGATCTTGTTGATGGACGAGCCGTTCTCGGCGCTCGATGTACAGACCCGGCAATTGATGGAAAACGAACTGCTGGCGCTGTGGCAGAGCGATCGCAAGAGCGTCCTGTTCATCACTCACGATCTGGAAGAGGCGATCTCCCTGTCCGACCGCGTGGTGGTGTTGTCGGCGGGACCCGACACCCATCCCATCGGCGAATTCCTCATCGACCTGCCGCGTCCGCGCGACGTTGCGGAAATTCGCCTGACCCCGCGCTTCGTCGAACTCCACGAACAGATCTGGCAGGTGCTGCGTGGAGAGGTGCTCAAAGGCTATGCCCAAACCAACGCCTAAGTATCTCTGGTTCTGGCAGGGCGCCATGGCGTTGGCCGTCTTCGTTCTGTGGTGGGGCCTGACCGCCAGCGCCATCCTGCCGCCGTTCTTTTTCGGCGAACCCTACAAGGTATTGGCTCGAATTGCGGAGTGGTTCATCGTCGGCGACATATGGGAACATCTCGGCGTCACCCTGATCGAAACCTTGCTGGCATTTGTCATCGGCATGATCCTGGGACTCGCCGCAGGGCTATGGCTGGGCTTGTCCGACACCGCGGCAACTCTCGCCGACCCGTATATCAAGGCCTTCAATGCCATGCCGAGAGTGATACTGGCGCCCATCTTCGCGGTGTGGTTCGGCCTGGGCATCTGGTCGAAAGTGGCCCTGGGCGTGACCCTGGTATTTTTCATCATTTTCTTCAACGTCTATCACGGCGTGCGCGAAGTCAGCCCGGTGGTGCTCGCCAACGCCCGCATGCTGGGTGCCAGTCGCCGTCAACTGTTGCGGCACATCTATTTGCCCTCGGCAACGTCCTGGGTATTTTCCAGCCTGCACACCGCGGTGGGGATGGCCTTTGTCGGTGCGGTGGTCGGCGAATACCTCGGCGCGGCCAAGGGCGTCGGCTACCTGATCCTGCAAGCCGAAGGCAGCTTCGATATCAACACCGTCTTCGCGGGCATGCTGGTGCTGACCGGATGCGCGTTGTTGCTTGACTGGGGTGTAACATTGGTCGAACGCCGTCTGTTAAAATGGCGCCCGACCCACCCATTGTAAGTGGGGTTCTTTTTTCAAAGCACGCCATGCCCGACACCATCTTTTGTTACCACTGTAGGACGCACCATCCCAAGGAAGAGATGCGCCAGATAAAGACCAAGGGGGGCAAGCGCTGGCGCTGCGTCAAAAGCATCGAAGCCGCCAAGCGCGACAGGGAAGCGCGTGAAGCGTTCGGCCGGCAGATGTCCGCCATCAACAAGGCGGAAGCCCAGAGCAAGGCCCGATTTGTATTGAATTTAGATCGCAATCATGGACCGAATTCCCATGCCGGCTGATAGCCCGTCGGGTTGGCACAATCGAACCATCGTCGTGACGGATTGATGTTGTTTCTGTACCCGCAGGGCGTCGTGACGAGACACTTCAATAAAATGTGGTTTTTTATACTCGCTGACCAAGCTGGATGATCTATGCATAAATTGCCGATTGCCCTCGTGTCTCGACCAGGGGGTTCACTGAAGAACAGAGAAGGATGGCAATGAAGCATGTGGACGATTTTCGCCTGCGATTCGGCAGGAAAGAACTGGTGCCGATCATCATCGGCGGCATGGGCGTGGATATTTCAACGGCCGAACTGGCGCTGGAGGCCGCAAGACTGGGCGGCATAGGCCATATCTCGGACGCCATGGTGCCGACGGTTTCCGACCGGCGTTTCAAAACGCACTTCGTCAAGGAAAAACTCAAGACCTATAAATACAACGTCGCCAGCGCCGACAAGTCGGATATCACGTTCGATCTCGGCAGACTGGCCGAAGCGACGCACAACCACGTCGGCCGAACCATGGAAGCCAAGCGCGGCGAAGGCCTGATCTTCGTCAACTGCATGGAGAAACTGACCATGAACGCGCCGCGCGACACCTTGAGGGTACGCCTCAGTGCCGCGCTGGATGCCGGCATCGACGGCATCACCCTTTCCGCCGGTCTGCATCTCGGCTCGTTTGCGCTGATTGAGGAGCATCCACGTTTTCGTGACGCCAAGCTCGGCATCATCGTCTCATCGCTGCGGGCATTGCAGTTGTTCCTGCGCAAGACCGCCCGCCTCAACCGCCTGCCCGACTATATCGTCGTCGAAGGACCGCTGGCCGGGGGCCACCTCGGTTTCGGCATGGATTGGGCGAACTACGATCTGCATATGATTACCGCCGAAATCCAGCAATATCTGAAAACGGAGAAGCTCGACATCCCCGTAATACCGGCTGGTGGAATATTCACCGGCAGCGACGCGGTATCATTTCTGGAGAAAGGCGCGGCAGCCGTCCAGGTGGCGACGCGCTTCACGGTCGCCAAGGAATGCGGCTTGCCGCCGGAAGTGCAACAGGAATACTTCAAGGCCAGCGAGGCCGATATCGAAGTGAACACCGTCTCGCCCACCGGTTATCCCATGCGCATGTTGAAGAACAGCCCGGCGATCGGCGCCGGCATCCGCCCCAATTGCGAGGCTTATGGCTACCTGCTCGACGGCTCCGGCAACTGCGCCTATGTCACGGCATACAACCGCGAAGTGGCGGCGCATCCGGAGGCGAAAAAGGTCGTCGTCATGGACAAGACCTGTTTGTGCACCCACATGCGCAACTTCGACTGCTGGACCTGCGGCCAGTACACTTACCGGCTCAAGGACACGACGCGACGCCTGGCGGACGGCAGCTACCAGATCCTGAGCGCGGAACATGTCTTCCGCGACTACCAGTTCAGTACCGATCAGAAGATCGCCTTGCCTGCTTAAGCGACCGGCGGCGCGCCGCTCAGGACGGTTTCACCGTTCCGGCATCCTGGCCAAAGAGTATTCGTTTTGCCTCTTCGCTGACCACCGGCGCTGGGTTGATCTCCCGTGCTTTCGCATACGCCCGCTGGGTTGCCGGGCGATCGCGAACTGCGTTGAACCAGCGCCGCAGATGCGGAAAGTCTTCCAGTTTCTGGCGCTGGCGCTCGTAGGGGACAATCCACGGATAACAAGCCATGTCGGCAATCGAATACTCACCGGCGATGTACTCGCGATCACCCAGGCGTTTGTTCAGGACAGCATAGAGACGCGCGGTTTCCTTGACGTAGCGTTCGATTGCATAGGCAATCGGCTCCGGCGCATACTGGGTGAAATGATGATTTTGCCCGGCCATCGGACCGAGCCCGCCCATCTGCCAGAACAACCATTGCATCGCCTCGTTGCGCCCTCGCAGATCGGCGGGAATGAAGCGGCCGGTCTTGTCGGCGAGGTAGACCAGGATCGCGCCCGACTCGAAGATCGACAGCGGCGGACCGCCATCGCCGGGGGCGTGGTCTACGATCGCGGGGATACGGTTGTTGGGGGAAATCTTCAGGAAATCCACCGCAAACTGTTCTCCCTTGCCGATATTGATCGGCACGATCCGGTACGGCAGTTGCGCCTCTTCGAGAAACATGGTGATCTTGTGGCCGTTCGGGGTCGTCCAGTAATACAAATCAATCATGGTGGATGCTCCTCGTCATCGGATTTCGCCGGCCGCCCACAGCGACCTAGACATATTCCATTCCGGTCCTTGCCAATCCGGCCAGATCCACATTCAAGTGCAGATCCGCGACGGTCGCCAGGAAATCTCCCTGCGTTATCTTGTTGTCCTGCATGTAGCTGACCAGTGAGTCGGCTTGCTCCGCGCTGGCAGAACCGCCGGTCACATTCTTGTATATGAACTTGACGAAATCCATATTACTGTTGGATCCTGCCATTTGAACGAAAGGTTCGAGGCTGACGATGCTTGCGGCCAATTGCTGGAGCGTGGTTCCGCCGTCGAATATCGCGATGACCGCCCCCTTGATGGCATCATGAGCCGGCGTAAGAAATTCCGGGCCGAGGGCTGCCGCGATGATTTTTGCCGCGTTACCGGCGTTTCCGGTCATGTCGAATGCCAGTTTCTTGTCGGAAAACTGGGCGCGCTCGACGGAAACCCAGCTATCGCTGCCTTCGGCCGCGGAGTCATCCCTGACGGTGTATCCGGCCGTAGTCTGCTGAATCGTGAAGCTTCCCATCGTTCCGGCATACAAGACTGTATCGAGACCGGTCCCGCCATCGATGGTGTCGTTTCCGCCGCCACCCTTGAGCGTGTTGTTCGCGGCATTCCCGACGATCGTATCGGCCAGGGACGAGCCTATGACGTTTTCAATGGTGGCTCCATAGGCCAGCGACAAGTTGCCGCTCGCTGCGGAGCGGTGATCCAGGCGGCCGATGGAGCTTGAGGCGCCATCGCCAAGATCGATGCTGGCCGGCAAGGTGCAGGCCGAAACATCAATCGTATCCGCGCCATCGCTGTCGTTGATGATATGCAACGTCTGCCCGGCACTATCGGCGTAAGCATAGGTGCTGTTTCCGGTACTGACGGCACGGCCGCCATACAGATATTGCAGGGCCAGAATATCGTAGCGACCGAAGAAATCCCGCTGCTGCATCTGAGTCACGTCGACGTAGGACATGATGGTATTGGCTGTCGTGTCCTCGGTGTTGACCAGATAGTTGCCGGCAGCCGTCGCGGCGGCTTCTCCGGCATTGTAGTTGCCCGGATGTTTCAGACCGAGGGTGTGACCGATCTCGTGCACCAGGGTCGCATAGGCAATGGAACCTGGAACCACGTTGGAGAGATTGTCGAGATCCTGATTATTGATATACAAATCCCCGGCCTGGTCGCCGGTCGCGGCGTCGGGTAGGAAAGCATAGCCGGCCGAAGTGGACCCCTGGTGATTGTTGCCAAAGCGAATCTGGCCATAGCCGGAAACAGAATCGGCGGCTTCCGTGACTTCCGTGAACGCGATGTTGAAATTCTGCGCGATCTGCGTGAGGATTTGCCTGGTAGCCGTTTGTTGGGCGTCGGTAAATGGAGTGAAACCCAACTGGTCCTCGGCCTCGGCATAGGTCGGCGCCGCCGCCATGAAGCTGTAGGTCACCGTGACGCTGGATTGAAGCGGGCCGGAATTATTCCAGCGATAACTGGAATCCTCCAGCAGCACATCGATCCGATAGTCTCCCGAATACGGATACGTTACTACGGTCGCGGCCTGCGTCGATACGGTCATGCGGACCTATTTGAAAGGATGCCGCAGGACGATGGTTTCCTCGCGATCGGGACCGGTGGAGATCATGTCCACCGGCACCGCGCACACTTCCTCGATGCGCTTCAAGTAGTCTCGCGCCATGGCCGGCAAATCATCCAGGGTCTTGACGCCGACGGTGCTGCGTTTCCAGCCGGGCAGGGTTTGATACACAGGCTCGCAACGCGACAGCTCTTCCGCACCCACCGGCAGAATATCGGTAAATACGCCCTCGAGTTTGTAACCGACGCACAACTTCAACTCTTCCACGCCATCGAGCACGTCGAGCTTGGTCACACACAGTCCAGAGACGCCGTTGATCTGGATCGACCGCTTCAGCGCTGCGGCGTCGAACCAGCCGCAGCGCCTTGCCCGGCCGGTGGTGGCGCCAAACTCGTGGCCCTTGGTGGACAGGTGCTTGCCGATCGGATCGAGCTTATCGACCGCATCGTATAGTTCGGTCGGGAACGGTCCGCTGCCGACCCGTGTGGTGTATGCCTTGGTAATGCCAAGAACATAGTGCAGCATGCTCGGGCCGAGTCCGGCGCCGGCGGCTGCCGCGCCAGCCACACAATTGCTCGAAGTGACGAACGGATAGGTGCCGTGATCGATATCCAGCAGGGTGCCCTGGGCGCCTTCAAAGAGCAGATTGGCGCCGTTCTTGTGCGCATCGTAGAGCGCTCGCGGCACGTCGGCGACCATTTTCTCCAGCCGCGGCGCGACGGCCAGCGCACTATCGAGCACCTGCTGGAAATCCACGGTCGGCGCACGATAATAGTGTTGCAGCATGAAGTTGTGATAGTCGAGCAATTCCGCCAGCTTCTCCGCGAAGCGTTTCGGCCGGGTCAGGTCTTGCAGGCGCAACGCCCGGCGCGCCACCTTGTCTTCATAGCAAGGCCCGATGCCACGCCCGGTCGTACCGATCTTGTTGTCGCCCTTGGAGGCCTCGCGCGCCAGGTCGATGGCCTGGTGGTAAGGCAATATCAGCGGGCACGCCTCGGATATCCTCAGGCGCGGCTCCGCGTCGACGCCCGCTTCCTTGAGCTCGTCGAGCTCCTTGATCAGCGCCTCCGGGGACAACACCACGCCATTGCCGATATAGCAGGTGACACCGTCGCGCAGAATTCCGGACGGGACCAGATGCAGGACGGTCTTCTTGCCGTTGATGACCAGCGTGTGTCCGGCATTGTGGCCGCCCTGGAAACGCACCACCCCTTGCGAATGATCGGTCAACCAATCGACGATCTTGCCCTTGCCTTCGTCCCCCCACTGGGTGCCGATAACGACTACGTTCTTTGCCATGTGGTTACTCTTTCACGAAAGTTTCAATTTGCCAGCAGCCGTTGCGCAGCGTCAATCGTCTATTGCATCCGGCCTGTACCCAATCGGTCGACGCATGTCCGGGAAGCTCGTTGATGACGGTTTCGCCTTTGCCGCGTAATTCCTTGATCACCGCCTGCATAGCGGTGGGATCGTCGCCGTTCGGCGGGCAAGGCGCCAGTATCGCACCCAGCGCTTCGGTACCGGGCGCCAAACGCGCCAGTTCACGCAGGTCGAGGCTGAAGCCGGTGGCGGCACGGCTCCGCCCAAACGCCTTGCCAACCTTGTCGTAACGTCCACCCAAGGCGACGGCACCCGGGTGTCCAGCGCAATAGGCGGCGAATACCACGCCGCTGTGGTAATGCAGGCCGCGCAGGTCGGCGAGATCGAAACTGAGTTGCAGATCCTTGACCGTGTCCGCCAGGGAGCGCAATTCATCCAGCGCCTGGGTGATTTCCGGGAGTGCTGGCAGGAAGGATTCGGCACGCCGCAGGGCATCGCTGCCGCCGTAGCATTCTGGCAGTGCCAGCAAGGAGGAACGATAGGGTTCGGCGACCTCCCTCAGCAGTTCGCGCAAGGAAGGCTGATCCTTGGCCTGTAGGGCACCGAACAACTCCTGCTCCTGGTCCGCATCGAGCGCAGCGCCGCTCGCCAAGGCTCGGAATACGCCGACATGGCCCACATCGATGCGCGTCGTGGCGATCCCGCAAAGCTGCAAGGCTCCCGCCAGCAGCCGAAGCATTTCGACGTCGGCCTCGCTCCCGACGTGCCCGTAGAGTTCGGCGCCGATCTGCAAGGGTTGTCGGGTCGCGGTCAAACCGGCCGGCAGGGTATGCAGCACGCTGCCGCAATAGCACAAGCGGGTGACCCCCGTGCGATTGAGCAGATGAGCATCAATGCGCGCAACCTGCGGCGCGATGTCCGCGCGGATCCCCATGGTCCGGCCGGACAATTGGTCGACCAGCTTGAAAGTGCGCAAGTCCAGATCGCGGCCGCTGCCGGTCAGCAGCGACTCCACATATTCGAGCAGCGGTGGAATGACGAATTCATAGCCGTGGCGACGGAACTCGTCGAGCAGCCTGCGGCGCAAGGTTTCGACATGCCAGGCCTCGGCGGGCAGAACATCTTCGATTGCTTCGGGCAGGAGCCAGCGGCGCATGGTACGGCCTATCGAAAAATCACGAACAGAAAAAGTCCAACCAGCAGCGATGACAAACCCAGGAAACGTATCTGTCCGTCGCTCAGTTCAGTAATCCGGCGAAACCCCTCACGCCATATCCGTGGCGCCAGGAACGGCAGCAGACCCTCGACCATCAGCATCAGCGCGAACGCCAGTACAAGCAAAGTCATCTCAACGAGCCGGTATCACTTGCCGTTCTTCCCGCTGCCCTTCAGATACTTGAAAAACTCCGAACTGGGGTCAACGACCAGCATATCGCTCTTGTTCTTGAAACTCTGCCGATAAGCTTCGAGACTGCGGTAGAAGCTATAGAACTCAGGATTCTGCCCGAAGGACTGGGCATAGATGGCGGACGCTTTGGCATCGCCCTCGCCCTTGGTTTTCTGCGCGTCACGGTAGGCCTCCGCAACAATCACTTCACGCTGGCGATCGGCATCGGCCTTGATCTTCTCGGCCTCCGCGGAGCCCTGGGAGCGCAACTCGTTGGCGACCCGCTTGCGCTCGGTCTCCATGCGGCGGTATACCGAATCCGATACTTCGGGCGGGAAATCCACGCGTTTCAAGCGCACGTCGATGATCTGCACGCCCATGCTGCGGGCGTCGGTATCGGCCTTGCGCTGGACCTCGGCCATGATCTTTTCGCGTTCGCCGGAAACCACGTCGTGCACGGTGCGCTTGCCGAATTCTTCACGCAAGCCGGAATTCACCGTCTGAGCCAGCCGGGTCTTGGCGACAATCTCGTCACCGCCGACGCTGATGTAATACTGCTTGACATCGCTGATTCGCCACTTGACATACGAGTCCACCAGCACGGGTTTCTTTTCGGCGGTCAGGAAACGTTCCGGTTCGGGAGAATCCATGGTCAGGATGCGCTTTTCAAAGAAACGTACATTCTGGATCAGCGGCCACTTGAAGTTGAGGCCGGGTTCGCGGATCACTTCCTTGACTTCACCGAGCTGGAAAATGATCGCGTACTGGCGTTGATCGACGGTAAACAGCGTCATGGCCAAAATGACCAGTCCGACGAACAGTGCGACGGCCGCGATCGGCAGGCTTTTGTTCATCAGCGGTCTCCTCTTTCACGCGAACGCAAGGCATCGCGCGAACGTGCCATGCTGGCGTCCTGCTTTTCCAATTGCGGCGGCACTTCGTTGGAAATCACCGGGTTGGGGCGGGCGACCGCAGCTGCCTCGGGCGTTGCGGTCACCGCTGCGGAGGCGCTGGTCGCGCCAGCCGCCTGCATTAACTTGTCGAGCGGCAGATACAGCAGGTTGCTTCCGCCCTTGGCATCGACCATCACTTTGCTGACGCTGGACATGACCTGCTGCACCGTGTCAAGGTACAAGCGGCTGCGGGTGACTTCCGGCGCCTTGTTGTACTCAACGAGTATCTGCTTGAAGCGGCTCGCCTCGCCTTCCGCATTGGCGATAACGCGGCTCTTGTAGCCATTGGCTTCCTCGGTCAATCGAGAAGCCGCGCCACGCGCCCTCGGAACGACATCATTGGCGTAGGCCTGGCCTTCGTTCTTGTGGCGCTCGCGATCCTGTCCGGCCTTGGTGGCGTCGTCGAAAGCCGCTTGTACCTGTTCCGGCGGCTGAGTGCTCTGCATGGTAACCGAGCGGATCAATACCCCGGTCTCATAACGATCAAGAATATCCTGGATCAACTTGGCGGTATTCGCGGCGATCTGTTCGCGTCCTTCATAAAGCACGAAGTCCATTTTGCTCTTGCCGACGATCTCGCGGATCGCCGTTTCGGCCGCGCCCATCACGGCATCATCGGGATGACGGTTCTTGAAAAGGAACTGCTGCGGATCCTTGAGCAGATATTGGACGGCAAACTGGACCATGACGATGTTCTCATCGTCGGTCAGCATCAACGCCTCCTTCAGCACTTTGTTCTTTTCCGCGCCGCGATAGCCAACCTCCACGGTACGAACCCCGGAGAGATTGACGATTTCATGACTTTCAATCGGCCAGGGCAGACGCAAATTCGGACCCGAGGTGGTAATCCGCGAGAAGCTGCCGAAGCGCAGCACTACACCGCGTTGGCCCTCATCAACGATATAGAAGCCGCTAGCCAGCCATACCACGATGACCAGGGCCGCCAACAATCCGACGCCACCACCGAACTGGCGCAGGTTGAAGGGGGGGCGGGGTGCGCCTCCTCCCCCGATGCCTCCGCCGGTCTTCCTGCCGAAAAGAGCAGAGAGACGGCGATTGAGATCTCGCCAAAGTTCTTCGAGGTCCGGAGGGCCTTGATTACCGCCCTTGTTGCCACCGGGATCGGGTTTGTTGCCCCAACCGTGGTCATTCATAGACATGATTATGGCGGCGATCACTTGTATAAACCCTGCTGTGTGGAGAGAAAAGTTATGTCACCTTGTACGCTTCGATCAAGCTAAGGCATCAACCGGATCAGCCAGACTTCCTGCCTGATTTCGGGAGGGATGCTCGCGTGCTACTTCGACCAGCGCCTCGCGCAGCAATTCGAGACCGGCGCCGGTCCGCGCACTCAAGCGAACGCGGGCGATTTTAGCATACTCGCCGCGCTCCAATTCGGGCGCAGCCGAGGTCGCATCGATCTTGTTCCAGACGACGATTTGCGGTACATCCGCCGCACCGATTTCCGCCAGTACCTGGTTTACCGCCTCGATCTGCTGGTCGCGGTCGGAACTGGCGGAATCGACCACGTGCAGCAACAGATCGGAGCCTGCCGTTTCCTCCAGCGTCGCATGAAATGCCGCGACCAGGGCATGCGGAAGATCGCGGATAAAGCCCACGGTATCGGAGAGGACAATCTGCCCGACTTCGCCCAAGAAGAGGCGCCGAGAGGTCGTGTCGAGAGTGGCGAATAACTGGTCGGCGGCATAACTTCCGGCTTTTGTCAGCGCATTGAACAGGGTCGACTTGCCGGCGTTGGTATAGCCGACCAGCGACACCGACATTACGTCTCCCCGTGTTCTGGCGCGGCGTCTGACAACGCGCTGGCGTTCCAGTTGCTTCAGCCGTTCCTTGAGAAAGGCGACACGTTTCCCCAGCAAGCGTCGGTCGGTTTCAAGCTGCTTCTCGCCGGGGCCACGCAAGCCGATTCCGCCCTTCTGCCGCTCAAGGTGAGTCCAACCCCGCACCAGCCGCGTGGACAAGTGCTGCAATTGCGCCAGTTCCACTTGCAGTTTCCCTTCGTGGCTCTTTGCTCGCAAAGCGAAGATATCCAGAATCAGGGCGCTGCGATCGATGACTCGGCAATCCAACGACTTCTCCAGATTGCGCTGCTGGCCGGCAGTCAGTTCATGGTTGAAGATGACGATTTCAGCGTCGTACATGCGGGCGGCGACGGCGATCTCATCGACTTTGCCCTTGCCCGCGTAGGTTGCCGCATCGGGCGACTGGCGCTTGCCATTGATCACAGCCATGGGTCGGGTGCCGGCACTCCTGGCGAGCAATTCGAATTCCGCCAAACGTTCGGCATAGTCGCCCGCGCCGAAATCAAGTTGCACCAGGATCGCGCTTATGCCGGACGCGTCGCTGGAGGATTGCTCGAACATGGGTGATTGCGGCCACCGACCCGAAGCCCGGGCCGACGCAACGAGCATTACGCGTTATCGGAGTCCAGGTCGAGGCTGACTGGACGACCAGGCACCACCGTGGAGATGGCGTGCTTATAGACCATTTGGGTGAGCGTGTTCTTGAGCAGCACTACGTACTGGTCGAAGGATTCGATCTGGCCCTGCAACTTGATCCCGTTAACCAAGTAGATCGAGACTGGAACGTGCTCCTTGCGCAGCGCATTCAGAAACGGGTCTTGTAAAAATTGCCCTTTATTGCTCATGGTGCGTCCCTCGATTCAGATGTTAAGTACTCACTGTAAAACATTTTTCGGCGACCTGCCAGCAGCATCGCGTATTCGGCGGAAATTATCCGGCGACGCGCACTTTCAATTCTTGTTATCGCCATACGGGTTACTCGAACTCTTGAATTGAACATGTAGCGGAGTTCCCTGCAATTTGAAGCCTTCCATGAAGCTGCGCTCCAGATAGCGCCGGTAGGAATCCGGCAGGTGATCCAGGGCGTTGCCATGAATCACAATCAGCGGGGGATTCCGTCCGCCCTGGTGGGCATAGCGCAACTTTGGACGAAAAACTCCGTGGCGCGGCGGCGCCTGTTTGGCGACGGCGGCAATCAGGGCGCGGGTCAGCTTGGGAGTGGACAACTTGGCCATGGCCGCCGCCCAGGCCTTGTCCACCGAAGCTAGGACGCCGCCGATACCCTCGCCCTTCAATGCGGAAATGTAGTGGACACGGGCGAAACCGAGGAAATTGAGTTTGCGCTCGATATTTATCTTGACGATCTCGCGGCGGTAGTCATCGACCGCATCCCACTTATTCACCGCCACCACCAACGCCCGGCCGGCCTCGATGGCGAAGCCGGCGATATGCGCATCCTGGTCGGAGATATCCTGGCTGGCGTCGACCATCAATACCACTACATTGCATTCTTCGACCGCCTGCAAGGTCTTGATGACCGAGAATTTTTCGACGGTCTCAAACACCTTGCCGCGACGACGCAGGCCGGCAGTGTCGATCAGGGTATAGTCGCGGCCATTCCTGGAGAACGGCACCTCGATGGCGTCGCGGGTGGTACCCGGCATGTCGAAGGCGATCACGCGTTCCTCGCCGAGCAGCGTATTGATGAAGGTGCTTTTGCCGACGTTGGGCCTTCCCGCCACAGCCACTCGCGGTCCAGCACCGGCTTCGGGCGTCTCTGTTTCTTCCGGAAACGAGGCCAAGGCCTCGTCAACCAATTCATTCACTCCGTCGCCGTGGGCAGCCGAAACGACCAGGGGCGTGCCGCACCCCAGTTCGTGGAACTCCGCCGCCACGACCGGCCGGTTCATTCCTTCCCCCTTGTTAACCACTAGCATGAGCGGCCGGCCCGACTTGCGCAGGCGTTCCGCAATGGCCTGATCCTGCGGGGACAAACCGGCACGGCCGTCGACGACGAACAGCAATACATCGGCCTCGGCGATGGCGGCTTCCGCCTGTCGCGCCATCTCATGCATGATTCCGTCCTTGGCCGCCGGTTCGAAACCGCCGGTGTCCACCACCAGATAAGGCCGATCACCGAGTCGACCGCGGCCGTAATGGCGATCACGGGTCAGACCCGGCATATCGGCCACCAGGGCGTCTCGGGAACGGGTGAGCCGATTGAACAGGGTGGACTTACCGACGTTGGGGCGGCCAACGATGACCAGGGTAGGAATCATAAGGCGCTATATGACCGGGAGGCATCCGTCGCGATGCGCCTCATTTCACCGACAGCGCAAAAATCCCGCCGCCACGGGTCTGAACCACAAAGCCATCCTTGAAACGCTGCGGGTCTGCCAAGATGGCACTACCGTCACCGCTGAAGCGGGCGGTAAAACTGCCGTCGTCACGGTTCAATAGGTGCACCGTACCTTGAGCGTCCGCCACGACGATATTGCCACCAAGTGCCAGGGGCCGCGACAGCCCGCGCATGAATAACTTGTCCTGCTTCCAAAGACTCGATCCATTGCTCCGATCGAAAGCCAGGACTGAGCCCTTTTCATCGCTGACATAAACGCTTTTCGCGTCGAGATCGAGGCCGGTGCTGCTGGATACCTCCCGTGACCAAAGGTGATTGCCTTTGTTTAGGTCGAAGCAGGTCACTCGGCCCTGGTACGCAACCGCGCAAACCTCCCTGCCCTGAATGACCGGCAGGCTGGTGACATCGGCGATGCGCTCGAGTTCGGTGGCCCCCTTGGGTAAGGCAACGGTGCCTTCCCATAGGGCCGCGCCATTCTCGGCATTTATCGCAACCAGTTTCCCGCCCGGAAAACCTATCACGACAGTGCGGCCCGCCATTGCAACGCCGGCGAAACTGCGCAGGGACAAGGCTGGAGTACTGCGTTGATAGACCCAGCGTCGCTTGCCGTCGGAGGCTTCGAAGGCGAAGATTCGCGAATCGCCGCTGCGAATGACAACCAACCCACCGCTCACCGCTGGCGCCGCCAATACTTCTGAATTGACTCGTGTCTTCCAAACGGAATTGCCGCTGGCAGCATCGAACGCCAGCACTTCACCTTTGGAGGTGCCGAGCACCACCAGTTTGCCGTCGCTGCCGACTCCTCCGGAGAGGAATTGACCGGCATCTACCCGCCATACCTGGCGACCGTCATCGAAACGCGCCACCGAGCCATCGCGAGCCGCCGCATAGACGCTGGTGCCAACAACCGCCGGAGTGAATGAATATTCGCCGCTCCCGCCAATTCCGGATTGCCAATCGGTTTTCAAATCGGCTGTCGTAATTATTGCCGTCAGTTCTGCTGGCTTGGTCTTCGACGGACTGCCCGAGAACGGGTTAAGACTGTCGAGGCTCGAACAAGCGCCCAGCATGGCGATCAGGCTCGCCAAGGCGAATCTCAACAACCGATCATTCATGGCCGGGGACTCCCGATCGCCTCGAGTTTGACCTGGACCAGGTCACGATATTGGCTTCGAGACTGATCGGCACCAGCGGATTTCTGCGTCTCGTCCAGCTTGGACAAGGCTTGCTGGTAGGCCGTCCTGGCCTCATCCTGTTTCCCTTGAGCAACCAGGATGTCGCCCTTGAGCTCGGTGTAGCGCGGCATAAATGGTCCCGCAGGTTCGTTCGCCAGTTGCTTCAGCGCTTCGTCATAAGCCTTTTCCTCAAGCAATACGGCAGCGAGGCGCAGTCGCGCCAGATCGCGCGTTTCGTCGTCGCGGGGATGATCGACCACCCAACCAAGGTGCAGCTTTGCGGTTTTCAGATCTCCAGCCTCGACATACAACCTGGCAGAGACCAATACCGCCATGCCGGCGTATGCGGTTCCGGAGAACTTGTCGATCAGTTCGCTGGTTGCCTCACGGGCCTTCTTGGCGTCATGCTCGCCGGCCGCTCGTTCGACGACGGCATATACCGCTGCCGCTTGCGCGCCCTGGTCACCTTGCCACCAGTTCCAGCCTTGCCAGCCGACGACACCGATAGCCGCTACCACTACCACGCCCGTCACCAGGTTGCCGTACTGTTTCCACCAGGTCTTCAGTTCGTCCAGCTGTTCCTGCTCTTCAAGGTCATAAACCGCCATTTTCGTCTTCCCAGTCAAAAAGTAATTCGCCGATCGCCTCGGCCAGTTGATCATAAGCCACGCGTTGCTGCTCGGACACTTCCCGTAGCGTCTTCAAGCTGATCTCGTTGGCGGCCGCTTCGTCGTCCCCAATGATAACCGCCAGCGTTGCGCCTGAGGCGTCGGCGCGCTTCATCTGCGACTTGAAGCTGCCACCGCCGCAATGCATTTGAATGGCATAGCCGCCATCGCGGAGTTCCTCGGCCACTTTGAAGGCGAAACGCAACGCCGCTTCACCCTGATGCACGACGAAGACGTCAGGAGCCTGGCGAGCCGCCTTGCCACCCTGTTCCTTCCACAGCGTCAGCAATCTCTCGATACCCATGGCAAAACCGCAGGCTGCTTGCGGCTTTCCACCCAACTGGGCGAACAGTCCGTCGTAACGGCCACCGGCGCAAACCGTGCCTTGCGAACCAAGACTGTCCACCACCCACTCGAACACCGTCAGATTGTAGTAATCAAGCCCCCTCACCAAACGCGGGTTGATTCGATAGGGAATCCCGGCGTCCTTGAGAAATGCCTGGACTCCCTCGAAATGCTTGCGCGAATCCGCTCCAAGGTAGTCGATGAGCCGCGGTGCGGTCTCGATGATGCCTTGCATCTCCGGATTCTTGCTGTCCAGAATGCGCAGCGGATTGGTATGCAATCGACGCCTCGCATCGCCGTCGAGCAGCGCCGTATGTCCCTCGAAGTAACCGATCAGGGCATTGCGGTGTTCCAGGCGCTCGTCGATCTGTCCCAGCGAATTGAGTTCAAGGCGAATGCCCTCGATGCCAAGATCGTCCCAAAGACGCTGGCACATCAGAATCAGCTCGGCATCGATGTCCGGCCCGGTGAAACCGAGTGCCTCCACGCCGACTTGGTAGAACTGCCGGTAGCGACCCTTTTGCGGGCGCTCATGGCGAAACATCGGCCCCTGGTACCATAGTCGTTTCGGCCCGTCATAGAGCAGGTTGTGTTGAAGCACCGCGCGCACGCAACCTGCGGTGCCTTCAGGGCGTAAAGTCAACTGTTCGCCGTTGAGGCTGTCGGTGAAGGAGTACATCTCCTTTTCGACGATGTCGGTGACGGCGCCGATCGCACGGGTGAACAATGGCGTCGGCTCAACCAGCGGCATGCGGATGGGCCGGTAACCATAGGCATGCAGCCAATCCCGTAGGCTGTCTTCAAACTGCTCCCAGAGTTCGGCTTCGTCGGGCAGGATATCGTTCATCCCGCGTACGGCTTGTAAGGTTTGGCTCATAAATCGAAATCGTTAACAAAGACGCTGGGGATATTTGCACGCGACATAATCATCGATGATGGCACGGAACTCGGTGGCGATATTGTCGCCCTTCAAGGTAACCGTCCGTAAGCCGTCGACGTACACTGGCGCCACCGGCACTTCGCCGGTGCCCGGCAGACTGATGCCGATGTTGGCGTGCTTGCTCTCACCGGGGCCATTGACCACGCAGCCCATGACCGCCAGGGTCATGTTTTCGACGCCGACGCGCTGCACGCGCCAGACCGGCATCTGGTCGCGGACATAAGACTGGATTTCCTGCGCCAACTCCTGGAACACCGTGCTGCTGGTGCGGCCGCATCCAGGGCAGGCTGCCACCAGCGGGGTAAACGCGCGCAGCCCCATGGTCTGCAAGATCTCCTGGGCAACGATGACTTCGCGTGTCCGGTCGCCATTCGGTTCCGGCGTCAACGAAACGCGTACGGTATCGCCGATGCCTTCCTGTAGCAGCACCGCCAGCGCCGCGGTGGAAGCCACGATGCCCTTGGAGCCCATGCCAGCCTCCGTCAGACCGAGGTGCAACGAGTATTCGCAGCGCGCCGCCAGGTCTCGATAGATGGCGACTAAATCCTGGACGCCGGAAACCTTGCAGGAAAGAACGATCATGTCGCCGCCAAGTCCCAGTTCCACCGCCTTCTCCGCGCTTTCCAGCGCCGAGGCGACCATGGCCTCGCGCATGACGGCGACGGTATCCCGCGGCTTGGCGCGTTTGGCGTTTTCGTCCATGATGCGCGCCAGCAGTTCCTGGTCAAGGCTGCCCCAGTTCACGCCGATGCGTACCGGTTTGCCGTGACGGCAGGCGATTTCGATCAGGCGGGCGAACTGGTCGTCCCGGCTTTTGCCTTTGCCGACATTGCCGGGATTGATACGCAGCTTGTCGAGCGCCGCCGCGCAATCCGGCACTTCTTCCAGGAGCTTGTGACCATTGAAATGAAAGTCCCCGACCAGCGGGACATTCAGCTTCATCTTGAGCAAACGTTCACGGATCCGGGGTACTGCCGCCGCCGCCTCGCGCGTGTTCACAGTGATGCGGACGATTTCCGATCCGGCGCGGGCCAACTGCGCCACCTGCATGCTGGTGGCAATATCGTCAACGGTGTCGGTGTTGGTCATCGACTGCACCACGACCGGCGAACTACCGCCGATAATGACCCCGCCGACCATGACGGGACGCGAGCGCCGACGTTGCAAGGGTCCCTGGGGTGCCGTCCGATCCGCAGCGTTCATTCGAGGGTGAGCCGTGCCACATCGACCTTGGTATGGGGACGCAAGTCGACTTGCTGGTCTTCGAACTGCAACTGAACACGTGATGCGTTACCGATCACCAGTGCGAATGGTGGTTTCCCGTTGACAACCTGACGCGTCCCGGGCTCATTGTTTTGCGCAAAAATGACGCGTTGCCCGGCGTCCTTGACTTCAACCCAGGATTTCTCTTCGAAGACGAAAATCAACTGGCGGAAATCAGGCTCGGGCGAAGGGGTTTTCGCGGGTTCCGGTTGTCCCGGCTCGACCTGAGTCGCGGGGGGCTGGACGACATTGGCCAACGGTTGCGTCGCCGCTGGCACCGTGGTGGCAACTGCGGGTTTGGGCTTTGCGGTTCCTCCCGGCCAGTCGAAATAAGTTGCAATGGCGACAAGCACCGCCAACACGATCAGCAACAACGCCAAATGCGGCAAATAGCTTCGCCGCTCGCCCGGTTGCGGCAGCGCTGCACCGGTATCCTTGGGCAGATGTATTTGCGTGTCGGTTTGCGGCGTTTCGCGATCCAGCATGGCCAGCAAGGGATGCGGATCAAGCTGCAACAATTTGGCGTAGCTGCGGATAACGCCACGTATAAAAGTGGCGCCCGGCAGGTGTGCAAAATCGTCTCGCTCTATCGCCTCAATCTGGCGCGGGCTGAATTTGATGGAACTGACCACGTCGGCAATCGAAAGTCCGCGCGACTCTCGCGCTTCGCGCAAGCTTCGCCCTGGTGATTCATCGGATGGAATTGGCATACCGAATAAATCAACATGTGGAATCTCAAGCGTCGCAGGTTGCTCCGGCAAGTCCTGTAGTTCACTCAATCGTATTGTCCCTGCATAAGCATCTGTTGCTCCTGACTGCCGGGAAATCTTCTCCGCAGTTGCGAAGCGAGACGCGCCTCCGCCTCCCTGTCACCGAGCTTGCGCTCGATCCGGACTCCGAGCCACAGCGACTCCGGGCTCGGCTCGGTGATTTTGTACAGTTCCTGCAAGTGCAGGCGGGCAGCCGCGATCCGGCCTTGACGGTAAGCAATATCGGCGAGAAAGTACAGGGCCCGGTCGCTATGGCCATCCACGCGCAGGGCCTTTACAAAATAGTCCTCGGCAGCCTTGTCGTCCTTGATCCGCATCGAGCATATGCCCGCATTGGTAAACGGCAAGGCCGGGGTAGCGTAGAGCGGGCTCTTAATGGCTGCCAGGAAATGCTGTAGCGAACGCGACTCCTGGCCTGTCTGGCAAAGAAACCAACCGAAACTGTTATTGATTTCCGGATCCGTCGGCGCCACAGCAAGGGCTTTCTCGAAACTTTTCTCGGCGGCCTGGTTCTCGCGCAATTGCATATACACCAAGCCTTGCAAATTATATGCTGGCGCATAAGCCGGATCGGCGGACAATGCCGCGCGCGCCTCTTCGAGGGCCACGCCCATATTGCCGCGTTGCATATACAGGGTCCCCAGTTCGGTATGCACCTTGGCACGCTGCCGGATATCTGTGCTGGCTGTCTGTTGCGACACCGGCTGGCCAACCGCCTCGGCGGTCCGCGTGTTTCCCGCGCAGCCTCCCAGAAACAGGATGGCAGCAAGAGTGAGGAACAAGGCGGCGTTCATTACGCGACCTCAACAACCGCTATCGACGTCCGATTGCGCGTTGTCCGGGATGAACGGTCCATCACTTGGCCGGCGAGTTGTCCACAAGCGGCAGCGATGTCATCACCCCGCGTCCGCCGGGTCGTGGTGACGACTCCGCCCGCCATCAGGATATCGGCGAAGTGTCGCACTCGCTCGGCTCCTGAACGGCGAAATTCGGAGTGCGGGAACGGGTTGAAGGGGATTAAATTGAATTTGCATGGTACGTCGCGCGTCAGCGTGAGCAGCTCACGTGCATCGGCATCGCGATCGTTGATGCCCTCCAGCATGATGTATTCGAAAGTAATGAAATCGCGAGGTGCGGTTGGCAGGTAACGACGGCAAGCGGCCATCAATTCGGCCAGCGGGTATTTCCGGTTGATCGGTACCAGGCGATCGCGCAATTCGTCCGTCGCGGCATGCAGCGACACCGCCAGTGCCACCGGGCAATCCTGGCTCAACCTGTCCATCGCCGGAACAATACCCGAAGTCGAGACAGTCACGCGTCGGCGTGACAGGCCATAGGCATTGTCGTCCAGCATCAGGCGCAACGCCCGCACGACATTGTCGTAGTTGGCCAACGGCTCGCCCATGCCCATCAGCACCACATTGCTGACGATGCGCTCCCCTTTCGGATCGAATCCCAATGCCTTGTTGGCTTGCCACAACTGGCCAATGATTTCGGCAACGCTCAGATTGCGATTGAAGCCCTGCTTGCCCGTCGAGCAGAAAGCACAAGCCAGCGCACACCCTGCCTGGGTTGATATGCATAACGTCCCCCGATCCGCTTCGGGGATGAAAACAGTCTCGACCGCGTTGCCGCCGCCGACGTCGAAGAGAAATTTGCGGGTCCCGTCCTCCGATTTCTGGTCGCTGAGCAACAACGGCGGAACGATGCAGGCCAGATCTTTAAGCTTGACGCGCAGCGATTTGGCGATGTCCGTCATGGCATCGAAATCGCCCTCCCCGAAACGATGCAGCCAGCGCAACACTTGCCTGGCGCGGAAAGGCTTCTCGCCCATCTGGGCGAAGAAGTCATCCAGGCCGGCGGCATCGAGATCGAGCAGGTTTGTGGTCATTAACGCGAGTAAATGTTCAACGCCGGAAAGAAATAGGCAATCTCGACAGCGGCGGTTTCGGGGGCGTCCGAACCATGCACGGCATTGGCTTCTATGCTGTCGGCGAAATCGGCGCGGATGGTGCCTTTGTCGGCCTTCTTCGGGTCGGTGGCCCCCATCAAATCACGGTTCTTGAGTACCGCGCCCTCACCTTCAAGCACCTGCACCATTACCGGGCCCGAGGTCATGAATTCGACCAGATCCTTGAAAAACGGCCGTTCGCGATGCACAGCATAGAACCCTTCGGCATCCAAGCGGGAAAGGTGCACCATGCGGGCGGCAACAATTTTCAGTCCGTTGGTTTCAAAGCGAGAATAGATCTTGCCAATCAGGTTCTTGGCGACTGCATCCGGCTTGATGATGGAAAGTGTGCGTTGAACAGCCATACGGCTTCTCCAAAGGAAAAAGTCATATTTTATCGCATTAATCCCCGCTACCGAAGGGAATTTCGGCAGGATACCGCGGATTGCGGGGATGCACGCATTCGCCCAGCATTACATAAGAATGGCGCGGGACGGAGGTTATCCGCCGCGCGCCACTCAGATACGAACCGTTCGATGCGCCTATATCATGCCCAAGGCCCTGGGTAGGAAAATCGACATGGTTGGCCAATAAGTCACCATCACCAGGAACACCAGCATCGTCAGCAGCCACGGCCAAGTGGCGATAGTCAGCTCGGTGATTCCCATCTTGGTAATGCCTGATGCGACATAGAGGTTCAGCCCCACCGGCGGGTGGCACATCCCGACCTCCATGTTAACCACCATGATGATGCCGAAATGCACCGGATCTATGCCCAGTTTGACGGCAATCGGGAACAGGATAGGCGCCAGGATCAGCACGATCGACGACGGTTCCATGAAGTTGCCGGCAGCCAGCAACAGCACGTTGGCAATCAGCAGAAAACCGATGACGCCGACGCCGGTACCGATCATCGCATCGGCCATCGCCTGCGGGATCTGCTCCGAGGTCATCAGGAACGAGAAAAGCATGGCGTTGGTGATGATGTAGAGCAACATCGCGCTCATGTTCGCCGACGACAGCAGCACTCTCGGCACATCCTTCATGCCGATATCCTTGTAGATGAACACCGCCGCGATGAACGCCCACACTGCACTCACCGCCGCCGCCTCCGTCGGTGTGAACATCCCCGAATAGATCCCGCCCATCACGATGACGATCAGGAGCAGCCCCCAGATGGAGTCCCGCAGGGCTTTGAGCCGCTCCCTCCAGCTTGCCTTGGGCATGCGCGGGTAGTTGTTGCGCCGGGCGCGATACCAGGTCGTCATCCCCAGCATGGTCGCCAGAACGAGTCCGGGAATCACACCCGCCATGAACAACGCCCCGACCGAAGTGCTGGTCGATACGGAGTACATAACCATCACGATCGACGGAGGAATGAGGATGCCCAGTGCTCCGGAAGTGGTGATGACGCCGGCGCCGAAGCGTTTCGGAAATCCCGCCTTGACCATGGCCGGCATCAGGATGGAGCCGATCGCCACTACCGTCGCCGGGCTGGATCCGGAAACCGCGGCGAAAAGGGCACAGGCAAGAACGCCGCCCAGGCCCAGTCCGCCATACCAGTGACCGACCATGGAAGTAGCAAAGCGGATCATGCGTTTCGCCACACCGCCGTGGGTGAGGAAGTTGCCGGCGAGAATAAAGAACGGGATCGCCATGATCTCGAATTTTTCGATGCCGGTGAACAGCTTCAGCGCCACCGACTCGATAGGTACGCTGGTCATGGTGAAGAGGAAGGTGAGCACCGTCAGGCCGAGAGAAATGGAGATGGGCATGCCGGTCAGCATCAACACCACCAGCAGGGAGAAAATGATGATGGTGTTCATTTGCGAGTCTCCCTATCGGTATCGTGCGGATGCAACTCGTCATCCATGCGGTAGATCCTGTCCTCGTTGCCGGGAGCGGCAAGCGGCTCCTCATCCATGCCGTCGACGTGCCCGTGGTCGTGGTGAGGCAGTTCGCCGCTACGCATGAAGCCGACGGTCACCTGCAGAAAGCGGAAGCACATCAGGTAGGAACCGAACGGCACCGCGCAATAAACGATCCAGGTAGGCCATTCGAGGTCAGGGGTGGTCGGACCTTCGGGAAGGTCGCCGGTGTTCATCCCGAAAAGCCTGAAAATCGAGTAATGCGCACCATTCTCCCAGACGAAGGTGGCACCGAGCGTGCCGACGATGCCGGTGAATAGGGCCCCGGCCAGCAGGCCGAAGATGATGAAACGGGCGCGAGTGCTGTCCTTTAGCCGGTTGATCAGAACGTCAACGCCGACATGGATACCGGTGCGCACACCGTAAGCGGCCCCGAACTTGGCCATCCAGACAAACATGATGATGCACAGCTCCTGCGCCCAGCCGAAGTTGAGACCCAACAGCCAGTCCTGCACCAACGGAATTGAATAACCCGAGGCGTAGCGGTGCACCACCGCGGCGAAGATTATCACCGTCGCGGCCCCCATTAGCAAAGTGATAAGCCATTCTTCCAGATGATCCAGTGCTCTCATCATCATTCTCCACGCATAAAAAAACCACCCCGCTCAGCGGCACGCCGCGGCGAGGTGGTTTGTCAAAGGGGAATTACAACTTAGCCGGATCGAAGCCGGTTTCCTTGTAGATCGTCTGGATCAACTCCTTGCCGATGCGGGACTCCATTTCGGTGTGGACCTTGACCAGCGCCTTCTTGAGTTCCTTCTTCTCCGTCGCAGTCGGAGTCATGATCTCGGACTTCCCTGACTTGCGAACGGCTTCCAGCGCATCGTCGTTGTCCTTCTTGGCGATTTCGTTGGCAAACTTGGTCGCCTCGAGCATGGCCTGCTCAAGTTGCGTGCGGACATCCGCCGGGAGGCCGTCCCAGAACTTCTTGTTGGTGATCACGGCGTAACCGAGGTAACCATGATCCGAGACGCGCACGTACTTCTGTACCTCGTGCATCTTCTGCGTATAGAGGTTCGAAGGCGGGTTCTCGGTACCGTCCACGACGCCTGTTTGCAGCGCCTGGTACACCTCCGAGAAAGCCATCACCTGGGGCAGCGCGGAAAGTGCGCGGATTTGCGCCTCAAGCGTCTTGGAAGACTGGATACGCATCTTCTGGCCCTTGAAGTCCTCGACCTTCTTGAGCGGCTTGTTGGAGCTGAACACCTTGAATCCATTGTCCCAGTATGCCAGGCCATGGATGCCCTTGGCATCAAGCTTGCTCATCAGCATTTTGCCGACCGGACCCTGAGTGACCTTGTGGAGTTCGGCGTAGTTGTCGAACAAGTAGGGCAGATCGAATACCTCAAACTCTTTCACGCCCAAGGGACCAAACTTCGCCAGTGACGGCGCCAGCATCTGCACGGCGCCGAGTTGCAGGGCCTCCATCTCCTCTTTGTCCTTGTAGAGGGTACTGTTGGCATAGACCTCGACTTTAACCTTGCCCTTGGTCAGTTCTCCGGCGCGCTTGGCGAAGAACTCCGATGCTTTGCCCTTAGGCGTGTCGTTGGCCACTACGTGGCTGAATTTGATGATGATGGGCTGTTGCGCCGCTGCGGACAAGGACATCACAGCCGCGGCGATGCCAATAAGCACGATCCGAAATTTCATGTTTATATCCTCCAAAAATAGTTGTCTATCGGTTCCGGGAAACCGGAGTGTGCTGCATTCTGCTTGGCCTGGCAAGTTCAGGCAATTGTGGATATCCGCAGCAAGCATTTTGTGCACAGTCGGGCTACCATGGCATCCATGCTAGAAGGTGCCCCCACCCAGACTCAATCACGAAAGTTGCGCTTAGTTTCGGCCGCATCCGACTGGATGTTGTGGTTACCGAGGGGTGCTTTGGCGATTTTCCTGGTTGCACTCATCGCCCTGCTATGGATATCCTGGCGTTCGGACTTGGAGGAGCAGCGTATTACCTTGATTAGCGACATGCTCTGGCTGGAACAGGAGCTTCGCTTTCACTTGGTCCGCAATGAGGATAGGCTGCAACAGCTGGCGCGCGATCTTGCACCGGCCAACGTTGGAACAGGGTCGCTCGAACCGGGAGCACGTTCTCTTCTCGTAAATCAGACCGGTCTGAGCCAGATTTTCTGGCTGAACGCATCCGGCACCCTGCGTGCGGCCTTGCCGACGGCGACCACCGATGCCGTCACTGTCGGCGACGCCACTCCAACCATACCCATGCCCGAAACCCAGCGCTTGGCGCGCGCACTTGCTAAACCAGCCTACAGTCCGACTTACGCCATCGTCCTCGGCGATGCCCAGTTTGAGGTGCATATTCCCCAGTTCAACAATGGTCGCTATGCCGGCGCGATCGTCGGAATCTACTCGGTACGTCGTGTCTTGGATGAATTGGTGCCATGGTGGCTGGCCCAGCGCTATCGTATCAGCATCACCGACGATGGAGGCGTTCTGGGCAGCAAATCCATGGTCGCCGCAGTGAACTCGCAGATGTCCTACCAGATTCCCTTCGATCCACCCGGCCACGGTCTGATTTTGCGCGCCGAGGCATATGAACTAAAGGTATCTTTGGCGCGCAGCCTGCTGATCCTAACTGTCATTGGGTTGGCGGTAACCATGTTGTGGAGCTTATGGGCATTACGCCGCCACATGAAGTTGCGCCTCGCCGCAGAACATGCCTTGCACAAAGAGTATGCATTCCGCACGGCGATGGAAGACTCCATGGCGACGGGGTTGTTGGCTCGCGATCTTGATGGGTGCTTTATTTATGCCAATCCCGCGTTCTGCCGCATGGTTGGCTACACCGCCTCAGAAATAGTCGGCCAACGTGCCCCGGCACCCTTCTGGGATACGCACGACCCGAACAATAGCGACCTACAGTCGCTGGGGCATCGGGTCGAGGCATCGTCCGCGCCGGGGTTCGAATCCCGCCTGAGGCACCGCGATGGCCGAATGATTCATGCCATGATCCATACCGCCCCACTGATCGACGGTGATGGCATCCACTTCGGCTGGCTGAGTTCGGTGCTCGACATCACCGCAGCCAAGACCCTCGAGGAATATGCCCGGCAGCAGGAAGAAAAACTACAGTTCACCGCGCGCTTGGTCGCCATGGGAGAAATGGCCTCAAGTCTGGCTCACGAGTTGAATCAGCCGCTGGCCGCCATCTCCAGTTACAGCACCGGCTGCCTGAATCGTATTGAACAAGCCGATATTCGACAGGCGGATCTGATCGACGCGTTGCAGAAGATCGGTCGTCAGGCGCAGCGCGCAGGGGCAGTTATCCGCCGCATTTACGAATTCGTCCGCCGCAGCGAACCGCGCCAGGCACCCTGCGATCTGGGCGAAATTGTTACCGACGCTACGGATTTATTTGCCGGTGAGGCACGTAAGTGCGGGGTCGATATCCGGCTAAACGTTGAAGGACACCTGCCGCAGATCATTGGAGATCGCGTTCTGCTTGAGCAGGTTCTGGTCAATCTGATAAAGAACGGCATCGAATCGATGCTAGGCGCACCAAAGGAACTTCGCATATTGCAAGTCGTGGTAAGTCGCTCCGGCGAAGACTCGGACCCGCAGTTGTGTGTGGCAGTTTCTGATCGCGGAAGTGGAATCGCCGATACCGATGTTGGCAAGATATTTCTCCCGTTCTTCACCACCAAGCAGGAGGGAATGGGGATGGGACTCAACATCTGCCGTTCGATCATTGAAAGCCACCATGGGAGGCTATGGTATGAGAAGCACCCCGATGGCGGCAGCGTTTTCAAACTGATGTTGCCGGTTCGCGTCAGACCAAGCGCATGAGGACACCGCTCGCCCATATCGTTGATGACGACGAAGCGATGCGCGACGCGTTGACCTGGTTGCTCCGCTCCCGCCAAGTCAGCACCGCGACATGGGCCAGTGCAGAATCGTTTCTTGCCGCGTGGCAGAAAAATTTCCGCGGCTGCGTGATTCTCGATATTCGTATGCCCGGCATGAGCGGTCTGGAGCTATTCGACCAACTGCAACAACGTCGCTGTCGCCTTCCGGTCATCTTTCTGACCGGTCACGGAGATGTGCCGCTAGCCGTCGCCGCCCTTAAGAAGGGAGCCTACGATTTCCTGGAGAAGCCGTTTGACGACAACAATCTGGTAGACCGCGTCATTGCGGCGCTAGACCAGGACTCCGCTCGCCACAATGACCAACTAATCAGCGCGGACATTGCGGCGAGACTCGCCCAGCTATCGCCGCGCGAGCGCGAAGTGATGGAGCATATTCTCGCCGGGAAATATAACGACTAAGGTTAGATCGTGCTTGCCACGATCTGAACCGTTTGTTGGACGAGCCCGGTCCCTGAGCACCGGGTTCGGAGCGCTGTAGCAAATATCTTTTTGGAATTGCCC
>JBAYJH010000018.1:0-31795 GCA_041665185.1 Sterolibacterium sp.
CGCAGTGTAAAAACACCGAGCTCCCTCCCCTTCAAGGGGAGGGTTGGGGTGGGGATGGGGCTGCGGCGCAACGATGATTCGACTGATTGATTTCCTGTTCCAAGCCCCGGTTTGAGCCTTGCGATAAACACTTAGACTGTTCCCGAATCCAATGTACTCCGCCCGACTCTGGTCCGTCCGTCACGCCCGTGGCCTCAGAACCCTCTACCAACTATTCGCGCGATGGGGCCAGGCGTTGGCGCCGGTCGTGCGGCTACTGGGGATGGAGCGACTGGAGAAATTGCTGTGGCCGCTCGAGCGCTCCGCCAAAAGCCTGCTGTTCGACTGCCGCATGTGCGGCCAATGCGTCCTGTCGGCAACGGGCATGGCCTGCCCGATGAACTGCGCCAAGGAGATGCGCAACGGCCCCTGCGGCGGGGTGCGCGCCGACGGCCATTGCGAAGTCCAGCCGGCGCTGCGCTGTGCCTGGGTCGAAGCCACTGCCGGCGCCAAACTCATCGCCCCCGACCATCTGGCGCACCCCACGCCGCTGCTGCCGGCGATAGACCAGCGGCGGCGCGGCGCCTCGACCTGGGTCCAGGTATTCGATGGATGTCCCGATCCCGCCTTCCAGGCGCCGGTGGGGCAACGCATCACGCCCGACGCGCAACAGGGTCCGCTGGAGAGGGCCTGCCGCTCTGGGCGCTTCGTCGTCACCGTGGAAGTGGCTCCGCCCGACTCCGCCGACCCCGCCGCACTGCTGGCGCGCGCGGCGAAATTCGAGGGACTAGTGGACGCCATCAACATCACCGACGGAGCGGGCGGCAACTGCCACATGTCCAGCGTTGCCGCCTCCGCCATCCTGGCGGCGCATGGACATACGCCGGTCTATCAGGTGGCCTGCCGCGACCGCAATCGCATTGCCGTCCAGGGGGACATCCTGGGCGCGGCGGCGCTGGGCGTGCAGAACATCCTGTGCCTGACCGGCGACGACGTCAGCCAAGGCGACCACCCGCAGGCCAAGCCGGTGTTCGATCTGGATGCGGTATCGCTGCTGCATGTCGCCCGCGGCATGTGCGATCGGGGCGAGTATGCATCCGGGCGTAAGTTGCAGGGGCCGCCCGACCTGTTCATCGGCGCCACCGCCAATCCCTTCGTACCGCCCTACGTCGACCGCATCGCCAACCTCGAAAAGAAGATCGTCGCCGGGGCGCGTTTCATTCAGACCCAGTTCTGCTTCGACCTCGCCCTGTTTGAAACCTTCATGCGCGAAGTACGCCGCCGCGAGCTGCATCGCCGCGCCCACATCATCGTCGGCGTCGGCACCCTGAGCAACGCCAAGGCCCTGCGCTGGATGGCGCGCCATGTGCCTGGCGTGCATGTTCCGGAGACGCTGCTGGCGCGCATCGAAAAGGCTGCCGACCAAAGGGCGGAGGCCGCGGCCTGCTGCATCGAGACCATCCGGACGCTCGCCGGCATCGACGGCGTGGCGGGCATCCATGTGATGGGACACAAGAACGAGGAGGTACTCGCCGAGATCATTACCGAGTGCGACCTGCGCCGCCAAACCCGTTTGCATACTGCATACGCATGACCATTTGATATAACTGGGGACACAGCAATGAGCGACACGAATCAACAGGAACAGCAATTGATCGAATGGCTGGCCGACATGAATGAGGACGAGGCCTTTGCCCTCGCCAAGAAAATGCTCCTGGAAGAAGGCGTCGATCCCCTGCGGGTGATGGACCTGTGCCGCCGCGCCATGGACATCGTCGGCAAGCGCTTCGAGGAGGGCGAGTATTTCCTGCCCGAACTGGTGCTGGCCGGCGAGATGCTGGAAAACATCAGCGCCGTCGCCAAGCCGCTGATCAAGCAGGCGCCCGGCGAAGCGCCGAAAAAGCTCGGCCGCGTGCTGATCGGCACGGTGCATGGCGATCTGCACGACATCGGCAAGAATATCGTCAGCTTCATGCTCGACATCAACGGCTTCGAGGTCAAGGATATCGGCGTCGACGCCCCGGTGCAGACCTTCATCGACGAGATCAACGCCTGGCAGCCGGACGTCGTGGGCCTCTCCGGCTTCCTCACCCTGGCCTTCGATTCGATGAAGGAAACCATCGCCGCCTTCGACCAGGCCGGCATGCGCGCCAGGTTCAAGGTGATGATAGGCGGCGGCCAGATCGACGAGCAGGTGCGCAATTACACCGGCGCCGATGCCTTCGGCGTCAACGCCGTTGAGGCGGTGAACCTGTGCAAGCGCTGGATGGGAGCGACGGCATGAACATCCCCGAGCAGACAGCGGAAGCCAAGCTGGCCTACGATGCTCGCTGGCAGCGCATCATGGACTGCGTCGCGCTGAAACAGCCCGATCGCATGCCGGTGAGTTTTTATGCGACCTTCTGGCTGGCCAAATACGGCGGCATCAGTTGCAAGGAACTGATGTACGACTACGAGAAGACCAAGGAAATCGCCGAGCGCGCGGTGCTCGAATTCGAGCCCGATGCCTGCCTCTCCCTGGTCGGCGCCAACACCATGGGGCGAATCTTCGAGGCGGTCGATTACAAGCAACTGAAATGGCCCGGCCATGGCGTCGGCGACAACCAGCCCTACCAGTATCTGGACCGCGAATACATGAAGCCGGAGGAGTTTTCCGACTTCCTACGCGACCCGACCGGCTTTTACCTGCATACCTATCTGCCCCGCATCTTCGGCGCCTTCGAAGGCTTCGAGAATTTTCCGACCTTGCCGGGCATGTTCTATTTCCGCGCCATCACCGGCCTGCGCCCGCTGGCCAATCCGGAATTCCGCAAAGCCTTGCAGCGGGTGCTGGATGCGGCGGACGAGGTGGACCGTTACATGACCCATGCCGCCCAGTGGAACAAACGCATCAATGCCCTCGGCTTCCCGCTGATCAACGGCAGCGCCTCCGGGGCGCCCTACGACGTGATCGCCGACTATTTCCGCGGCGCCACCGGCATGATGAAGGACCTGTTCCGCAACAAGGACAAGCTGCTGGAAAGCATCGACATGATGCGCCAGCACCTGGTGAAGATGACCATCGCCAACGCCAAGGCCTCCGGCAATCCCATCGTCTTCATCCCCATCCACTGGGCGCCAGACGCCTTCATGTCGCCCAAGCAGTTCGAGACCTTCTGGTGGCCGAGCTTCCGCCAGATGATGATCGAACTGATAGACGCCGACCTGATCCCCATGCCGCTCTGGGAGTCGGACTGCACCAAGCGCCTGGAAGTCATCAAGGACATTCCGCCGGGCAAATGCATCTACTGGTTCGAGCGCACCGACATGGTCAAGGCTTTCGAGGTGCTGGGCGACGTGGTGGCCCTGCGCGGCAATCTGTCGCCATCGATGATGACCACCGGCTCGCCGCAAGATGTCGATGCCGCCGTCAAGCACCTGGTCGACAATGTCTGGAACAAGGGCGGCAATCTGATCCTGGAACACGCTTTCGGCACGCCCGATGAGACTCCAGTGGAGAACGTCCGCGCGATGTTCAATGCTGCCCGTAAATACGCCGGCTGAAGAAAGCTAAGGCATGCCCTGCAAGCGCGGTCTTGATCTGTTGCGTACCGTTGCCGCTGCTCCGCCTAGCCGGCCCTCGGCGGTGCGTGAGCGCATGCGCGGCGAGGCGCTGGACTTGGTGCGTGCGGAGCAGTTGACCGATGCGGCCTACAGCTACCGTATCGTTCCGCTCGACACACCGATCGGCGAAACCTTACGGCTCGCCGGCGAAACCCTGCATGCGCCCTGGCTCTTGCCGGCCAGCGGGCAGCTCACGGCGCTGGCCTGCGCGGTGTGCACCGTCGGCCCGCGGCTGGAGACACGTGTCAGCGAATTGTTCGCGCAAAAGCGCGCTTCGCTGGCGCTGGCCCTCGATGCCCTGGGCAACGAACTGCTGTTCGCGGCCTCGCGACAAGCGCAGGATCGGGTACTGGCCGACGTCCGGCGCAAGAAGCTGAGCATGTGCGGCGAGCTGCGTCCCGGCGACCCGGGGCTGGGCCTCGATGCCCATGCCGCCGTGCTGCGCCTGGCGCAGGCCGAAACTATCGCGGTCGGCCTGCGCGGCACTCACACCCTGATGCCGCTCAAGTCGGCGTCCATCGTCATGGGGGTCGGCATCGCCCTGCCTGCCGCCTCCTGGTCTCGTTGCGATCATTGTCCGTCACGGGCGAAGTGCCGGATCGTCGATCGCGCAGCCATGGAAGCAGCCGTTTGACCACCATGTCCGCCAGACGCCCTGCCCCACCCTCCTCCACAAGCCAGTCGCACACGCTGTGCTTTCCCGAACTCGAGCGCGAGATTGCGGTGCGCGCCGACGAGACCATATTCCAGGGCGCGCGCCGCAACGGCCTGCGCATCGTCGGCGCCTGCGGCGGCCGCGGCACCTGCGGCACCTGCGTGGTACGCGTAGTGGAAGGCCGCATCGACCATGTCCATTCCAGCCCGCCCGGACTGCTCAACAGCGACCCGGCCGGGGACGTGGGCAAAGCTGCCGGCCCCGGCCGCAAGAAATGGCTGCGCGCCTGCCAATTGCGGGTGCGCGGCGACTGCACGCTGGAAGTGGCGCCGCGTTCCCTCGCGCCGGTGGTGCGCGCCGAAGTGGAGACCGGTGGCATCGAGGAATTGCTACCGCTCGACCCCGCCGTCCTCGGCCACGACCTGACCGTGCGGCCGGCGACGCTGGAAGACAACCTCGGCGATGCCGATCGCATCCTGCGTGGTCTGAATGCCACCGCGCTGACGTTCGACCTGTCCGCCGCTCAGCAGCTACCAACCGTGCTGCGCGAAGGCCATTGGTCATTGCGAGCGTTCCGGCGCGGCAACGAACTGATGGACTTCGCACCGCTCGGCAGCCGCAGCCTCGGCCTGGCGGTGGACCTCGGCACCACCAATATAGCCGCCTTCCTGGTCGACCTGGAAGACGGCAAGCGCATTGCCAGCCTGGGCATCGAGAACCCGCAAAGCGCCTGGGGCGCGGACCTGATTGCCCGTATCAACCATGCCGTGCGCGAACCGCAGGCGGCGCGGGAATTGCGCGCGGCGGCGGTCGCCGCCATCAATGGCCTGGCCCACGACCTTTGCCAGGCCATCGGCGTCCCTCCTGAGCGCATAGTCGATGCGACGATATGCGGCAATACAGCCATGCAGCACCTGCTGCTGGGCCTGCCGGTGCGCCAATTGGGCCGGGCGCCCTTCGTCGCCGCGCTGCGGACAGGCATGGACATCAAGGCCCGCGACCTCGGCCTGGTATTCAGTCCCGGCGCCTGGGTGCATCTGGCCCCCGGTGTCGGCGGCTTCGTCGGCGGCGACCACGTCACCGCCCTGCTGGCCACCCAGGAGCGCTGGGGTGATGGCCGCGCCAGCCTGGTGATGGATATCGGCACCAACACCGAGATTTCCCTGATCCACGCCGGCGGCATGCTGTCCGCCTCCTGCCCCTCCGGCCCGGCGCTGGAAGGCGGCCACATCTCCTGCGGCATGCGGGCGGCGGATGGCGCCATCGAAAGGGTCACGATAGAAAACGGACGCGTCGCGGTACGCACTATTGGAAATCTGAAACCGGTGGGCCTGTGCGGCTCGGGCGTGCTGGATGCCCTGTCGGCCTTGCGCCGCGCCGGCATCGTCAATGCCCGCGGCCGACTCGACGACAGCCACCCCGACGTGATCGAGCGCGACGGCAAGCGGGCGGCGTTGCTGGCCCCCGACGTGTATTTCACCCAGGACGATGTACGTGCCGTGCAATTGGCCAAGGCGGCCATCCGCACCGGCGTCGACCTGCTGCTGCGCGACCACGGCCTGCAAGAGCGGGACATCGAACGCTTCATCATCGCCGGGGCCTTCGGCGCCTATATCGACATCGCCAGCGGCATCGATATCGGCTTGTTCCCCGACCTGCCTGCCGCGCGCTTCGATCAGGTCGGCAATGCGGCCGGCCTCGGCGTGCGGCGGATGCTGACCAGTCTCACGGCCCGGGCGCGGGCGGCAGAGTTGGCCGCAAGCTGCCGCTATGTCGAGCTGTCGACCCGAGGCGAATTCCAGAAAACCTTTTTGCAGCACATCGGCTTTCCCGCCGATATCACCAGGAGACCAGTTTGAACCCAGCTCAAGACTTCGCCATCAAGATCATCGGCGAACGCATCAACCCCGGCTTCAAGTCCACCCGCGCCTTGTTCGACAATCAGGATCTAGGCGGCATCCAGGCGCTGGCGATCAAGCAGGCCGAGGCCGGCGCACGCTATCAGAACGTGAACATCGGCGCCCAGGCGCTCACCGATCCGCAATGGATGGCGCGGGTCATTGAGGCGATACAGGAGGTGGTGACGACGCCGCTGTCCTTCGACTTCCCGAGCAAGGCGGTGCAGGATATTTGCCTTTCCTGCTACGACCCGGCCAAGGCCAACGGCGAACTGCCCATCGTCAACTCCATCACTGAGCACCGCTGGGACTTGATGGACCTCTACGGTCCCTACAAGTTCCGGGTGATCCTGATGGCCTCGGAGCGGGTGGAAGATGGCGTCGCCAAGAGCAACAAGACGGCAGAGCAGATCTACACCACGGCCCGCCGCGCGGCACTGCGCTTGAAGAACGACTACGGCATGCCGCTCGACGACATTTTCATCGACATGTCGATTTCCGCCATCATTGCCGACACCGAGGGCCTCAACCGCGGCACCGTCGAGGCCATCCGGGCGATCGGCGCCGACCCCAAGTTGAAGGGGGTACACATGATGGGCGGCCTCTCCAACATCGGCCAGCAGTTGCCGCCCAAGGCCGCCGACGGCTCCGATCTCAAGCACTGTCTGGAAAACGCCTTCCTGACGCTGGCCGTGCCGCACGGTTTCGACTATGTGCTGGGCACGCCGTGGCGCGGCTACGCGCCGTTGCCGGAAGAGCATCACGTGTTGAGGACTTATCGAAACTTCCTCGAACAGAGCGGCAGCAATGCCTTGCGCGCCGTGCGCAAGTTCTACAAGGCTTGAACGTGAGCAGCCCATGCGAATTCGCCGTCATCGTCGATAGCTGGTTCGACGGCGAGCGCCGCCATGACGATGGCCCGACAACGTTCACCGTCCGTGGTGGGCGGGTTGCGGAAATCGTCCCCGGCGATCACGCGGCCGATCTCGCCGCGCGCGGCATGACGGTCGAGCGTGGCGCATTCCTGATGCCGGGGCTGGTGGACGCCCACGTGCACCTGTTTCTCGACGGCGCCACCACCGACGGCAAGCTGCGTTCGGAGCACATGAAGCAGCCCGCCGAACAATTGGTCGCCGCGGCGCGGGCCAGTGCCCGCCAGGCGCTGGCCTGCGGTGTAACGCTGGTGCGCGATGCCGGTGATCGGCATGGCATCAACCACCGTATCCGCGACGAAGCCCGTCGGTCCGGCAGCGGCCTGGCGCAGGTGCGTTCGGGCGGGATCGGCATCAAGCGTCCCAAGCGCTACGGCGCCTTCATGGCGACCGATGTCGCGGACGACCTCGGCATCGACGAAACCGTGCGTGGCCAAGCACTGAGCAACGACGAGATCAAGCTGATCCTCACCGGCATCATCGATTTCGACGCGGGCGCCGTCACCGACGAGCCCCAGTTCGACCTGGAAGCCACGCGCCAGGTGGTGGCCAGTGCCCGCGCCGCCGGCCGCAAGGTGTTCGCCCATTGCAGCGGCGCCAAGGGCCTCTCCATCGCGGCGGCGGCCGGCGTCGGTTCCATCGAGCACGGTTTCTTCATGGAGCGTGCACACCTGGAAACCATGCTGGAAAACCGCGTGGCCTGGACACCCACTTTCGGCCCGGTGTATTTCCAGTGGGCGCATCCGCATTGGGCGGGCTGGTCGGCCCAAACCGTCGGCAACCTGCGGCGTATCCTCGACGAGCACGCACGCCATCTGGCGCTGGCCGTCGATATGGGCGTGACCCTGCTGCTCGGCACCGATGCCGGCAGCATGGGTGTGGAACATGGCCGTGCGGTCGTGGAGGAGATCCGCAACTATCTCGAAGCTGGCCTGTCGCTGGAGCAGACCCTCACGGCGGCGACTGCCAGCGCCCGCCGGCACTTCGATCTGGACCACCCCACCCTGGGCCAGGGCGCGCGGTTCGACGCTGTGCTGTTGGACCGGGATATATTTGTCGACATGGATGCGCTGCTCAACCCGCTGAAGGTGTGGCCGTCGACAATCGGCTGAACAAACAAGTTGTGAATGGCATCATCCCCGTTCGATTAGTTCCTCGAACTCCGCCAATGGCAGGGGGCGGCTGAACAGATACCCTTGATAGGCATGGCACCCATGGCGCGCGAGGAAGCTCCGCTGGCCCTCGATTTCCACTCCCTCCGCAATGACGGCGAGCCCCATACTATCGGCCAAGGCCATCACCATCTTGGCAATCGCAGCGTCGTTGGGGTCGGTGAGTACGCCCCTGACAAAGCCCTGATCGATCTTGAGTTGATCCAGCGGCAATCGCTTCAGGTAAGAGAGCGAAGAATAGCCGGTGCCAAAATCATCCAGTGAAAATCCCACACCCTTTCCTCTCAATGCCACCATCTTGAGAATTACGCTCTCTACATCATCCACCAGCAGACTCTCAGTCAATTCCAGCTTGAGGCGTCGCGGGTTCGCGCCGGTCGCATCGAGCACCGCCGTCACCTGATCCACAAAATCCGCCTGGCGAAACTGACGTGCGCTGACATTCACCGCAACCGTAAGTTCGGCCGTCTCTTGCCGGGAACTCCAAGCTGCCAGTTGCAGGCAGGCAGTCTGCAATACCCAAAGGCCCAAGGGGAGAATCAGGCCCGTCTCTTCGGCCAGCGGTATGAACTCGGCGGGTGACACCAAGCCGCGTTGCGGATGCTGCCAGCGCACCAGCGCTTCGACACCGGTCACACGGCTCTCACCGATCACTTGAGCCTGGTAGTAAAGCAACAATTGATTATTTGCCAGCGCGTCGCGCAAATCCGCTTCCAGAGCCGCATGGACCGTAATTAACGTCTGCATCTCCGGATCGAAAAAACGCATCGTATTGCGGCCCGCGGCCTTCGCCCGATGCATCGCCATATCGGCCTGCTTTAATAGGTCGTCGATGCGCTCCTGGCGACCGGAGAACAGCGTCGCGCCAATGCTGGCCGTACTGTGGTAGGTATGGCTGGAGAGTTGATACGTATGGCTAAGTGCGCTGAGGATCTTCTCGCCGACGATCTTGGTTTGCGCAGCGGCTTCCTCCTGAATCTCGCCCAAGTCCTCCAACATCACGACGAATTCATCGTCGCCGAGACGCGCCACGCTATCGCCCTCACGAATGCAGGTCGCCAGCCGCTGACCGGCCTGCTTCAGCAGCAGATCGCCGATTTCGTGGCCCAGGGTGTCGTTTAGCGTTTTGAAGTTGTCCAGATCGATGAACAGCAAGGCACCATCCCTGTTGTTGCGTTTACTTGAGGCGAGTGCCTGTTGCAACCGGTCCAACAGCAATCGACGATTTGGGAGGCCGGTTAGCGGGTCAAAGAAAGCCAGGGTATTGATTTGCTTGTCGGCTGCTTTCCTGGCCGTGATGTCCTCCTTGACCGCGACATAGTGGGTAACGCGCCCATCCTCCTGCCGAATGGGCGTAATGACGGCATGTTCGATGTACTCGCTGCCATCCTTGCGCCGGTTGATCAGCTCACCTTGCCAAGTCCGCCCGCTGGTCAACGCATCCCACAGGGCCGGGTAGGCAGCGCGTGGCGTCTTGCCCGAATTCAGAATACGCGGGTTTCTGCCAAGCACTTCTTCCCGGCTGTATCCGGTAGTTCCGACGAAAGCCTCGTTGACGTACTCGATCTCCGCATTGAGGTTGGTGATGACGACGCTTTCCGGGCTCTGCTCAACCGCGAGCGACAGCTTCCGCAATTGCTCCTCCGCCTGCCTCCTCCGGGTGATCACCTCCGAAAATATGATGATGCCGCCAATCACTCCCGTGCCTGACAACCAGGGATGCACTTCCCAACGCACCCAGTCGACGGAATCGTCGGAACGTGGAAAAAGGTCTTCGTCGCAGCTTTCGCTCGCCCCAGCCAGACAGCGTTGATGAATCTGCTTCCATCGCTCTGGGATGTCGGGAAAGACTTCATAATGACTGCGGCCGGTAATCTCCTGGTCACCCAGTCCATAGTCGGTCAGCCAGCGGCGGCTATAGGCAATGTAGCGCATCTCACGGTCGAACATGGCAATGGCCGCCGGTGCGTAATTTATGAACAATCGAAGCTGCTGTTTGCTCTCCCGTAACGCTGCATCCCTCTGGCTCAGCGATGCAAGCAGGCAATTGAAACCACCTATCAGTTCTCCGATTTCATCGTTGCTGTGGATAGGCAACGGCCCAGGGGGCTGCTTGGAATCCGCCAACTTGGTTAAGGTCTTGATGGTAGCCAGCATAGGCGTCAGATGGTGTTTCAGAACCAACAGGATCACCAGTCCGACCAGAAGCGTCATGACTATGGTCACCGCCAGGATGCGCAGGCGCATGTCGTCGATCGGAGAAAAGGCTTCCGCAGTAGGGAATTGTGCGGTGACGTACCAACCTGCCACAGGAACTCCCTTGGTCGAGGCAAGTACCTCGACTCCCTTTGGATTGACAAAGATCTGCGAGCCCTCGTAACCGCCAACAAACCGATCTATTGCCAAGTTGACGGACGGAGCGGGGAGCGTTTCCATAATTCGGCTCTTGTCGGTGGCGGCGACAATTAGACGATACTCGGGTGCAATCAGCAGCAAGCCGCCGGTTTGGCCATAGTTGCCTTCAGTTATCGCATCCAGGAAATTTGGCTTGCTTAGATTGGTCACCCCTGACAATGCGCCAATGATCGTTCCCCGAGCGTCGCGAATTGGCACGGCCATGCCGAATACCGGCCTCTTCAATACCGGTCCTATGATGGGCTTGCCAATCGAACGTGTTCCCTTGGTGAGCACCTGGGCGATATAGTCGATGTGCATGAAATTGCGCCGCAACCGGCCCGTGGTGCTGGGTGCATCGGCGATCACCGTCCCGTCGGGGGTGACGATGGAAATGCCCGCATTGAATAGAGTGCCGAAGACTCGACGATCCTCCAGCAAGCGCTGCAACGTTTCCGGATTGCCCATGTCGGATACCGTGATTCGTTGAGCGACCTTTTCCATCGACATCAGGCGCCCGGAAATTTCATCATTGACGACTTTGGCCATGATGGACGCCGTGGCGAACTGCTGGTTTCCCAATAGGCGTTTCAGATCGTCATGCATTAGCCGGTCGGCAATGAACGCTATCAGCCAAATGCTTAGCAAGAAAACTGTCAGCGTCGCGACGATGATCCGCGTCTTGAGAGAATGCTTGGCGAACGTGGTTGCAAGCATGAGGATGTGTCCAGTAACGGAATAGGCACGCGCGACAGCCCAAGCATATTGTGTCGGGCGCTTCAATTCCTTGACTACCCTCAAGATTTCACCTCCACCGAAAGGCCCAAGGCACTTCGAACGCTGTGGTCAAAGCGAGATTCATATCCGAGTTTCCGACGTTCGGAGAAATGCCGCAGTTCGCGCAAACGACTGCCGTCGCGGCCGCCCGGGCAACCGTAAGGGGCCAGGCGGTTGCGTGCTATGCTTTCTGCGTGGCCGGCAACATACGTTGATGGGACCGACATGCTAACCAGCAAGAATATTGAATTCGACAGGACGCTAAGCGAGCTCCCGCTGTTCGCCGATGTCGCGGCGAACCATCTTGAAGAACTGGCTCGCAGGTCACGTCGTGTTTCATTGCATTGCGATCAAAGCGTCTATCACGTCGGCGATCCTCCCAGGATGATCTATATCCTGCTGGCCGGTCAGGTCAGACTGACGGTGCCTTGTGAACGTGGACGAGAGAAGGTCATCGACATAGTTGAACCTGGATGCACCTTCGGCGAGGCGGAACTTTTCGACACTCGGCCCTACCTTGCGTGTGCGTCAGCCGCGAGAACGTCACGGATCCTATGTATCGGCCGCCGGAATCTATTCGATGTGATGGCGTTGGAGCCATGCATCGCGTTGCGCATCATGAAAACACTGGCACAGCGCCAGATCGAGTTGGAAGTCGACACAGCGGCAAGCCACTATTGTTCGACCGGCCAACGGTTGCTTGACTACTTCATGTCGTTGGCTGCTTCCAACCAGGATCTTGCCGCCGAGACGACAGTGAGGCTGCACATCAGCAAACAGGTTCTAGCCTCTCGCCTCCACATGCAGCCGGAATCCCTCTCGCGCACCTTGCGGGAGCTGGTCGGCTCCGGCCTGATTTCTGTCGATGGACGCAACATCCGGATGATACCTTCGCGGATAACCACTTATCTCGCCAATAAGGCCTGTGCTCAGCCAATCATCTTGCCTGATCGTTTGCGCCCGTCTCGAGCCGCACGTCATGACCATGCTGCCGTCGCCAGTTTCTTGGGTACCGGCGGGTGGGCTGACGAACGCAGGTCCTTCGGCGACTCGATCAACAGGGCTGGTCGCCAGCGGATGCTCTCTCAGCGCATGGCAAAATCCTGGTTGATGCTGGAACGTGGTGTCTTCCCCCGACGGGCTCAGCGCATATTGAAGCAATCGATCGACATGTTTGACGCTCAGTTGAGAGAATTCGACGGCGCGGAGAACGGTGCGGCAAGTTGTATGGTTGTCTCCGAACTCAGCGAGTTGTGGAAACCATACCGTGCACTATTGGAGTCGCCACCCAGCGGCAAAGGGGCGCTCCAGTTGTTCCACACGAACGGGAAAGTGCTGAATGCGGCACAAGAATTTACCGCCAGGCTAGAGACTGCCGATGGCACACCGCATGGTCGGCTTGTTAATCTGGCTGGCCGGCAGCGCATGCTGTCGCAACGCATGGCTAAATTGTTCATGTTTCGGCATATGGGCATTCAGGCGCGGAGATGTCAGGCCGAGTTGGAGGGATCCAAGGTGGAGTTCTCTACTGTCCTCGACGTACTAACTTCGCTGACGACGACCAAGCCGCAAATCAAGGCTGAATTGGAAGCTGTGGCCGAACACTGGGAAGGCATGAAGTCAGCATTGGCGATCGACGATGCCGGACACTTCTCCAACACCGCACGCAATGTATTCACGACCAGCGAACAGTTGCTAGAACGCATGAATAATGCGGTTGAGCTTTATGTTAAATTGCCAGAATGACAGGAAAGTTCATCCCGTTGGATGGTCGCCCGATCGCAGCCATCTTATCGAAAGCAGCCCATGACCGAACGCATCCCCGCCCGCTGGTACTTCGATCTCGTTTCGCCCTTCGCGTATCTGTACATCAAGCGCTTCGACGAATTGAGCCCGTCCCTCGACGTGGAGTTCGTGCCGGTGCTGTTCGCCGGCTTGCTCAAGCATTGGGACAACAAAGGTCCGGCGGAAATCGCTCCCAAGCGTTTGCACACCTACCGCGGTTGCGTCTGGGCCGCAGCGCGACATGAGATTCCCTTCCGCATGCCACCACGTCATCCCTTTAATCCGCTGAACGCCCAGCGACTGTTGGCCGGCCTCGGCGCGCCGCGTCAGGCGGTCGAGGCGGCTTTCGACTTCGTCTTCGGCGAGGGTCGCGATGTCGCCGCGGACTGGCCGGCTCTCTGCGATCGGCTCAACGTCAGCAGCGCCGACGCTGCATCACTGATAGGCGATCCGGCGGTGAAGCAACGCCTGGTTGCCAACACCGCCGATGCGGCGGCACTGGGCGTATTCGGGGTTCCGACCCTGGCCGTCCGAGGGCAGTGCTTCTGGGGCAGCGACACGATAGACTGGAGCAACGCCTTCATCGACAATCCGGGAATGTTCGACGAAGGCGAAATGAAACGCGCCGGCGCCGTTGAGATCGGCGCCGCGCGCAAGGAAGTGCGCTGAGCGACCGCATCGCTCAGTCTACCTTCCGCACCACCAGGTTCTGCGTGGCCCGCCCGATCATGCCCCGTTCGTCGAAGAGGCGCGACTCCGCAAGGGCGCAGCTGTTTGTCCCCAGGTAGGTGGCCGCGTCGATACATATCCACTCGCCCTGGGGCCGGCGCAGGAGATTTATTGTCAAGTCGGAATTGACGAAGCTATAGGCCTTGAAGTCGAGGATCGCGCTGACCCCGTTGCCCGAATCCGCCGCCACGGCAACACGTTGATAGGCGCTCGGTTCCTCGCCTTCGACCAGGGGAAACCTGAGGCGAAACCAGATCGCGCACGGCCCTTTGAAGAACTGTCCGAGAGCCACGCGGGCCTCGACGAAATCGGCGTAGCCGACATGGCGACCGGCAAACGGAAACATCGCCGGGGGCGACGATTGCGGTCCCTGCGTCGCTTTCGGCAAGGGATGTCCAGGCAACCCGTCGGGGACAGCAACATCATTCTCCCGCTGGGCGAGGGCGGTGAATCGGGCGACCTCCTTGTCCGCCGCCATTAGGCGAGCGGAATAGTGACCGGTGTTGCGGCCGACATAGTCTTCGCTCACCTCCACACTGAGCAGGTCGATCGGCACGGGGCGCAACAAATTGGCCGTGATACGCGAAATATGCGTGAGTTTGTGCCTGGCCGCCGCTTGCTCGACGGCACGGCATACCAGGGCGATCGGCGGTCCGGCATGCTGATGCTTGGGGTGCCAGGGTCCGTGGGTCAGCAGGCTGCTTTGATAGCTGTTGTCGCCGAGCGCCGTATAAGCGCTCGATGGCATCGGTTCGGACTTCGTCGTCATTGCTGCCTCCATTCCAGAGCAGCTTTATACCAGACTATGGCTGGTGATTTCCCCGGAGATATGCGTCTGTCCCGTCGAGCCAGTCGTCGCGCCGCGGCGACCACATGTCGATCTCATGGACGTCGCCCAGGCACAAGGCGGCGTGCGGCAGATTGGACGGAATCACCACCACTTCGCCCGGCCCGACGTCGACCCGTTGCGAACGGTCCGCTCCGAACCAGAAGCGCATGCGTCCCGAGACCACCTGGGTGATTTGTTCGTGTACGTGGCTATGCTGTGGCACCTCGAAGCCATCCTTGAGCCAGATCTGCGCGACCGTCATGCGCTCGCCAGTGATCACGCGGCGCGTCATCGACGGATTGACGGTCTCCATGGGAATATCCGCCCACGCCTGCTTGCTCATGTCCATAGAACCTCCCTGGTCAATTGATGGTAGGCCCTATTGATAGCTGGAAGATAGCTGGAACGAATAGAGGCCAGGCCGAAGCCACCGCTGCATTCTGGCTCCGGCGTCGGCCATTTTCAATTCGCGCGGCAGGGGAGACAAGGGCAATAATCAGGGGAGGACGGCTAAGCGACCGCCGGTCTGCCGGCTTGGCGCTTACGACCCGGACGCGCAGCTCTCCTGATCGCGCGCCGGATCGAAAACGTGGTAGCGGTTCTTGCCCGCCTCCTTGGCGCGGTACATCGCCCAGTCGGCGTGGCGCAGCAGCACGGCGCCATCGGACACGTCGGGCGGGCACAAGGTGACGCCGATACTCGCGGAGACGGACACCACCGCGACATCAAGCGTCACTGGCGCGCAGATCGCGGCCTGGATCCGGTCGAGCAGCAAGGAACAGTCCTCCGGGTGCGGCAGGTCGGTCAGGATCAAGGCGAACTCGTCGCCGCCCAGCCGGGCAATGGTGTCGTTGGCACGCAGCAAGCCCTGTAGGCGATCGGTGAGCATGATCAGCAACTGGTCTCCCGCCCGGTGACCATGCTCGTCGTTGACCGGTTTGAAGGCGTCCAGGTCAAGGTAACACACCGCCAAGGGCTTGCCGCTGCGATGGACGCGGGCCAATGCCTGTCCCAGCCGGTCCGCGAACAGGCGCCGGTTCGGCACTCCGGTCAGGACATCGTAATGGGCGAAGCGAACCAGTTCGTCTTCATGTTTCTTGATCCGGTTGATGTCCGAGAAAACCCCGATGTAATGCTGCAAGCTGCCCGCCTCGTCGCGAACCGCCGAGATGGAAATGATCTCGGCGTATACCTCGCTGTTTTTCCGCCGGTTCCAGAGTTCTCCACGCCAGAAGTCATGCTCCCGCAAGGACTGCCACATCTCGGTGTAGAACTCCGGTGCCTGCCGCCCCGAAGCGAGAAGCCTGGGATTCCTGCCGATGACTTCGGCCCTGGTATAGCCGGTAATATCGGTGAAACCTGGATTGACGTCGACGATCAGGTTGTCGGCGTCGGTAATCACGATGCCTTCGTTGGTATTGGCGAACACACTCGCGGCAAGGCGCAGTTGCGCCTCGGCTTTCTTGCGCTGGGTGATGTCGTGGATAACGGAAAGGAGCAGCGGCGTGGCGCCGACCTGGATCGGCGTGGAATAGACTTCCACGTCACGCACCTCGCCGCTGGCCAGCCGGTGCGAGAAATGGAAATAGTTGCGCTCCTCCCGCAGCGCCCGCCCGCGTTCTTCGGCGATTTCTTCGGGCGGACGCGTGTTGATGTCGCTGATGAGCATCCCCATCAGGCGTGCCGTCGAATAGCCGTAATACGTCGCCGCAGCCTGATTGGCGTCGACAATCAGGCCGCTGTCGGGATCGATCAGCAGCATCGCGGAGCCGTTGTTCTCGAACAGATCGCGGAAGCGGCGCTCGCTTTCGACCAGCGCCAGCTCGCCCTGCTTGCGTTCGGTGACGTCGCGGGAGAGCATGATGAACCTGGCCACTGAGCCATCGGCGGCGGCCTTCTTCGATGTGGAGAGTTCGAACCATCGTTTGGCGCCGGCGAGATCCAGGCAAATCGTCCTGCCGAAGGAATAACCCTTATCGTCGGCCTCGCCGATCGCGGCCATCATCACCACCGCCGCTTCGGGCGGAAGCATTTCGGCCACACCATGGCCCAGCAGCGACTCCTTCGAGTGCGGCAACAACGCCGGGGTCTGGGCCCATATGCCAAGGAAAGTGCCGTTCCGGTCGAGATCGAACAGCGAGTCCGGGATCGCCTGTAGGGTGGCCGAGAGGTCGGCATTCAGCTTGCGGACGGTCGCCTCCGCGGCCGCCTGCCGCGTGATGTCGATGCCCACGCCGATCAGCGTAGGTTCCCCGTCGAGGTCGATGCGGAAGCCGTTGAAACAGTAGGGAATGCGTTTGCCGTCCTTGGCGACAAAGCAAGCCTCCACCGCGCCCGCTCCGGTTTCGAACACCTCGCGGATGGTATTCTCGACCAGGGATTTGTCCTGCTCGTCAAAAAAATCCAGCGGGTCGGACCGGCTGACTTCCTCGGCGGTACGGCCAAGAACGGTCTCGAGGTTGCGGTTCCAGATCAGGAAGCGCCCGCAATCATCGAGCAGATAGAAAGCGCCGGGAATCGAGTCGATGATCCGCTGCTGGAAGGCGTATTGCCGCTGTAGCAGGCCACGCGAGTACTGGACGTACTTCAGATAGGCGAGCGCCGCGGCGACGATGGCGATGATCAGCACGCCGACCGCCGCCGCCAGAGGGAACAGGACATTGCGCCCGTGATCGATTGCCGCCAACTGGCTCACCGGCTGCATGACCGTGAGGGTCAGGCCGAATCCCGGCAATGCCTTCGAATAAAGCAGCACCGGGCATTCGCTCTCGCCCACCCGCCGCATCTCCGGGTAGCGGGATTCATCCCAGGGAGCGATCTGAAGTCGCTGAAAGTCCGTGCCGCCATATTGCCGTCGGCGCTCATCCGCATTGAGCCCAATGACCTTGGCATCGGGCAAGGCGAGCATCACCAGGCCCGGGTCTGTGGCGGCGATGATGACGCCATTGCCGTCGGTCAGTATGGCATTGGCCTGGTCGAGCCAGACGGACAGCGCCGAAGTATTGACCTTGAGCACGACGAACCCGGCAAAGCGCTTCTCGTCCATCACCGGCGCCGAAAGAAAAATGCCGCCGATTCGGGTGGTCTTGCCGTATGCATACTGGTAGCCGACGTGGCCAGCCCGTGCCTCGCGAAAATAGACGCGATCGGCATAATTGTGGCCAATGGGACTGTGCGGCAATCCCGGAATATCCGTGGCGATACCGTAGCCGTCGGCATCGCCCAGCCACAGCGCATCCAATTCGAGTTGACGGGATGCCGTGGCCAGAAAGCCGTTGACGGCATCCGCCTTGCGAGGTCCCCTCGCCAGCACAAACTCCCGAATCAGCTGTTCCTGGGCTAACGTTACCGCGATGCCCTTGCGCAGGCTCAGGATATGTTCGACGCCCAGCTTGAGGCTCGCGCCGAGGTGCTCGGCATTCTTGGTTTCGGCTGCGATGACCGCCGCAGCCTGCCGGTGCCGATGTTCATCGGTGATGAACCACGCGGCGATCACCCACAACGCCGCGAGACAGACAGTGATCGCCAGGTAGGTGCGAAAATCGGGTGGAAGCGCCTCTGCTCTGGCTGCTTTGGCAATCATCGAACGGATATCACGATAGACAATTCGTGAAAGACTAAGCCATCGGAAGTCGGAGCGCAAATCCGCGCGTCGTTCCAAACGGCCGCCGCACCGTGAACTCAGCTCACAGCCGCCCCCGCAAGGCCTCGATCAGGCGGTCGATGTCGCCCAGGCTATGGTCGGCGAAAGTGGCGCAGCGGATCATGCCTTCCGGCCCCGAGCCGATATAGCTCGACAAAGCGACGTGCAGGCCGTCGTCGAGCAGCGCTGCTTGCAGCGCCAGCATGTCCGCATGGCGGCCGATGGCGAAGGCGGCGATGGGAGCCGGGCCGTCGACGATCTCCAGGCCAAGGCCACGCAGACCGTCCTTCAGGCGCCGGCTGATGGCGAGCAGATGTTCCCGTCGTTGCGGATGGGCGCGCGCATAACGCAGCGCGGCGGCTCCCACCAGCGCCGACACCGGCGCGCCGGCGCCGGCGCCGCGCACCGGCGGCAGGCTGCGCACCCGCGCGGCGAACTCCCGCGTGCACGGCAACAAGCCGCCCTGGGCACAGAAGCCCTTGCCCAGCGTGCCGGCGTGCAGTGCGTCCGTGACGCCGCAGTATTCAGCGGCGCCCCGCCCATTCTGGCCGACCACGCCATAGGCATGTGCTTCGTCCACGAACAGCCGGCCGCCGGCTTCGGTGGCAATGCGGGCATACTCGGCCAACGGCGGAATGCGGCCGGTGGTCGCGAACACGCCGTCGGTCAACACCAGCGGCCGGCGGCTGGCCGGCATATGCCCGCGCAGGGCGTCGCGTAGCGCATCGGCATCGGCATGGGCGAAGGGTATCGTCGGGCAGCCCGACAGCCGCGCGGCGTCGAACAGGCTGTAGTGGCCCAGTTCGTCGATGAAGATCGCGTCGAAGTGCAGTCGCAGTGCGGCCACCGCGGCAAGCCCGCAGAAGTAGCCGGTCGGCACAAAGACGCTGGTTTCCTGGCCGAAGAACTCCGCACCGGCAGCGGCCACTTCGTCGAACACCGGATCGCTGCCGCCATGCGCGCCACTGCGAAGTTGCGACCAGGGATGGCCGAGCTCGATGGCGGCGCGGCCGGCGGCGCGCAACTCGTCCAGGGCCTGCATCGCCAGATAGCTGCTGCCGACAAAGTTGATGTAGGGCTGGTCGTCGATCCAGATGCGCGCGGATTCCGGACCGCGCACCCTGCGGCCCGCCAGCAGGGGTACGGCCGGCCCCGGATTCATGCGCCGTTGGTCGGCCCGTGGCCCGCCAGGCGCGACGCGTCGAAACGCCGCGCCGACAGGTCCTGCACCGCCACGCCCTGCGCCGCGAGTTGATCCGGCAGCGCGTTGCCGAGGATCAGGCTGGCCGCAAGCTGCGCCAGTGCCGGTGCCGTCTGAATGCCATATCCGCCTTGCCCGGCGAGCCAGAAGAAATTGCCGACGCGCGCGTCGAAACCTGCCACCGGCGTGCGATCCGGGGCGAAGGTGCGCAGCCCGGCCCAGCGCCCGGTGATGCGTTTGGGGCGCAGCAGGGTCATGCGTTCGAGGCGGTCGAGGAGCACCGCCACGTCGAATTCGTCCGGCTGCGCGTCGCACGGCGGTGATGGCGTTTCGTCGGCGGGCGAAGCCAGCAGGCGGCCCGCATCCGGCTTGAAGTAGAGTTCTTCGTCGATGTCCACCGCCAGCGGCCAGTGCCGGCTGTCCCAGGCCTGGTGGTCTTCGAATACCAGCGCGGTGCGGCGCAGCGGTGCCAGGCCGAGCGGCGCGGCGCCGGCCAGCCGCGCCAGATCGTCGGCCCAGGCGCCGGCGGCGTTGACCAGCAGCGCCGCGGAACACTCGCCGGCACGCGACCTCACCGTCCAGCGGTCAGCGGCATAACTGGCCGACTCGAGCTCGGCGTCGCAGATCAGTGTCGCGCCTTGCTGCCTCGCGCCGCGCAGATAGCCCTGGTGCAGCGCGTGAACGTCGATGTCGCTGGCATCGGGTTCGAACAGACCGGCCTGTGCCGTCTCGGGCCGCAGCGCCGGCAGGCGCTTGCGCAATTCGTCGGCGTCGCACCAGCGCACCGCCGCGGAGCGCGGCGCGACTTCGGCGTGCAGGGCATGCAGTTGTTCGAGCTGCCCGGCGGCGGCGAAAAACAGCGTGCCGCGTGGCGTCAGCAGGGGATGCTCGGCAAATCCCGCGGCCGGCGCTTCCAGAAAAGCGCGGCTGGCGCGCGACAGCGCCCGGACGATATCGTTGCCATAGACTTCGCTGAATAACGCGGCGGAACGCCCGGTGGTGTGATAGCCGGGCTGGGATTCCCGTTCCAGTAGCAGCACGCGCAGGTGCGGCGCCAGTTGGTAGGCCAGCGAGGCGCCCGCCATGCCCGCACCGACGACGGCCACATCGAAGTCGCCCAGGCTGGGAGGAGAGCCGGCCTGGACAGAGGCGATTTCCTCGGGCATCGGCTATCGTCGCTTGGGTGTCACGGTGGCAATCGGTGCGCCCATTTCGTGCAGCGGCGCGGTCAGGGTCAGCTTGCCGGCGGGCGGATTTTCCATGTAGAGCGCCCGATACCAGATTGCCGATAGCAGTTCCGCGACTTCGCGCGGGGATTTCAGGAGCTTGCGCAAGTCGCTGTTGCGATGCACGTAGATTTCGTTGATCAGGCCATCGACCATCGACCCCAACGAGTAGGCGATGCTGAGACTGAAGTTTTCGCTCAGCTGGCCCTCCGGAAACCGCCGCGCAATGTTCTTGGCAACGCGCCGCGACCACGCCGCGTTGAGCTTGTTCCACATCGCCCGGAATTCCGGCACCTCGTCGGCGACCTGTACCAGGCAGCGCATCAGGCCCGGATGTTCCTCGTAGGCATTGGCCCAGACCAGGGTCGGAATGAAGATCATGTCGAAACGGTCTTCAGGCTCGGAATGCGGCGTCTCCGCCAGCTCGTCGAGAAAGTCGCCGAGAACCTCGCAGGTGACGGTCTTGAGATCCGGAAAGTAGTGATAGAAGAGACCGACCGCGACGCCGGCTTCCGTCGCCACGTCGGTGACTTTCATGGCGTGGTAACCGACTCGTTCGAGGACGACGCGCGCCGCCGCCTTGATCAGTTCGCGGCGTTTCTGTCCGCGTGAACTGACCGGCTCCAGGGACGGATCCGCGAGCACGGCTGCGGCACGTTTCCTTGGTTTTGTCGAGCGGCTGGTTGTCATCGGGTCTTCCTCCGGCATCGATGGTGTTCCGGTACGGCGTCACCGGTCGCCGGGGATTTTGACAGAAGCGACGAGTCTACTGTAAATTGAATCGCCATTCAACTACAATCGCAGCGTCGCATGGTCGCATGGTCGCATGGCTAACCACGCGCCGACCTGCAACGCCATGGTGCCCGGTGCGAAGCCGGCCGGCACCGCATCTCGATGATCCGCTAGGAATGCCAATGCGCGTATTTGCCGCCTCCCTGTCTTGTGAAACCAATACTTTTTCGCCGATCCCGACCGGCCTGGCGTCGTTTCGCGAACGCGCCTACTTTCCCGCCGGCACCCACCCGCAGCAAATGCTTCATTGCAGCGGCCCGCTGTGGGCGGCGCGTCAGCGTGCCGACGAATGGGGATGGACGCTGGTCGAGGGCCTGGTGGCCTCGGCGATGCCCGGCGGCACGACCACCCGCATGGCCTACGAAACCTTGCGTGACGAACTGCTGTCCGATCTTCAGGCGGCGCTGCCGGTCAACATCGTTCTGCTCGGTTTGCACGGCGCGATGGTCGCCGACGGCTACGACGACTGCGAAGGCGACCTGCTGACCCGGGTACGCGAAATGGTGGGACCGGGCGTGGTGATAGGCGCCGAACTCGATCCGCATTGTCATCTCAGCGAGACCATGACCCAGCAGGCGGATATCCTGATTTGTTTCAAGGAATACCCGCATACCGATGTACTGGAACGCGCCCAGGAACTGCTCGAGTTGTGCCGGGCAGCCGCGATGGGCTGGGTGAAACCGCTTGCCAGCGTCGTCGACTGCCGGATGATCGCCGTCCTGCACACCAGCCGCGAGCCAATGCGCGGTTTCGTCGACCGCCTCCAGGCACTCGAAGGTCGGCAGGGAATATTGTCGATCTCTATCGTCCATGGTTTCCCCTGGGGCGATGTGGCGGACATGGGCACTCAGGTGCTCGTATATAGCGATAACGACCGACAGCGCGGCGATGACCTGGCACGCGCGCTGGCCGACGAGCTGTGGGGCCTGCGCGAGCAATTGCGCCTGGAGTATCCGGGTATCGATGCCGCGCTCGACGAGGCCGTGGCCTGCCCGGCAGCGCCGGTGGTGCTGGCCGATTCGGCCGACAATGCCGGCGGCGGCGCACCGGGGGATTCGACCTTCATCCTGCGCCGCTTGCTGGAGAGGAAAATCGATTCGGCAGCGCTGGGTCCCTTGTGCGATCCCACGGCGGTGCGCCTGGCCTTCGCAGCCGGGGCCGGCGCGCGGCTGCCGCTGCGCATCGGCGGCAAGGTGGGGCCGGTCTCGGGCGATCCGCTGGATGCACTGTGTACCGTAAAAGCCGTGCACCCGGCGATGATGATGTCCGGATTGGCGGGAACCAGCACGCCGCTGGGTGACTGCGCGCTGGTGGAAGTTCAGGGCGTGGAAGTGGTGCTGAGTTCAGTCCGCTGTCCGGGGTTGGACATCGATCTGTTCACCCAGCTCGGCTGCGATCCGGCTCGCAAGAAGATCGTCGTGGTGAAATCCTCGCAGCACTTTTATGCGTCGTTTTCAAAAATTGCCGCCAAGGTGATCTATGTGGATACGCCCGGTGCCTTATGCACGGACCTGGCCTGGCTGCCGTACCAGAAGATACACCGGCCGAAGTGGCCGTTGTGATGCGGCTGCGGCGCCTTCGCCGGAGTCGCCGTCACAGATAGCGGTAGCGCGTCAGCAGGGCCACGGCGAGGAGCCCAAGGATACCCGCGCAGAGGATCACATACGCATAACCGATGTACTGTGCCAGCGCGGGAGCGGCCATGGACGCCAGAATGCCGGCCATCTGGTTGAGCGCTCCCTGGATGGTGAAGTTGGTGCCGAAGTCCGAACTCGAAGTGGCCTTGTCGATCACCACGATCTTCTGCGCGATGTTGGTCAGCGACGCCGTGATCACCGCCAGAATGATGATGGCGATGGTCAGCGTTTCGGGATAACTGTTGCTGGCGATCGGCATCTTGGCAAAGCTGAATATTGCGCCCAGCAATATCATGGTGACGAGGACGGTCCGCCGCGACGCGCGCGCGAAAACATAGCCCGCGGCGAGGGACAGCGCCGCCGCAATCAGCGGCCCGGCAATATTGGTCACGAAGCCCACCTGCGACAGGCTCCAGCCGTTGTCCACCAGCATCAGCACCAGCAGGCTCGGACCGGTGATCCCGGCCATGGTCATGAGGATGATCAGGCCGGCCCATTGGATATTGCCGGGATACTTGAAGAATGCCGGCAGCGTCAGCCAAATCGAGGTGGCCTGGCCCTGATGTTTGTGGTCGGTGGCCTGCGGTTCCTGGAACAGCAGCATGGCCGGCAGCGGCAACAGGGTTGCGACGACCAGCATCCAGATCGATCCCGACCACCCGATGCTGTCGTACGCCATCAGCAACACCCCGCCACCCAGCACCATGCCGAGCATGAAGCCCGTCGACATATAGCCATTGGCCGTGGCACGTTCCTCTTCGCTGAGGATCTTCACCGCCAGCCCGTCCATGGCGATATCCCGGAAGGTTGCGGCGAGGCTGGATACCACCATGAACGCGAAGATCGCATAGAAATCATGCGAAGGGTGGAACCAGAGCAGCGGCAGGATACTCAGCGCGCACAGGCTCTGGGTCAGCAGATACCAACCCTTGTAGGTCGGCAGGCCGAAGACGCGGAAGCGATCCACCAGCGGCGCCCACAGGAACTTGAACATGAACAGAAAACCGGAGCCCATCAACAGGCCGATCTGGGTCAGATCCACCCCGGAACGCCGCAGCACGGCCGCCAGCGCCACCCCCGAAAAACCATATACGACCCAGCGGGAAGTCATCAGCAAGGCCAGAAACAGGTATTTCGGCTGGATGTTTCGTTGCTTCATCGTCAAGTGCTCCTGGTCATTATCGTTGGGGCGGACAGCCGTCCTCCCCGGGAAGGGGGTAGGAATGTCGGAATGTTGCTTGGATAGCACAATTTTCCTCCTGCCTCTTGCGCACCCCGAAAAAACAGGTTACATTGAATCTGAATTCAACGTCAAGTTTTTGTGATCAAACCCATACGCCGCGCGGGGCGGCGTATGGAAAACACCGAAGCCATAATTCTGAAAGGACACAGCATGCGAAATCGCGAGGAATTTCGTCTCACCGTTATCGCCGCGGCCATAGCCGCGCTGCCGATGGCATCTTATGCACAGCAGAATGCCAATGCACCGGAGAAAATCACGGTGACGGCGACCAAGCGCGAAGCGATTCTCACCGACGTGTCGCTGGGAATATCCAGCCTGACCGACAAATCCCTCGAAGCCCGCGGCATCACTTCGCTCGAGGACCTCGGCGCCAATGCGCCGGGTATGGACATCATCAAGGTCGGCCCGGGAGAAAATCTCATGGTGTCGCGCGGCATATCGACCAGCCAGTCCCTGAGCATACAGAGCGGTCCGGCGGTCGGCGTCTATGTCGACGAGATGCCGCTGACCGGCATCACCTCGGGCGTACCGGATATCGGCATGTGGGACGTGTCGCGCGTCGAAATGCTGCGCGGGCCGCAAGGCACGCTGTACGGCGAAGGAGCGATGGCGGGCACCATCCGCGTCATCACCGCGGCACCGGACTCCAAGAAGATGTCCTCCAAAATCCAGGTGACCGGCTCCAGCGTCGCCGACGGCTCGGCGGGCCAAAGCCTGCGCGGCATGCTCAATCTGCCGATCGCCGACGGCGTGGCCGCCCTGCGCGCGACCGTATCCTCCAACAAGGACCCCAGCTGGATCGATGCGCCGGACCTGGGCAAGAAGGATGTCAACACCGCCAAGCAGACCGATGGCCGGCTGGCGTTACGCCTCACGCCAAACAGCAAGCTGAAGATCGACGCCAGCCTGTGGCATCAGCAGTCGGATACCGCCCACAATGGCAATCAGACCTCGCCGGGCATCTATTCGCCGCCGGCCCTGGGCGCCGTCGCCGGCTTCGGCGTCGCGCCGATCGCCAACGGCCAGATCAACACCGACAGCCGATCCGGCAATCTCGGCAATCTCACCATCAACTACGATTTCGGCGGCGCGAGTCTGGTGTCGGCGACGTCATACTCCAAACAGAACCTCGACTTTGTCGTGGACGTCCGGGATACCATTCATTTGGGCTTGCTGGCCATGGGCGTGCCCGCCGGTGCCATTCCCGCCGTGACTCCCGGTGCCGTCGGCCTGAATACGCGCACCAGAACGCTCGACATGACCAGCCAGGAGTTGCGCCTGGTTTCCAACGGCGATCGGCGTTTCAACTGGACGGTGGGTGCGTATTTCAAGAAGCTGGATCGCCATGTACACAACAACTGGCGCTTCGTGGTCCCGGCGCTGAAGCTGACCGACGACAGCGTGGTGGTTTCCGACACGACGTCGGACTCGAAAGCCTTTTTCGGCGAGGGCGACTGGAAGTTGACCGAAACCGTCACTTTGACGGCTGGCTTAAGATCGTACACCGACGACCGGTCGGCGACGGCGGACGTCAAGAATTACTCCATCGTGTTCTTCGTCCCCGCCGGCGTCTACGGCCCCACCAATGTTACGGAAAAGCAGACCACTTACAACGCGATCCTGTCGTGGAAACCCAATGACAAAGTGAACCTGTTCGCCCGCGCCGCGTCCGGCTTCCGCTCGGGCGGCCCCAACCTGTGGGTACAGGACCCCGCCAACATCCCGAAGGAATTCAAGGCCGAAAAAATCCAGTCGCTGGAAGTCGGCGTCAAGAGCACGCCGGTATCATGGCTGGTGGCGAATGCCTATCTCTATTCCAACGACTGGAAAGACAAGCAAATCAATCTATCGACACCCAACGGACTCTATGACTATCTGACCAACGCCACGACGGCGAAGGCCAACGGCGCGGAGTTCGAGTTTCAGGTCTATCCCGCGCAGGGCCTCAGCCTGAATGCCGCCGTCACCTATACCGACGCCACCATCACCAAGGATCTGCTCGATGCCAAGGGTCGCTTCGTCGCCAAGAGCGGCAACCGTCTGCCCTATGTTGCCCCGTGGGAATTCAAGGGTTCGGCCGATTATCGCTGGCCGCTGGCGGGTGGCCGCAGCGGCGTCGCCAACCTGACCCTGATTCATCGCAACTCGAATTACTCCGACATCACCAACGCCCGCTCGACCGACAACGGCAGCCTGAATCAAATCAATCTGCGGGCGGGAGTCGAGTTGGCCAGGAAGAGCTGGGGCATATTTGGCTTCGTCAAGAATCTGACCGACGCGCAGAGCATCACCACCATCCAGCAGGCCGGCGGCGGTTACGGCGTCCGTTACGCCACTTATATCCAGCCGCGCACCGTCGGTGTCGAACTCCAGGCGGCGTTCTGACTTTCATGATGCGTTGGCTGCGCCCCCGATCATGAAAGCCAGCAGGGGTTCCAAGGCCCCCCACCCCCGGCCCCGCCCCGGGGCGGGGAACTTAGCTTGCTCGCTGCGCTCATGGTTGTACGGTGCGCTCAGCGGCGTATTTCACGTTACCCGATGGCCAGGCCAGTCCTGATCGCCGGGCTGGCCGTCCTGGCCTGGTTGGCGGCGGCCCCGGCGAGTGCCGCCGCCGAGCAGGACGGCCGTGTACTGGACGAACTCATCGGCAGGTATGTCTCACCCCAAGCGGCACCCGGTGCCGCCGCTGTGCTGGTGCGGCGCGATGGCGCCGTGACGCTGCGCGGCTATGGCATGGCCGATCTGGCCAAGGGGCGTGTCGTCGATCCCGCGACCACGGTATTTCGCATCGGTTCGATCAGCAAGACCTTCACCGCCGTCGCCATCTTGCAGTTGCTCGACGAAGGCAAGATCGATCTTCAAGCGGACGCCAACAAGTACCTCAAAGGCGTGCAGATTCCCGGCGGCGGCGCGCCGGTGCGGGTGATCGACCTGATGACCCACCGTGGCGGCTTCGACGGCAATATCGCCTATGTCGGCCTGGATGACCGCGTAGCCGCGGCGCAATCGAGCGATCAACGGCTACAGCGCGATATTTTCCGCCTGCGCCCTGCCGGTCTGCTCCCGTCCTACGACAACATGGCCTGGGGCCTGCTCGGGCATATCGTCGAGTCCGTCGATGGCATCCCCTATTCACAGGCAATGACCAAGCGCATCTTTGCGCCGCTGGGCATGAAGAACTCCGCCGTGGGGCTGCCGCTCGACGAATCCAATGTCGCCGTCCCTTATGAGGTCGGCGGCGACGGCAAGCCGCACCCCAAGCCGGCGATCTTCCTTCGGCGCGGCTGGCAGGGTGCCGGCGACCTCAGCACCACGGCCGCTGACATGGTGCGCTTCCTTCAAGCCATGCTGGCCGAGGGCGCCTATCCCGGCGGCCGACTGCTCAAGGCGGAAACCTTCCGCCGTCAGGTCGATACCGCGCATTTCGGTTTTCATCCGGGCATACCGAGCATCGGCCTGGGCGTCTATGCATTGAAGGACGGATTCGGTCACGGCGGCACCATCCGCGGCTTCAATGCCTCGCTGGTCGTCATGCCCGGCCAGGGCTATGCTGCTTTCGCGGTGATGAACCTGAACAATCCCGCGCCGGAAATGTCCATGCGCGGCCTCATCGACTACATCACCGATCCGCCCGGCCGCGGAGCGATCGATCCGACCGAATATCTCACCACCGAATTCCCCTTCGAGTTGGACAAGCGCATGCAAGCCGGCACGCCTACCGCAACCGCCATCGCGCCGCCCAGCGCCGGCGCCGAGCGCGACTGGAGCGGGCGCTACGTCGGGCTACGGCCGGAGAGTTACGAAGAACTGCTGCCTCGGCTGGCCGTGGCGGTGTTGCTGAAGCCCAAGGTCGTCCGTCGCGAGGCCGACGGTAGCCTGTATATCGGCGCCACCGGCCCCTACCGGCGCGTCGACGCCGGTCTCTACACTTTTGAGAAACCCGACGGGAGCATGACCTCGACCATGGGTTTCGCGGAAACCGGCGGCGAGGTCTTGATGGGCTCGCATACGCTACAGGCCAGCCGTCGCCTGGCGTGGTACGAGAGGCCGGCGCTGACCGCGGGCGGCCTGTTGGCGGCTCCCCTGCTCCTGCTCTGTGCCGCGCTGGTGCACCGGTTTTGGGCCGGCCCGCGCCAACGCCGCTTCGACGGGATTCTCGCAGTAACCGCGCTGATCCTGCTGCTCGGAATTGCCGCCGAGATTTCGCTCGCGGCGCGCTGGCAGCGCATCGAGAACCTCGGCTGGATCGTGTCCTTGTGGCGCGTCGGCATCGGCGCGGCATTGCTGGCGATGGGGGCGGCAGCTATGCTCGGCTTGCGCAGTGCTTTTGTCTCGGAACCGCCGCCAGCCGAACAGGATAAGCGGCCGGGACGGATCTTCACCGCGACCATGGCCTTGCTGACCGCCTGGATCTGGTTCGCCGCGATCTACTGGCAGTTGCTGGCGCGGATATTCTGAGCGGCGCCTCAACCAGAACAACTATTCCAGCCGGGTTGGTGCTCGGTCAGGTGCAAATCGATTGATGAATGCGTCATGCCACGACAAAGCTGTTCCTGCCGCCTTGTTTTGCCTTGTAGAGAGCCGAATCGGCCAATGCCACCATATCTTGCGCCGACGTGGCTTTACGACATGCGACGCCAATGCTCACGGTAACGAAAGGCGCTACCGAGGACTGGGCATGCGGAATCCTTAGCTCGCTCAGGCCATCGATAATCCGTTTTACGACACTTTCCGCGCCGCTGACATCTGAGTTAGGCAACACCACGACAAACTCTTCTCCGCCGTAGCGCGCAACGAAATCGGGCTCTCGCGAAATAGCCTTGCGCAAGCAATCGCTCACCCGGCGCAGGCATTCGTCTCCCTGCTGGTGACCGTAGTGGTCGTTGTAGTTCTTGAAGTAGTCGATATCCAGCAACAGCACCGCGGTAGTCGAGCCATTGCGCGACGCACGGGTCAGCTCGTTCTGTAGTTTATGATCGAAATACCGGCGATTGGCTATCCCCGTCAGGCGATCCGTATTGGAAAGGTTCTCCAACTGGTTCAAAAGCGCGCCATTCCTCAGGTAGCCCTGGTAAGTCAGCCAACTGGCAAGTCCCGATAACGCGCAGACATTGACCATCAAAAATATCCCTGTTGCTGCGATCTTTGGGTCAGTGACGGCATTCCATTCCGCGATGCCTACCAGCAATCCGCTCAGGAGCATCGGGATGAGAAAGTAGCGAAGCGGCCATATGAATAAGACGGATGCGCCAAAAAACAGGGTGCTGAAGCCGACGTAGTAGGGGTACTTCTCGCTGGTCATGATGCACATGGGAAGAATGGTCAGCATCAGAGAGAGATAGATAAGCAGCGCGAATTTTCTGTAATGAACAGCTTGCTTGCCAGTTCTGATGAACGCAACGCGTCCACCGAAAATTACCAGCGCGCAAATGAAGCGCAGGACGAGGAAGGTTTCGAAATGGAGCGGATCGACGAGGTAGTCGAACGGAATCCACAATAGGATGAGAATGGCAAAAGGCGAAATCGTAACGATCTGCCCTACCAACAAATCTTCGTCCAGTTTCTGAGTCAAGGTCGAGATCCTCTACGAATGAAAGGGACTTCCCCGTCCCGGGCGGAGCGAAAGGCGGAAGCCTGACGCGAAGCGGCAACGAAGTGCCGTGATGGGGTTAGCAAACTCATCAACCTACCCAGGAGGGGAAATCATGAAGCGATTCTAACCTAGCCCATTGATCGTCTCCGTCGCCAACGACCGGCTCGGCGAGTTCGTGAAATCCCTCGACGCCGAAGGCAGCCGCATCATGGATGCGCTCGACGAACTGCTGACGCGCGCCTGCGAATAACTAGGCGGTAGCGAATTGCCAACGGCATAGCTCCCGCGTCGTTCGCTGCCGAAGCCGAAAACCGGTGCATCGCTTGGCGCTCCTCCGGGATCGTGCATATTTTCCAATGGCATACCGTTGCCCATCCGGGTTAGACTTCTCCAGCCGGCGGGGAGGCCGGGAAGAGGAAAGACTGGGAGGAGTCCGTCGTGAGCCAGACGCGCAAGACCGTTTTCATTTCCAGCACCGCCATCGACTTGCCCGAACACCGGGAAAAGGTTGCCCAGGCGTGCTTGGAACGGGACTACTTTCCCGACGGCATGGAACGCTGGCCTGCCGCGGATTCCGATTCGCTGTCGTTATGCCTTGGCATGGTGGACAAGGCCGATGTCTTCGTCGGCGTCTACGCTCACCGCTACGGCTGGGTGCCACCGGGGCAGACGAAGTCGATCACCGAGTTGGAATACGACCGGGCCGTAGAGCGCCGTATTCCGCGCCTGCTGTTCCTGATGGGCGAAGACCACGCCCTTACCGCCAAGGACTTCGAAACCGGCCCCGGCGCCGAAGCGCTCAAGCAGTTCAAGCAACGCATCGAGTCCGAGCGCGTGCGCGCCAGCTTCGACAATCCCGACCACCTGCGCGCCGAGGTGCTGCACGCGCTGGGAACCGTCAATGAACCACAGGATGACGACGTCCTGCGCGTCGACCTCACCCACCTCCCCGAAGGCGCCGAGCACTTCCTCGGCCGCGACGCGGAACTCGCCGAACTCGACGCCGCGTGGGCCGACGGCGGGCATACCCACATCGTCGAACTCATCGCCCCCGGCGGCACCGGCAAGACCGCGCTGGTCAAACGCTGGCTGGAGCGCATCAAGGCGGACGACTGGCGCGGCGCGCGGCGGGTGTATGGCTGGAGCTTCTATAGCCAGGGCACCGGCGACGACCGGCAAGCCTCGGAAGACCACTTCCTCAACGAAGCGCTGACGTGGTTCGGCGTCGAGATCGAAGCCTCCGCCAACCCCTGGGACAAGGGCCGCGAACTGGCCCTGGCGGTAGCCGCCACGCGCACGCTGCTGGTGCTGGATGGCGTCGAACCGCTGCAATATCCTCCCGGCCCGACGGCCGGCGAATTGCGCGCCCCCGGCCTCAAAGCCCTGCTCGCCCACCTGGCGAGCGCCGGCCACCCCGGCCTCTGCATGTTATCGAGCCGCGAGAAACTGAAGGACCTGGCCGAGTACACCCGCGACGCCGACCACGGCACAGGCGCGGTGCTGCGCCGCGACCTCGGCAACCTGAGCGACGCGGACGGCGCCAAGCTGCTGCACGTTCAGGGTGCGAACTGGGCCGACGGAAAATCCATCGACGCAACGCATGGCGAACTGAAGGATGCCAGCCGCGAAGTCCACGGCCACGCCCTCACGCTGTCGCTGCTCGGGCGCTATCTCGCCAAGGCCTACGGCGGCGACATCCGCCAGCGC
>JBAYJH010000019.1:0-31249 GCA_041665185.1 Sterolibacterium sp.
AGCTTAGCAAAGGAAAAGTTTGGGTGGGCGCCGCGCGTCGCTCTCGGGGACGGACTTAAGGAAACCGTCGCCTATTTCCGGAAACTGCTTGCCAGCCAGTAGCCCCGTTGTTTGCGCTGCGGCGCGTCATGCCGAGTCAGTCGCCGGTCATCGCGCGGAAAAGGTCCTGGTAACCCATGGCCTTGGTCTTGCGGAGAAACTCGTCCATCACCTCTCCCGGCTTGATCTTTCGCCGCAAGGCAGGCGCGTGCCCGACGAGCTTGTGCTCGGAAACGAAGACCGGCATGTTGGCCGGCCCGTGAAAGCCGAAAGGTAGTTGCCGGATGCTGCCGCTCTCGTACGAGAACTGCTCGGCCAGTTCTCGCGGGGCAAAGCGGATGCCCTTTCCCACAAAATAGTCGTGGTAAAGCCGGCAGATCACGATGTCTTCTATCCCGCCAAAGAGTATCTCCGGGTGGCGTCTGACGCTGACATCCTTGCATTCCTGGACCAGCCGGTTGCTGCGCAGGCAGAAGCCGCCATTGCCGACACTCATGTGGTCGTCGGCCCAGCCCCAGGGAGCGCCGATATAGTCGTAAGAGAGGAACTCGTCCTTCCACAGTGCCGGATTTGCCACAAAGCCATCCCAATGCACGATCAACATGAACTCGGTCTTGATGAAGGGCCACAAGCACTTGAGTACGAATTCGCTGTAGGTCGCAATCGAGTCGAATCGCTGGATTTCAACGAAGCGCTCGCCAAGACCAAGAGGTGTTCCGCCAAAAAACAGCACCTCTTCCACATCCAGGCCGAGCAGGGTTTGCTCGACCGCGAACCGGGTCAGATCCAACGAGTTGGGATCGGTATCGATTGCGACTATGGTGATCGGAAGAGGCATGGCACGAGCGGGGGATGAATGTGAAAGGAGATCAGTGAGTGGCCATCGCGACGACGGTTGCGGTCAGTGCCAATCGCCCGTCGCGCCCATGGTGCGGGCGATCCCCGCCTCCAATGGCGTTCTCGGTGCCCACCCGGGAGGTGGTGTGGACTTGGTCCAGGGAATCATGACTTCACGGTCGCGATATGGACGCCCTCCCCATTTGGCAGGAAGGGTAATTCCCAAGTTTGATTCGATCACTGCGACAAGTTCTCGCAGAGTCCGAGGCTGGCCCGAGGAAATGCCGTAACGGGCATGCCAGTTTTCCTGCTTCGGCAGCAGGTCGGCGCAGTGGACGTAGGCGTCGACGACATCGTCGATATATACCAGATCGATGAGTTGCCGACCTGGAGACAGCGACAGTGGTTCGCCGCTCTTGATTGCCTGGCCGAGAATCGAAAGCAGCTTCCGGCGAGGGTCAGCGGGGCCATAGGTATCGAACAAGGCGAGGGTGATTACCCGCAACCCATGGGCGCTTCCGTAGTAGGCCAGGATGTCCTCGAACGCCTGTTTCGTGGCCGCATACAGATTGACCGGTGCGTATCCGGTGTCGTCGTGCTGCCACGAGCTCCCCGTATTGATCAGATAGATATTGCGATTGGCCGCCATGGCCTCCACCAGTTGGGTAGCGAACAGGATGTTGCTGCAGATCAACGTTTCGACATCTGCGTGCGTATGTTCGGCGACGAACTGTGATGCAAGGTGAAATATCACGTCGGCCTTGGCTTGCCGCACCAGGTCGATCATTCCTGCCGTAGTACCGTCATGACGGAGTAGCGCCGCCGATGGTAGGGTGTTCTGCAATGAAGTCAGTGACGACTCGGGACGAACCACCACGCTCACCCGCCAGCCATCGCGTGCCAATCGCGCCGCGAGGTGGGAGCCGACAAATCCGGTGGCGCCCGTGAGCAGCGCGCCACGGGGAATTCGCCGATTATCCATAGAGGAATGGGCTGTCGAAATCGACGAGACGGGGCAGGCTGCAATCACGGTCGGATATCGAAGGTCGTTCTGTCGGCCAGGGAATGTCGATGGAGTTCCACAGTATCCCTTGATCGTGGTCTGGGGAATGTACCGTCGAGACCTTATATACCAAGGTGGCGCTGGCGCTGGTCACGAAGAATCCATGCGCAAAACCTTTGGGGATATAGATTGCGTTCCCCTTTTCCCTGCTGAGTTCAATGCTGATGAAACGCCCGAAGTGCGGCGAATTCTTGCGTATATCCACCGCGACATCGAATACGCTGCCCTCGGGGCAATAGACCAGTTTGACGTGGTCGAAAGGCGGTACCTGGAAGTGCATCCCGCGGATAACGTTCTGTCGGGAGGTGGTGTAGTACTCTTCGCGAAATTCGGTTTCCAGGCCAAGCTTCTGGAATTCCGGTCCGTGGAATATTTTGACAAACCTGCCACGCGGATCCTCGCGCACCATGGGCTGGATTTCCAGGCAGCCCGGGATGCCGGTTTCACGAATGTCGAACATCAGAAGCCGATGCCGAAAAGATTTTCGATCTTTTCGGCGACAAAATTCAACATATCCTGCGTGAGCCCCGGGAAGATGCCTACCCAGAAGGTGCGGTGCATGGCGACGTCGGAATTCGTCAGTTCGCCGTGGATCCGGAATGGGCGTCCGGCCAGGTAGGGCTGCCGCACCAGATTGCCGGCAAACAGCAAACGCGTGCCAATCTTGTGTTGATCGAGATATTCCAGAAGGTCGCGACGATCGACGGGCGTATCTTCTCGAAGCGTCAGCGGAAAACCGAACCACGATGGGTCGGCGCCCGCCGTCGCTTCCGGGAGTATCAGAAATTCCTCGCAGGAGGCCAGCCGGCTTTTCAGAAATGCGAAGTTGTTCCTGCGGGCCTGGATGAATCCATCGAGTCGATCCATCTGGGCAAGGCCACAGGCGGCCTGCATGTCGCTGATCTTGAGGTTGTAGCCAGCGTGGGAGTAGGTGTATTTGTGATCGTAGCCCAGCGGAAGGTCGCCAAATTTCTGGCAGAAGCGCTTGCCGCAGGTATTCTCCTTGCCGGGCGGGCAGTAACAGTCTCGCCCCCAGTCGCGAAAGGATTCAAGCAACTGCCGCAGCTTGCGATCATTGGTAAACACCGCGCCGCCTTCGCCCATGGTGATGTGATGGGCTGGATAGAAGCTGAGCGTGCCAATGTCCCCAAAGCTTCCGACCAGCTTCCCGTCATAGGTTGATCCCAGGGCATCGCAGCAATCCTCGATCAGCCATAAGCCATGTTTTCTGGCGATGCGGGTGATTTCGCCGAGGTTGAATGGATTGCCGAGGGTGTGGGCCAACATGATCGCCTTGGTTCTGGACGACACGGCAGATTCGACCAGGGAGGCATCGACGTTGTAGGTCGGGATATCGATGTCGATGAAGACCGGAACGGCGCCCGCCTGAATGATCGGGTTGACGGTGGTCGGAAAGGCCGCGGCGACGCAGATGACTTCATCCCCGGGGTGGATGGCGCGGTCTCCCAGCGCCGGCGATGTCAAGGCGGAAAAGGCCAGTAGATTGGCGGACGATCCAGAGTTGGTGGTCAACACATGGCGCGCGCCAAGGTATTTGCCGAGGCGAGCTTCGAAGTCGTCGTTGAATCTGCCGCTGGTGAGCCAGCCGTCCAGGGCCGCCGCCACCATGTTGTTGAGTTCCGGCGCCCCGATGACCTTGCCCGCTGGTGGAATCGTCGAGGCGTCGGGCGCGAAGGGCCGCGGGGCGAACGTCACCGCGGCATATTCGTCGACCAGCGCGGCGATTTGACGACGCAGCGATTCTTTGATCATGTCGGGTGATGGTTCAGTCATGTCGGGCAAATGCTTCGATCTGGCCGAGGGTGACGGCGCCCATGTCGGCACTGTCCATATAGGCACGTTGCCACTCGACGATACGGGCGAGCGCCGTATCGAGGTTCCAGCGTGGCCTCCATCCGAGGCGCAGGCGCGCCTTGGCGCAATCAAGCCTGAGTTGGTGCGCCTCGTGAACGCCCGGATTCTCCCTGGAGATCCAGGTGGCGCCTTCTCCCCACTGTGCCGTCAAGCTGTCGGCAATCGAGGAGACCGGTTGCGCATCGCTGTCAGCCGGTCCGAAATTCCACGCTTCGGCAAATTTGATACCGTCCTCAACAAGCCTCTGTGCGAGCAGAAGATAGCCACCGAGCGGTTCGAGTACGTGCTGCCAAGGACGGATAGCGTGCGGGCTACGGATAATTGCCGGATCTCCGGCCGAAATGGCGCGCAAGATATCCGGTATCAGCCGGTCCGCGGCCCAGTCGCCACCGCCAATGACGTTGCCTGCACGCGCCGACGCAATGGCCACGCGGTGATCGCCGTAACGGTCGACCGGAAAGAACGAACTGCGATAAGCTGCCGTGACGAGCTCGGCACAGCCTTTGCTGCTGCTGTAGGGATCGAAACCGCCCATCGGTTCATCTTCGCGGTATCCCCAAATCCATTCCCGGTTTTCGTAGCACTTGTCGCTGGTGATGTTGAGTACCGCCCTCACCGTACCGGCATGTCGCACGGCATCAAGCAGATGTGCGGTACCCAGGACGTTGGTCGCATATGTGCCGATGGGGTCTGCATAGGACTGGCGCACCAGGGCTTGGGCCGCCATATGGATGACGATTTCCGGCCTCGCCGTTCGCATTGATTCAGCCAGCACCTGGGCATCACGTATGTCCGCAATGATCGAGCGCATGCCGTCACCGACGCGCCCGACCTCGAACAGGCTGGGGTTGGTCGGCGGGGCCAGCGCATAGCCGGTGACCTCGGCACCCAGGCTCTGGAGCCACAACGACAGCCAGCTCCCCTTGAAGCCGGTGTGTCCGGTCAGGAAGACACGCTTGCCACTCCAGAATTGGCGCTTTATGACCACAGCTTCCACGGCGCCCTGTCCGCCTTCCAGAGTTCCTCCAGCAGCAGTTTGTCGCGCAGGGTATCCATTGGCTGCCAGAAACCGTCGTGCTCATAGGCGGCCAATTGGCCGGCCTTGGTGAGTTTTTCGAGTGGCTCGCGTTCCCAGAATGTCTGGTCACCATCGATCAGATCGATGACGCTCGGGGAGAGGACGAAGAATCCGCCGTTTATCCTGCCTCCGTCCCCTTTGGGTTTTTCCCGGAAGGAGGTTATGCGACCGCCCTTGGCGATGTTGAGTGAACCGAAACGCGCCGGGGCGTAGGTGGCGGTCAGCGTTGCCGGTAAGCCGTGCGACTGGTGAAAAGCAAGGAGTTTGGCTATGTCGATATCGCCGACGCCATCACCGTAGGTGAAGCAAAACGCGGGTTCCTCCTTGACGTAGGGCAGAACTCGCTTCAGGCGGCCGCCCGTCTGCGTATTGTCGCCGGTATCAACCAAGGTGATTCGCCAGGGCTCAGCGTGGCGCTCGTGTACTTCCATGGTGTTTTGCACCATGTCCAGGGTGATGTCCGACATGTGCAGGAAGTAGTTGGCAAAGTACTCCTTGATGACATAACCCTTGTAGCCGCAACAGATCACGAATTCGTGAATTCCGAAATGCGAGTATCCCTTCATGATATGCCAGAGTATTGGCTTGCCGCCAATCTCAATCATCGGTTTGGGACGGGAAACGGTTTCCTCGCTGATGCGCGTGCCGAGCCCACCGGCAAGAATTACGGCCTTCATATCTGCTGCCCTTGTCTATACTTAACAGAATGGAAAGTTTCCGGGCAGGAATATACCAGTTGCCGACATCTTTTGGAGAGGGATCACTAGACCCCAGGACAGGACTTTTTCCTGGTTAGAATTGAAACCATCGCCGGTTACAAGGTTCGCACGGGTCGTGCAGGGAGGGACCGGTCGGCAATCGAAAATGGCCGCTACGAACCTCGACAAAGACAGGAATCCCGCTGAATACCACGCGGAAAATGCAACACGTTGAATTCACTTAATAATATCAGATTGTGCGGTGGCTTTGAAGTCTTACACCGCGGGCATCAACTCACCTATAATCTTATCGATAATGAGTGAGTTTGTTCAATGGATTGGAGATAGCCATGGCTGACGATTTTGCTGCATCTGTTTCGACGACCGGTAGCGTTGCGGTGCGTGGTTCCACCTCTGGCCAACTGGAAACTGTCGGAGATCGCGATTGGTTCGCGATCACACTTTCGGCCGGCAACCAGTACTCCTTCAAGCTCGATCCGGGAACCACAAATGGCCTGCAAGATCCATATCTCAGGTTATTCAGTACCGGCGGTACTACCAAGCTGGCAGAGAATGATGATGCCAACGGCCTGGGGTCTCAGATCGATTTCAATATCACCGCGACCGGCACCTATTACCTGGAGGCGGGCAGCGGCACTAATCCTGATGAGCAAGTGGTGGGCAGTGGCATGGGAAGCTACATCCTGTCGGCTACGACCACCGGGGACGACTACTCGGCTGTAGTCGGGACGACAGGGCGTATCACCGTTGGCAACGAGTCGGTCGGCGAACTCGAAATTGCCGGAGACAGCGATTGGTTCGCCGTCACTCTGACGGCCGGCAAAGAATATCTCTTCACGCTTAATTCGGGCGCCACCGATGGACTGACGGACCCTCTGCTCAGTCTGTATAGGAGCGACAGTTCATTGGTAACGTCCAACGATGATTCCGACGGCCTGAATTCTCAGATCACCCATACGGCGGCAACGACAGGTACCTACTACCTGGGGGCAAGCAGCGGTATGAACGGCAACGGCACCGGTTCCTATGCCCTAAATGCATCATTGGTGCCCCCGGATACGACCTCTGCGACGGACGACTACTCCGCCGCAAGCTCCACGACAGGGCGTGTTGTTGTCGGCGGCGCGTCCACCGGTCAACTCGAAGTCGCTGGAGATAGCGACTGGTTTGCCATAAGCCTGACCGCCGGCAAGCAGTATGTCTTTACGCTCAACTCGGGTGCCACAGATGGGCTGGCGGACCCGTTGCTCAGTCTTTATCGGACTGATGGCTCGTTGGTTACCTCAAACGATGACGACGCTGCCGACGGATTGGATTCAACGATTGCGTTTGCCGCGACGGCGACGGGGACCTACTATCTGGGGGCAAGCAGCGGTACCAACGGTAGTGGCACCGGTTCCTATGCCCTCAACGCATCCGAAGCAATCACAGATGATTATCTTGCGACCACCAATACCTCCGGGCGCGTCGCGCCGGGTAGTTCGACGTCGGGACAGCTGGAGACGACCGGAGACAGCGATTGGTTTGCCGTCAACCTGACTGCGGGCCAGTTGTACGCGTTTGCCCTTGACTCCGGCACTACAAACGGACTCGCCGATCCGTTTCTCGGCCTTTATAACAGCAGCGGCACCTTGATTACTTCCGACGACGACGGCAATGGGTCGAACGCCGCTCTGAGCTACACGGCTACCGCGACAGGCACGTATTATCTGGGTGCGAGCAGCAGTCCCCGTAGCACCGGAGCGGGGACGGGCAGTTACACGGTTTCCACGTCCCTTCCCAGCGTCGACGGCGTCGTTATTGTGGGTGGAACGACGAGTGCCGACACCATTTCTTCCGGCGCAAGCGACGAGTCTATTGACGGCGGACTGGGGCTCGATTCCGTCGTCTTTGGCGGCAGTGCCGGCGATTACGCGGTGACGCCTTCTGGATCCGGGTTTGCCGTTGCCCGCACCACGGGGGGCAACGACACGCACGCGCTGACAAACGTCGAACGTCTGCAATTCTCCGACGGTAAGATCGCGCTCGATATGGCTGTCACGCAGTCAGGGGGCGAAGTGGCGTTGCTGATCGGCGCGGTTTTGGGCAAAGCGTCGCTGACGGATGCAACTTTGGTCGGTCAGTTGCTGCCGTTCTTCGATGCTGGAAACACCATGAAGAACGCCGCCGATGCCTTGGTCAACTCAGGCATCATGGACCAGCTCGCCGGCGGTTCGAGTACCAATGCGTATGTGAATATGCTTTTCCTGGCAATAGTCGGTGAAGCAGCAACACCGGACACCACCGCAGCACTGGCATCCTTGATCGACAGCGGTGCGTATTCGAAAGCGGATTTCCTGGCGACCGTAGCCGAACTTTCGCTGAACCAGGACAATGTCGGGTTGGTCGGCTTACAGCAGACCGGCATAGCCTATTTGTAGAAGGCTTGAGTATACTGTTGGTGAAGATCGCCGAAGCTGAGGCGATCGGGGTTCCTTCTACAAATTTCAACCGTGGGCAATGCCAGATAAATTTCCCCATACCGTCATCCAGTGTCTTACCGCAATCGCCCAGCATCATGGCTTGCAAGTCAATCCTGAAAGACTGATCGACGACTACGCGCTTGCGTCCGAGGAGCCGACATCAGCACTCTTGTTGCGGATTGCGACCGAAATCGGCCTGAAAGCCAGGGTCGATAAGCTATCCTGGGAAGCGCTGCTGGTCCAGACCGGCGTGTACCCGCTAATGGCCCGGTTGAAGAATGGCAACGGCGTAATTATCGTCGGGGCCAGGGCGGAAGGCGATGGCAGGATCGCAGTGCTTGATCCGCTGGCAGACAAGGCCACCGTCGTGCTGCTTGAGCGTGGCCAGTTCTCCAATCGCTGGGACGGCGACGTGGTGTTCCTGAAAAGACACCATGCGCTATCCGATCCCAATCAGCCCTTTGGTCTGCGCTGGTTCATCCCGGAGATCCTGAAACAGAAAATCGCCTTCCGGGATATCGCCATAACCGCCGTGGCGATGCATTTTTTGGCCCTCGCTTCGCCGGTGTTCTTTCAACTGGTCATCGACAAAGTCCTGGTCCATCAGAGTTCTTCGACGCTCTGGGTGCTGGCTGTCGGTATAGTGATTGCGACAGTATTCGATTCGGTATTCGGCTATCTCCGCCAGCTCCTGACGCTGGCGGCGACCAACAAGATCGATATGCGTCTTACGCGGCGCACCTTTGGGCATCTGCTTTCATTGCCGATCGACTATTTCGAGACGACGACAGCGGGGATCGTCGTCCAACATATGCACCAGGTGGAGGGTATTCGCAACTTTCTGACCGGGCGCCTGTTCTTCAGCATATTGGATATCGGCGCGTTGCTGATTTTCCTGCCCATCCTGTTTACCTACTCGGTCAAGCTGGCGATGATCGTGCTCGCCTTCACCCTGATGATCGCCGTGGTACTCGTTGCAATGCTGCCCACATACAGACGCCGTCTCGATGCTCTGTATAACGCTGCCGGGAAGCGGCAGTCGATTCTGGTGGAAACGATCTACGGGATGCGCACGGTAAAAGCCCTGGCGATCGAGCCAACGCAGCGGCGAAATTGGGATCAAATCTCGGCGGAGACGATTGCGATGCAGTTTCGCCTCGGCAAGTTTTCCCTGGCGGGGAATTCGATCACCGATCTGCTGGGTAAACTCCTGCCCATCACCATTATCGTGATCGGTGCTCAAGATGTATTTGATCAATCCCTGACCGTCGGTGCGTTGATCGCCTTTCAAATGATATCTGGGCGAGTTTCCGGCCCCTTGATCGCGATTGTCGGCTTGGTCAATGAGTATCAGCAAACCGCGTTGTCCGTGCGCATGGTCAGCAAGATCATGAATCATCCCCCGGAGGGTCGTGTCGGGGCCGGTGGTTTGAGACCGCAACTGGCCGGCGAGATTACCTTCGAGGACGTGACTTTCCGTTATCCAGGCGCAAGCGTGGCAGCGCTCGACCGGGCAAGCTTCACTATTCCGGCGGGGGCTGTGGTGGGCATAGTCGGGCGCAGCGGCTCGGGCAAGACCACCCTGACTAGGCTGATCCAAGGACTGTACAGCGTACAGGAAGGGATAGTGCGGTTCGACGGGATTGACGCCAGAGAACTTGAGCTTCCGCATTTGCGTCGCCAGACCGGCGTTGTCCTTCAGGAGAACTTCCTGTTCCGCGGAACCGTACGCGAGAACATCGCGATGGCCAAGACAGACGCCTCGTTCGAGGAGATCGTTGCGGCAGCTCAATCCTCCGGCGCAGATGAGTTCATCGAGCGTCTGCCACAGGGATACGACACCCTGTTGGAGGAGAATGCGGCGAACTTGAGCGGAGGCCAAAAACAACGGCTATCAATTGCGCGAGCGCTGCTGACGAAACCCAACATCCTGATTCTCGATGAGGCGGCCAGCGCGCTGGATCCGGAGAGTGAGTCGATCTTTATTCGCAACCTCTCGCGCATTGCGGTCGGTCGCACCGTAGTGATGATTTCGCACCGGTTATCCACCCTCGTCAACGCACATTCCATATTGGTTATGCAACAAGGGCGCCTGGTCGACAGCGGCCGCCACGAAGAGTTGCTTGCCCGTTGTGCAACCTACCAAGATCTATGGAACCAGCAAACAAGCCATCTCTAGGCATGACCAGGAATCGAAAGCAGGCGAAAGATGCCACCGTCGTCGAGTTCCTGCCTGACGCCGACGAGATCGAGCGGAGCCCCCTGCCACGCCTGGCACGGATCACGCTGCATGTGTTGCTGGCGACCTTCGTTACGTTGCTTCTCTGGGCGACATTTTCCGAAGTGGACCAGGTAATCGTTGGCCGTGGACGTCTGGTCACACCCTTGCCGAATATCATCGTCCAGCCCCTGGAAACCGCCATCATCCTGAGCCTGGATGTGCGCGTCGGTCAGGTCGTCAAGAAAGGTGAGCGTCTGGCGACCCTGGATCCGACGTTTACGGAAGCCGACCAGTCGCAACTCCGCACGCGGCTGAGCAGCCTGGATACACAATCGAAGCGCCTGGAGTCGGAACTCACCGGCAAGACAGCGCCAGACAAGGCCAAAGGCGACCCGGACAGCAAGCTCCAGGCGCAACTGTCGGCAGAGCGGCAGGCCAACTACAAGGCCCAACTGACCAGGCTGGAGGAAACCATTGCCCGATTGCGCGCGACCATCGAGGCCAATCTCCGGGATCAACAGGTGCTGGCCGCGCGCGTCAAGTCGCTCCGGGAAATCGAAGCCATGCAGGAAAAGCTCGTCGCCATGCAGTTTGGCGCGCGGGCCAGATTGTTGGAGGCGCAGGACAAACGCCTGGAAGTCGAACGCGACATGCTCCTGACTCAAAGCCGCGAGCAGGAACTCAGCCGCGACCTGGCGGCATCGCAAGCCGAGAAGGCAGCTTTCGCAAAAGGGTGGCGCCAGAAAACCATGGAAGACATGCTGGCCACGTCGCGTGACAGGGACGACGTAAAGGAGCAACTACAGAAGGCTGATAAGCGCCAGAAATTGGTAACCCTTGTTTCACCCGTCGATGCCGTCGTGCTGGATATGGCAAAACTTTCGCAAGGCTCGGTGGCCAAGGGAGGCGATCCGATGTTCACCTTGGTTCCGCTCGCAGCCGAACTCGAGGCGGAAGTACAAATCGATTCCATTGACGTTGGATACGTCAAGCTCGGGGACGTCGCGCACGTGAAACTGGATGCCTTTCCCTTCCAGCGCCATGGCGACATCACGGCCAAGGTACGCACCATCAGCGAGGATGCTTTTCGACGTGATGCGGCGCAGGGGCAGGGGCTGGATGCGTACTACCTGAGCCGGATCGAACTGGGCCAAACCCAGTTGAAGAAGATGCCGGGGAAGTCCAGATTGCTGCCGGGCATGACCTTGTCGGCGGAAATCGTGGTGGGCAAGCGTTCGGTGATCTCGTATCTGCTGTGGCCGCTGACCAAGGCTCTGGATGAGTCCATCCGGGAGCCGTAGCGAGTTATTGTTTCTTTGCGGCGGGGCTCTTCGCCGGCTTGCGGGCCCCTGACTTAGCCGGCTTCTTGGCTTTCACGCTCTTGGCGGCGGGCTTCTTTGCTGTTCCGCCCTTGACCGCGGCTTTCTTGACGCTTTTCTTGCCGCCTTTCTTGGCCTTGACTTTGGGCAGATCGGGCTGGGTCAGCGGCAGGTTGACTAGTCGCATGTCGGCATTTATCTGGCCGGGTTTGCGCGGCACCAGCAAGGTGGTGCCGGTGGCGACGCGGGTGCGGCGGGTGATGCCGTTGATCTGCTTGAGGTAGGCGGTGCTGATCTTGAAGCGCGCGGCGACCTTGTCGAGTTTCTCGCCTTTTTTCAATTTGTGGGTGTGCCAGTTCGTCAGAGGTTTTTCCTGGTTCTCATGGTGTTGCAGGTTGACCAGGAAGGTTTGTACCTTGCCGGCGGGCAATACCAGCGGGCTGCCCTTGCTACCCGGCATCACCGGCCGGTTGTAGGAGGGGTTGAGCGCCATGAACTCATCCAGCGGGGTTTCGGCCAACTTTGCGGCAAGCGACATGTCCATGTCGGCGGGTTTGCCGACGACGTCGAAATAGGGCTGATTGGGAATGGCATTGAGCTTGATGCCGAACAATTCCGGCTGGGCGATGATGTTCTTCAACGCCTGCAATTTCGGTACGTAATAGCGCGTTTCGCCGGGCATGGTGAGATTTGCGTAATCCGTCGGCAATTGCCTGGCCTGGTTCTTGGCGACGGCCCTGGCGACCGCGTTCTCGCCCCAGTTGTAGGATGCCAATGCCAGATGCCAGTCGCCATGCATCTCGTAAATCGCCTGAAGGTAATCCAGGGCGGCGCCGGTCGAGGCGATGATGTCGCGACGTTGGTCCAGCCACCAGTTCTGCTCGAGACGGTAGCTCTTCCCGGTGGATGGGATGAACTGCCAGATGCCGGAAGCGCGGGCGCGCGAGTAGGCCATCGGGTTGTAGGAGCTTTCCACCACCGGCAGCAACGCCAGTTCGGTGGGCATGCCGCGTTTTCCCAGTTCCTCGACGATGTAATATAGGTAGCGCCGGCTGCGGTCGAGCACGTGCTTCAGCATTTCCGGGCGATTCAGATACCAGGCCTGGCGATCGGCGACCAACGGGCTGTCGAGGTTGGGCATCGAGAAACCGTTGCGCACCCGCTGCCACAAGTCGTCCGGCGAGGCGGTCAGGACGATGGTCGGCAGCGGCGGGAAATCGTCCTGGATTTCCAGTGGCAGGTCGCGCGCCAACGCCAGATCTGGCGGAATCAGCGACGAGGCGGGGTAGGGCGCCGGGGAGGCGATTAGAGCGGCCGGAGAATCCATCGCAACTTCGGCGAATGCGTTGAGCGACATGCAGGCACAAGCGCAGAAAACCAGGCTACGGAGCATCAATCGCATGTAAATCCAAAGCAGTCCTTGGGATGCGGGATTTTAACAACAAATCCATTGCCCTTCAGAAACGATTCTTCCATTCGCGAATGGCCGTGAAAACTTCATCCGGCTGCGTCAACGGCTTGCCGCTGACGCGCTGGGCCGCGGCGATGACCGCGGGTGCCTGCCAGCGCAGAAAGGGATTGACGTCGCGTTCGAGGGCGATGGTGGATGGCACGGTCGGCTGATTGGCATTTCTCAGACGTTCCACCTCTGCGGCGCGCTTCAGCAGGGCGGCATTTTCCGGCTCGACGGCAAGCGCAAAGCGGATATTCGCCTGGGTGTATTCGTGAGCACAGTAGATTTGCGTCCCGCCGGGAAGCGCGGCGAGCCGCGCCAGCGATTGGCGCATCTGCACCGGTGTGCCCTCGAAGATCCGCCCGCAGCCACAGGCAAACAAGGTGTCGCCACAGAACAGGGCGCCACAGGAGGCATGCTTTCGATCATAATACGCGATGTGGGCGCGAGTGTGACCCGGCACCGCGAGAACGTCGAAATTCGCGCCGAATTGAGCGAGTTCGACCTTATCGCCGCCTGTCAGCGATCGTGTCAGGTGGTCGATGGGTTCATCCGCCGGCCCGAAAACCGGAACCTCGAATCGTTCGATGAGTTCGGGGATTCCGCCGATATGGTCGCCGTGGTGGTGGGTGGCGAGGATGGCGCAAAGATTCAGATGGTTGCGTTCGAGGTATGCCAGAACCGGCGCCGCATCGCCGGGATCGACGACTGCCGTCTGGTCGCCGCGGCGGATTAGCCAGATGTAATTGTCGTTGAAGGCGGGAAGCGGGACAATTGCGTAATCGGTATTCATTGCGGCCTATTTTCACCTACCTGCACATAATGTCAATTCAAGGTTTCGATGACTGGCTCGACACTCCCCAGGGGCAGTATGTCCTGCAATGGGAACAAGCGCAGCACGACCTCCTGGTGGCCGATATCTTCGGCTTTAATGCGGTCCAACTGGGCTTGCCGCAGCATGATTTCCTGCGCGCCAACCGCATGCCGTTTCGTTTCAGTTGCGACGACAAATTTCCGCCACGCGCTAGCCTGCGGGCCACGCCGCATTTCCTGCCGTTCGCCAGTGCCAGCATCGACCTGGTCGTGCTGCCGCATGTGTTGGAATTCGATGACGCTCCCCACCAGATCTTGCGTGAAGTCGAGCGGGTACTGATGCCGGAGGGGCACGTAGTGGTCACCGGCTTCAACCCCTTCAGTCTGTGGGGAGCGCGACGCAAGTTTTCCCGCGCGGATTCGCCGCCACCGTGGCGCGGCCAGTATCTGAGCGTGCTGCGGCTGAAGGACTGGTTCGCGCTATTGGGTTTCGAGACACATGCCGGTAACTTCGGCTGCTACACGCCGCCGGTCACCCGGGAAAAATGGCCGCAAAGCTGGCGCTTCATGGAACTGGCGGGCAACCGCTGGTGGCCATTTGCCGGAGCCACTTACATCATCCAGGCGGTCAAACGCGTGCCTGGAATGCGACTGATCACGCCGGCGCGCCGTGATTTGCTGGCGCGCGCCAAATCGCTGGCCACCGTCGCCCAGCATACGCAGCCGCAGCATACCCAACGCGAGGAGCAATGAGCGACAACCCTGAAGAAGTCGTCGATATCTTTACCGACGGTGCGTGCAGCGGCAATCCGGGTCCCGGCGGCTGGGGCGCGATACTGCGCAGCCATGGCCGCGAAAAGGAGCTCTGCGGAGGAGAGCCGGATACCACCAACAACCGCATGGAATTGACCGCCGTGATCGAGGCGCTGAAGGCGCTCAAGCGCCCCGTAAAGGCACGCGTGCATACCGATTCGCAATATGTTCAAAAAGGCATCAGCGAGTGGATCCATGCCTGGAAGCGGCGCGGCTGGCGCACCGCCGGCAAGCAGGCGGTAAAGAATGCCGATCTATGGCGCGCCCTCGACGAACAGGCTGCGCAACATCGCGTGGAGTGGCTGTGGGTGCGTGGCCATGCCGGCCATGCGGAGAACGAGCGCGCCGACGCCTTGGCGCGGCGCGGTATCGAAACTTTGAATAGAAACTAGGAAGACATGCGACAAGTAGTCCTCGATACTGAAACCACCGGTCTGGAACATCGCCATGGCCACCGCGTCATCGAAATCGGTTGTGTCGAACTGGTCGGCCGCAAGTTGACCAACCGCCGCTTTCATCAGTACCTCAACCCCGATCGCCAGATTGAAGCTGGCGCCCAGGCGGTTCATGGATTGACCAATGAATTCCTTCAGGACAAGCCCAAGTTCGCGGAGATCGTCGCTGAATTCCTGGACTTCGTTCGCGGCGCCGAGCTGGTGATCCACAACGCCGCGTTCGATCTGGGTTTCCTCAACAGCGAACTCGCATTGCTGGAGCAGGAACCACTGGGCACGGTCTGTGGCGACGTCATCGATACCTTGCGACTGGCGCGGGAGTTGAGACCGGGCCGCAAGAATTCGCTCGACGCCTTGTGTTCGGAGTATGCCATCGACAATTCCGGACGGCAGTTGCATGGCGCCCTGCTGGATGCCGAGTTGCTGGCCGAAGTGTATCTAGCGATGACCCGCGGCCAGGAAAACCTGATCATGGATCTCGACATGACGCCGCGGCATGAAGCCGTGACGATGCCCGCCGGAAATCGATCGCCGCTGACTGTCTTACGCGCAACTGCCGAGGAACTGGCCGCAAACGAGCGCGTGCTGGCCGAGATCGCCAAGGAGAGCAAGGGCAACTGTGTCTGGATGAAGCCGGGAATGGAAACTGGTGGGCGATAGTGGGTTCGAACCACTGACTTCCACCGTGTGAAGGTGGCACTCTACCGCTGAGTTAATCGCCCAAAAACAGCGCACGGATTATACCGTGACCGTTCCGGCCGACACAATAGCAATCGCCTTTCTGCTAGAATGCGCGGCTCACCCGGAGAGGTGGATGAGTGGTTTAAGTCGCACGCCTGGAAAGCGTGTTTAGATGTAAGTCTAACGCGGGTTCGAATCCCGCCCTCTCCGCCATAACATAGCGAATGCGCGCTCGGCGGAGAAAGACCAGCTCATGCACACAGATGCCTTTCTCGGATTGAAATCTGTCCTTCTGGCAGCCGCTCTGGTGTTCCTTGGGGCATGCGGTGGCGGGTCGGGAGGCGATGTTTCCGTGGCAGCGTCGACCAGCAGCTCCACGGCAGCTTCTACATCAACGACCACCGCTACCACCACTACGACCACTCTGTCGCCGACCGGCTCGATCAATCCGAGCTTGGCTGGCGTGGCCGCCACCGGCGCGCCCCTGCTTGGCGCGACCGTCAAGGTGGTTGACGCCACCGGAACTGCTGTCGGCAGCGGCACCACCAGCACGACAGACGGTGCCTACCGACTTGTTCTTGACACGCCAGCGGCGAAGACACCGTTGTTGATTCAAGCCGTCGGCGTCGATGCCGGCGGAAATCCTGCGATCCTCCATTCCTTGGTGCGGACCAGTGCCGTTCCACTGGTCGCCAATATCACTCCTGCGTCGAATGCCGTGGTTGCGCAAGTGCTGGGTGCCGATCCCAAGACGGTCTTCCTGAAAGCCGACAGCAATCTTGACTCGATTGCCCGGCTTGGTGATACCGCCATCGTGACCAATGCGTCGGATCTGGTCAAGAGCATCGTCAAGACAAATTTGACCGACGCCAAGATCATCGACACCAAGACTCTCGATTTCTTCCAGGACGCCAAATTTGCCGCCAACAAGACTGGCCTCGATGCCGTGCTGGAGGGCCTGAGAATCCAGGTTATCAAGGACGGGAGCGGCAAGGACGTGCTGCAGTTCAGCAACAAGTTCAATCTGCTCGGGGCCACGGAAGTAAGCGTCGATCTTGCTTCGGCAAAGGCGGAGCTGACCAAGACAAGCGGTGGCAGTGTGGCAAAGGCGATTACCTCGACGATCAAGGCAACCACCAGCCTGAGCGCCGTTCTGACCAATCTCGGGGTACTCGACGACCTCAGCATCGCCTTGAACAAACTCATCGCCCAGGGATCGCACGCAGCGGATTTCCTTAGCGCCCCAGCCCTCTCCAGTGCTTATGTGTCCTACAACGGACGTACCCGCGGGGACGTCGCCGACAAGCTGGCTGAATACGCCGCGAACAACTACCAATTGAGCAGGATGCAGGTGACGGGATGCGCCGACAACCCACTGGTCGCGAAGGCCTGCACCAAGGTAATGGTCTCGGCCCTGGTCACGAATGCTGCCGGACAGAAAGTCGAAGTTTTCAGCGACGCCGTCACCTACAGTAAGACCACCACGCCTAACTGGGTGCTGGTCGGTAACGGCTACAGTTCGGATTTTGCGGTGTACCCGGTCGCCGTCGCCACATTCGCTCTGGACGGTACCATGGCGACGACTATCGCGGCTATGCCCAGTTCAGGCGTACAGCTTGTCGTTTCGTTGGCTGCTGGAGACACGGCGAACAGAACGATCCAGATCCCGAGCGGCTACAGCATACCGATGGCCTACTGCAACTTGAGCTACCTGTGCGTAAAGAGCAGTCCAACTGCTAACCCGGTGGCCACGGGCGAACTGCAAGACACCTTGCCGATAAAGTTATCCCTGGGGACGATAGGGAACCTGGATTCAGTCACCGGTGCCAAGTATCTTGCCTCGTTGGCTGGTTCGACGGTACTGATCCCGGCCTACCTCTCCGCCAATGTTCCGGCGGACTTGATCAACGCGCCGTTCCCGATGCTGGATGGGATCAAGACCACTCCGCTGACGACGGCCGATATCAGTTCCAGCAAGGGCTTGAACTTGTCGTGGGCCGAATGGGCGGCGGCAAATCCGGACCTCAAGGTGTTCATGGTGCGCGCGTTGATTCCTGGCTCGGTGTCGGCTCTCTATTCGGACGCCGCGTTGCCGCCGGCACCGGTAACCGAAATCAAGGTGCCTGGCATGTCGGTGCCGGCGAAATTTACGGCGCACAGCTACCAGGTGTGGCTTGGCGCTCAGGACAGTCTTGGCAGGCGTTACTACAGCAAGTTCACCAGCACGCCGTAAGAGCATCCCCTAACTCGGTCCGCGCTAGCCGGGAGTTGCTCTATTGCGCACCGCAATGACCTCGGCGATCATGGCCAAGGCGATTTCCGGGGGCGTATGGCTGCCGATCGATAATCCCGCAGGTGCGTGTAGACGGTCGATTTGTTGTGCCGTCAGGTCGAACAGAGCCAGGCGGATGCGGCGCGAAGCGCTGGTCCGGCTCGAACCGAGCGCGCCGACATAGAACGCGTCGGATTTCAGCGCTTCGAGCAACGCCATGTCATCGACCTTCGGGTCGTGGGCGGTGGTGATGATGGCGGTGAAGGCATCGACCCCTAGCTCGTTGATCGCGTCATCGGGCATGCCATCGAGGAGTTGCGTGCCGGCCACATCCCATTGCGTGCGGTATTCCGGTCGCGGGTCGCTGACGAATACGCTGAAGTCGAGCATCTGCGCAAACTGCGCCAGGTAGCGGGCCAGATGTCCGGCGCCGACCAGGATCAAACGCCAGCGCGGCCCATGAATATTCACCAGCCTCTCGCCGTCGAAGCAGAATGCCCGCTCGCCGACAACCGGTGCGACTGACGCTATTCCGCTGTTCATGTCCAGAGTGCGACAAACGCGGCGGCGTTGGCGGATTTCGGTAACCACCTTGGCAATGCCTTCGGCGTCCCGAATTGGCTCGACCACCAGGCGCAGATTGCCTCCGCAAGGCAACCCGAAGCGCCGCGCTTCATCAGCGGTAACGCCATAGCCCGTCAGGTAGGGGAGGGCCGGAAAATCCTGGTCGATGCGCGCCACCAGATGTTCTTCGATGCACCCGCCCGAGACCGAGCCGAAGAAACGTCCGTCCTCGCGCACGGCGAGCAGCGAGCCGACCGGGCGCGGCGCCGAGCCCCAGGTCTCGACGACGGTGACCAGGGCCACGCGCTGGCCTTGTTCCAGCCATTCCAGCGCCGTGCCCAGCACTTCAGTGTCGGTTGCGTTCATCGATTCTATGGATAGGAAGTGCGATGCCGCATCCTACCGCGTTGCCGGACAATTCTACAACCCGCCAACTTACATCCCAGCGGCGACGTGTGCCGGCTTGGAAGATCGCCCGGCGGTCAGATTGGTGATGAAGGCGACATTGCGGTCCAGCGAGGCTTCGATATGCGCGACCTGCTCGACCGAGAGGTGGCGATACTTGCCCAGCACCTGGAGATATTCCGCGATTGGCAACGCTTCGTCGAGGGAGCGGGACAATTGCAGGCCGGTGTCAGGCGTGAATTCCCACAGCATGACGAAATTGGTTTCCACGGCCTTGCGCGCCACCTCGATGTTCTCCTGCGAAGGGAAGCGCCAGCCGGTGGTGCAGGGTGAATAGATATGCAGATAGGCGAAACCGTGCTTGGACGCGGCTATCGCCTTGTCGAGTTTGGCGTAGAGGTCTTCCATGAAGCCGGTGGACGCGGTCGCCACGTAGGCGCAGTTGTGCATCATCATCAGCACCGGCATGTTCTTGGCGTCCTGTGACTTGCCCTGGCCGCGCTCGCCCACCGGCGTGGTGGACGTCCAGGCGCCGTAAGGCGTGCAACTGGAACGCTGCATGCCGGTGTTCATGTAGCCTTCGTTGTCGACCACGATGAAGAGGATTTCCTCGCCGCGCTCCGCAGCGCCGGACAGCGACTGGAAGCCGACATCGGAGGCGCCGCCATCGCCGGCCAGCGCCATCGCCGTCATCTCGCGGCCCTGGCGTTTGTAGTGGCGCTTGATGCCGGAGAGCATCGACGCCGTATTGGTGAGCAGCGGATGGAACACCGGCACCTTGGTGCCGGTCAAGCCGTTGTAGCCGACCGCGCCCATGCCGGGGATGCAGCCGGGCGGCGCCGCCAGCACGGTCTCCGGGCCGACGCGGCGCAGCGTATGGCGCATGATGAGTTCGGTGTTGCAGCCCTGGCAGCCGGAGAGTCCCGGCACGAAGAGATCTTCCAGATCACCGACCTCGCGGTAGATGCGCGAGGTGGTGATGAACTTGAGGGCGGTCTTGCCCGCAGCCGCGCAGGCCTTGGCGCAAGCTGGGTCGCCGCCGCACATGTCGCATTTGATGACATGGCCGGCGGATGCATTGTAAGTAATGCCGCCGAAGGCGCAGCCGACGGTGCATAGCAGGCAGTTCACGCATTTCGACCCGTCCCACTCGATCACGCCGCCTTCCGCGTCCTTGCCCAGCGCGCCGGCCGGACAATTGGCGACGCATTTCGGGTCGCCGCACTGGCGGCACATGGCCAGCTCGAAACCGCCGCCAGCGTTGTCTTGGTCGGCGACGATCTGGATGCGCGAATTCAACAGGTCCGAGCCGACGTTGTTGACTTCGACACAGGCGGTCATGCAGGCATTGCAGCCGTCGCAATGTTCGGGCTTGAAGGCGAGAGTATTGTAGGCGGTGGCCATGGCTTATCTCCAGGTCCGCGACATCAGCAGCCGCGCGCTGCGCTGAGGATCGGCGAGGAACTTTTCGCGCACCGGCGAAAGATCGATGCGGCGCAATATCAGTTCCCACATCACGCCGGGATCGAAGGCCACGTTGATGCCGAAAATGCCGGTGAGGCGATTGTCCTGCATGACGATCTTCAGGTAGCGACGCTGCTCCCGGTCGACTTCCAGCGCGACCACGTCACCCTGATTCTGGCTGCCGACGGATATGGCCTGCTGGCCGAAGAAGGTGTAGGTGTTCAGCGGCACGCCGCCGGGGTAGTTTTTCAACGCCGGATCTCCCGCCATCGCCATGCCGGCGATCTTGCCTTGCTCCACGGCGTCGGGAAGGATGCCGTTGATGATCTTTGCGCTATTCTCCCCGGCGCCGAAGAAGTCGCGCGCCTGCGCCACGTCGCCGGCGGCCCAGATGTTCTCGGCACTGGTATGCATGCGGTCATCCACCAGTATGCCTTTGTCGGTCTTGGCACCCGATCCGTTCAGGTAGTCGATCACCGGCGCCACGCCGGCGGATACCAGCAGCAGATCCGCTTCCAGTTGCTGGGCATCGGCCAGGCTGACGACCGCACCGGTCTTGTTGCGCGGCGAGAGTTTCACCACCTTGTTGTTCATCTTCAGGGTGACGCCCTTGGCGGCGAAGACATCCTCAATGATCGCGGCGGCATCGCGGTCGAAATAGCCGGCCAGCACCGTCGGCTGCATTTCCACCACGGTGACTTGTGCGCCGGCCTTGGAAAGATTTTCCGCGGCGTGCATGCCGACTAGCCCGGCGCCGAGGACCACTGCATGATGAGCCTCGCCGAGTGCCTGACGCAATTTCACGGCATCGCCGAGGCTGCGCAGCACATGGTAATCGACGGCATTCAAGCCGGGAATGGGCGGCAGCAAAGGCGCGGCGCCGGTCGCCAGCAGGAGTTTTTCGTAGGCGATTTCCACGCCTGACGACAGGCTGACACGCTTGCCTGCCGCGGCGATGCCGGTCACCGCCGCACCTTTCAGATAATTGACCTGATACTTTGAGAAATAGGCTGCATCGCGCAGAAACACGCCGGCGGGGTCGGAGCGGCCGGAGACGACATAGGGCAGCACGGTGGGCGAGTAGGGCAGGGCATCGTCCTTCGACACCACGGTGACGCTGCCGACCGGATCGTGCATGCGGATGGCCTGCACGGCAGCGAGCGCCGCATGGCTGGCGCCGACGATCAGATACTGGGTTTGCTGCATGACCGCTCTCCTAATCGTTTTCGTTGATCCACACGGTTCCACCCGGTGCGACACCCTTGACCATGGCGGCGGTGCGCTCGATCACCTGGCCGAAGTGGGCAGTGGTGATATCCGCGCCGGCCAGTCCGCCGATGAAACTCATGGCGGGCGGGCGCGGTGGAGCGAACTGGAGGGCGGCGATCACGTCCTGGAACAGCGGGCCGCAATTCCAGCCGAAGCTCACCGAGCGATCCACCACGCTGACCGCCTTGACGTTTGCCAGCGCCTGCGCCGTGGCGTGCACCGGGAAGGGCCGGAAGGTCTTGACCTTGACCAGGCCGACGCGCTCGCCACGGTCACGTGCCTCGTCCACCGCGTCCTTGGCGGCGCCGGTCATCGAGCCGATGGTGACAATGGCATACTCGGCATCGTCCATCCGGTAGGACTCGACCAGCGGCGCGTGATAGCGGCCGAAGCGCCGTCCCCATTCGGCATGGACATCCTCGATGACCTTCAGCGAGTTCTGCATGCCGGCGCATTGTCCCTTGCGGTAGCGCACGAAAAGCGCGGGGCCGGGTCCGCCGGAGCCGCCGGTGAGCGGATCGATGGCCATCGGCCTGTCTGGGTCGAGCGCCGCATGCCAGTTGACGTCGCGCTTGCCGAGGAAGGCAGCGACCTCGGCCTGGTCCGGCAACTCCACCCGGGTCGCGCCGAAGGACAGATAGTTGCCGTCGTGGCAGACATTCACCGGCAGCATGACGTCGTGATGTTCGGCGATCTTGTAGGCCATGATGGTGGTGTCCAGCACTTCCTGCACCGTTTCGCAATGGATCTGTAGCCAGCCGACCTCGCGCACCGACATGGCATCCTGCTGGCCGCCCCAGACGCTTTGCGGCGTCAGGGTGTCGCGCGTGACGATGGTCATGGCCAGCGGCATGCGCATGCCGGGCGTGCGCAGATAGGGCTCGAACATGAAGGCCAGGCCCGGACCGCAGGTGGCCGTGTAGGTGCGCGCCCCCGCCAGGCAGGCGCCATGCAGCACCGACAACACCGAGTGCTCGCCCTCGACATCGACGATCTCGGCATCGAGTTTGCCCTCGGCGACGAATTTCGCCAGGTATTCGACCAGCGAGGACTGCGGCGTGATCGGATACACCGCCACCATGTCCACCTGGGCCAACGTCACCGCCCGCGCCGCGGCTTCATTGCCGTCGCAGACGATGAATTGTTGTTTGGGCTTGAGAACGGCGCTCATGCAGCCTCCTCGATCATCTGAATTGCCCGGTGCGGGCATTCGTTGGCGCAGATGCCGCAGCCCTTGCAGGTGGCGAGGTTGAAATCGAACCAGGCGGCTTTTTCCACCACGCACTGGACTGGGCAATACAGCCAGCACACGGCGCATTTGACGCACTTGGCTCTATCCACCACCGGCCGCATGCTGCGCCAGTCGCCGGGCAGCATGGGGTTTTCGCGGGTGGCGATGGGGCACAGGTCGTTGGGGATGGTCTTGGCGTCGAAGAGGGGCTTGGATTGCTTGATCATGCCGCCGCCCTCCTTTCGATATGATGCACCGTAGTTTCGTTATAACCGCGTTCCAGCGCCCGCAGGTTCTGCTGCAACCCGGCATCGCGGAAATCGGAATGATGGACCGCCGCTTTCAAGGCTTCCAGCGAGACGAAGCCGGTGGTCCGGGCGAAAGCGCCGAGCATGATGGTGTTGGTGATGGAGCGGCGGAAGATGTCGAGTGCGATCGACACCGCGTCGCACAATCCCACCGTGGCGACCTCGGCGGGGAATTGCAATTCTCCCAGCGGCCTGGACGAAGTCTGGACCCACACCGCTGCATCCTGGATGCCGTCGAAGATGTTGGTGGCGCGGCCCACGGTCGGGTCGATGCAAAGGATGCAGTTCGGATGGTAGATGTTGGTCATCTGGCGGATTTCCTTGTCATCGAAGCGCAGATAACTGGTGACCGGGGCGCCGCGGCGTTCGAATCCGAACGAAGGAATGGCGATCACGTGCTTGCCTTCCTCGACCAGCGCGGTGGCGAGGATGCCGCCCGCCAGCACCGCGCCCTGGCCTCCCCGTCCGTGTATGCGGATCTCGTACATGTCCATCCTCCTCCGAGGTGTGTTGCTACTTGCTCCAGCCCGGCTTGACTCCCGGCATTTCCTTGCCTTGTCCGCGTATCGGCAACACCGGCAGGGCAAAGCCCTGATTGAAGGCGGCGCGCGCGACGATGGTGAATTTGAGCGACCAGCCCGCGCCAAATGCCACCAGTCCGGCCAAAGCTAGCAAAGCGCCTGTTCCATCGCCGAACAGCAAAGTGCCCAGGACCAGTACGCCCGGTAATATTTGGCCGAACTTGTCGAAGCCTACTCCAAACCCCAGCAAAGTATCCAGCGCCTTCCTGGGTGCGCCTTTCTGGGTTAGGGAGTTCTTATATCTCGTCCAGGCCAGACGCCTCAAGATCAAGGCGCCCAGCAGCAGGCTCGCCAGCCAACGTGGTGTGTTGCCCGGCAGCACGGTGAAAATCAGCGCCGCCAGGCCGGCGCCCTCGACAAGGCTGGTGCTGATGATGAGGGCGATGATTTTCGGTTCGCGCCACGCCGGTATGCCCTTGGAGGCGGTCAGGATGCGCCCCTGGCAGTAGAGAAACAGCAGGCCCAGGGCTGCGGCCAGGATAGGGAATAATCCCTCCTCGCCGCCTTGCCAGACGGCGATCGCGCCGCAGGCGAAATACAGCGGCGCGACCATGCCTTCGCGCGTCATCCACGAGGTTTGCGGATGCAGGAACACGTTCAGGGCGCGCCAGGGACGGCCGATTTCCAGCCAGACGCAACTCAGTCCGGCGGCCACCAGCAGCATTGCCAAACATGCCATGACCCGATAGGTGGCGGGGGTGTCGGCGGCGAACAGGGCGAATAACATCAGGCCGGTGCCGGAGCCGCCGCACATGAAGTTGGCGGCGGCGCGCCAGTCCCAGTTGGTTTGGTGCCAGGGCGCGACTCTCATTTAGGGCCTCTCATTTCTTGTCCCAGATGTAGTAGAAACCCGGGTCGGTGCCGAGTTCTTCGTGCATGCGGAAGTGCTCGGTCTCCTTGAGCAGCTTCGAGACGTTGCTGTCGGGGTCTTGCTTGTCGCCGAAAGCCAGCACGCCGGCAATGCAGGAGTTGACACAGGCCGGCGTTACTTCGGGATCGACACCCGGCGTTAGCCCATTGATCTTGGCCGCATCGACACGATCCATGCAGAAGGTGCATTTGGTCGCCACCGACATACGGCGTGCGTCGAAGCGCGCCTCCTCGTGGGCCATCGGCGTTTCACCGTAGGCGAACTCGACGCGGTGGCTGATGTGGCGCGCCTGATAGGGACAGGCCACGGCGCAGTAGCCGCAACCGATGCACTTCTCGTAATCGATCTCGACCAGGCCGTCGTCGCGCTGATAGGTCGCGGTGGTCGGGCAGACGTGCATGCAGGGCGGATCGCCGCAATGCTGGCAGCCGACCGGGATGAAACTGCGGCGGACATCCGGGTATTCGCCGCTCTCGACGTCGATGACCGATCGCCATTGCACGCCGGGCGGCGTGGCGTTGGTCTGGCGGCAGGACGCGGTGCAGGTCTGGCAGCCGATGCAGCGGCGCAGATCGGCGGTCATGATATAGCGCGTCATTGCGGCGACTCCAGACGCCTCACGCCGACCCGCACCAGGTCTGCCCCTGAGCCGGTGGAGTCGGTCAGCGCCATCGACATGGCGATCAGGCTGTTCATGCTCGGCGCCTTCAAGTCCTTGGCATAGGGTGTGGCCCAGTGATCGAACTGCCCCATCATCAGCAGGGTGTCGGGACGGATGCCCTGGGACAGCATCGCCGGTCCCTGGGTCTTGCCGGTGTAGGAGTGCACCTCGACCAGGTCGCCGTCGGCGATTCCCAATTCCTCTGCCTTGGCGCGGTTGATGACCACGCCCTTGTGACCGCGCAGGTTGCCGGCGACCTCGTCCATCAACTGGATCCCGACATTGCTGCCCCAGGCATATTGCATGCTGCGCGAGGTGATCAACCAGAACGGAAATTCCTTGAGCGGCCCGCCCTGCTTGATTGTCTCCTGCTCCCAGATGCCCGGAAAATCGTGCACTGTCGGCAATCCGCCGTATTCGCAGAGCTGGGTGTCCCACCATTTGATGCCACGCTCATGGAGCCGGTTGCCGAGTTCCAGGCCGACGCGATAGAGGCGTTCCTGGAAGGGCATCTCGAAGCGTATGCCCTGCTTCTTGAGCTCGGGAAACAGATACCAGGCGAGGCGCGAGATCGGCCGGGTGCGCAGGCCGTGCTGCTTGTACCAGTCCAGGCCGTCGCTGTCCGTGCCGTTGGTCAGCTCCGCACTGGCAGCGCGGCAGGTATGGTTCCAGATGGTGTCGACGGAGTGCCGTTGCGTAGGGTCGAGACTGAAATCATAGTGATCGGTGCGCAGGCTGACGCAAGCCGAGCCGCGATTGATGGCCTTGTTGTAGTCCTCCAGCAGGCCGGCGCGCACCGCCAGTTCGGTGGCGATCTCGGTGAAGTCGCGGGTGTCGCCGTGCGGCTTGACCGCCGGCTGGCGCAGCGCGAAGCCTTCGTGGTCCCAGAACTGCTCGATGAACTTGCTGCCGCCGACGCGGATCAACTGGGTGCTTTCGAAGTCGGTGCATTCCGGCAGCAGCACGTCCGCCATGTGGTTGGTTTCATCGTAGCTGTAGGCGAACGCCACGATGAAGGGGAACTCGGCGATACGCTTGACGACTTCCTTGGTGTCCCAGAAGGAAATCGAGGGGTTGGTGCGATAGCAGAACCAGATGTCGGGGGCGGTGACCTTGGGCCAGTTCTCCGGCGACTCCTTCTGGAACATCCAGGAGAAGTGGGTGGGGCCGAGCGCGGTGCTCCAGGGCGAGTTGGCCGACAGCGGCACCATGGTGCCGTGGGCGTTGCGCACCGCCGGGTTGGGTGCCCAATGTTCCTTGCTGGTCGGGTTCATCGGGTAATACATGAAGCCGTCTTCATTGATCTTGACGCTCGCCTGGCGGGTGGTGGCCGGGCGGTTCAGGCGCACCGTGGTGCCCAGTGTGCCGCCGGGAACTTCCAGTCCGCCGACCAGGCAAGCCAGCAGGGTGCGGGCCCAGACCGCCTCGTAGGCGCCCCAGCCGTTGTTGACGGTCCGGCCGAACTGGATCGACACCGGGCGGTAGGGCAGTACCTGGCCTTCGATCTCCACGGTGGCGCCGACCTGGGCTTGTTCCACCCACTCGGCGGCGATGCGCCGCACTGTTCCGCTCTTGATGTCGCAAGCCTTCTCAGCCCACTCCGGCGTATAGGGTTTCATCTGGGTGATCAACTTGCTGAACGTGGTTTCGCCCGCATAGCTGCGGTGCTGCCACTCCTGGCCATCGGCGCCGACTTCCAGGGCGTCGACGGTGAAGCTGCCTTCCAGCGCCGGGTCGGTATCCGGCGTGTCGAACGGCACTGCGGCGTTGCGTTTGAGATCCCACAGCAGCGGCTTCTTCGTTACGAGGTCGCGCAGATAGAAGCCGTTCGGGCCGACCAGATAGGGCGAGCCGGTGTGCTGCTTGAGGAAAAACACGTCCAGCGATTCACGCGGCAATTCGCGGACCAGCACATGGATCATGCTGAACAGGAAGGCGGCATCGGTCTTGACCTTGATGGGAATCCATTCGGCCGAAGCGGCCGCGGTGACCGACAGATGCGGCTCGAAATCGATGCGCTTCAGGCCGCGGGCGCGCGCCTCGCCATGCCGCCAGCCGCCGACTACGCCACCTGAGGCCTCGACGTTGCCGCCGAAGGACAGCACGTAATTGCAACTGGGCGTGTCCGGGCAGACGGTGAAGGCGCGGTGCCACAGTTCGCCGTAGAGGTGTTCGGAGTGCGTGCAACTGACACCCTGCCCGCTGCCGAAGCTGAAATCCACCGGCCCCCAGGCCGCCAGGAAAGCCGGGAAGGTGCCCATGTAATAGGTCGGGATGCCGCCGCCGCCGAAGCTGGCCGCCGCGCGCGGATAACCTTCGGCGTTGCGCAGCCCCTTGGCACGGACTTCTTTCATTTTCGCGCCGATGATGTCGAAGGCTTCATCCCATGAAATCGGCACGAAGCCCGGATCCTGGTCGCGCCCCTTCTTCGGGTTGGTGCGCTTCATCGGCCCGCTCAGGCGATTCGGACTATAGGTCTTCTGGATCAGGCCATAGGCCTTGACGCAGCACTTGCCGGCGCCCGGATGTACCGTGGCGGCGTCGAAATTCGGCTCGATTTCGGTGGCGACGCCGTCCTCGACCTTGACGGTCAGCAAGTCGGGCCCAGCCACGCATTGGTAGCAGTACTGGGGAACCTTGCGCGTCTCGTGTGCCGCGTCGGCAGGTGCAACGTTCATCTTCTCCTCCAATCCGCCAATGACGTGCCAACCACATACGTGATACAGATTGCAAAATATCCTGTAGTAGTTTTGTATCACAATGATAAACCAGCATCTGGCACGGGGCAAGCCCGTAGCGAAAATCGAATTTGACCCAGGTCAAGAGAGCGAGACAAACTTCTCAACGGCTGTCGCTTGATTGTTCGGAGTGAAGCGGTATGGGTGTGAGGCAGACGATAGCCGTTTGTAAAGTGATACACTTCAGTGTGGTGATTGGTATAAAGCTGTATCTGTTTGTGCTTGATCGCCGGCGATGGCGAACCCAGTTCGAACCCATGATGCAAGGAGGTAGCCCAGTGCAACAGCCTTTGAATCCAAAATCAGCCGGCCCGGCCCAAAGTTCCGCCATCAGCGCCTTGTTCATGCAGGCAGCGGGCGCCGGGCGGAGCGCACTCGACGGCGCAGAGCTGCACAATCTGCTCGGCCATCTCGGCATCAAGCTGGATCAAGACAATTCCCCACCTGTGAGCGCCATTGACGTGCGCATCAGCCTGAACAACACCCGCGAGTTCGGCGTGGTGATCAGCGCCGGCCTGGGCGGCATCGATTCCGAGCTGGATGAAGACAATTTCAGGAAAGACCGTGCCGCCGTCTATGCCAGCGTCGAACTGACCGATGCCGAGGATTTTCTTGCGCTGTTCCAGCGCACCCTGGCTTATCAGAAACTCGCGAGCCTGGCGCAGCGCTACGGCCGGCCGCTGCCCGACGGTCAGCTCAAGGCTTGTTTCGACAATCTGGTGACGCTGGGGCGGTGCCTCTCGCCGACCAGTCCCGACGCGCCTTGCGTACTGCAAAGCCTCGAATTGAATCCCGTACATTGCAGCAATCAAATGGTAGTCACGGCGGCCCGCTGTGAGTTCCGCGCACGCACCGCCGGCAGGCTCAGCCGCCCCATCCACAAGATCGACAAGCTGCTGCACCCGGCTTCCATCGGCATCATCGGGGTCTCCGGCAGCGGCATGAATTTCGGCCGAATCATCCTGCGCAACCTGATCGGCAGCGGCTATCCCAAGGAGCGCCTGACCATCATCCGTCCCGGTGAGACCGAAATCGACGGCGTCAAGTGCGCCGAGAGCCTGAAGGCGCTGGACCACAAGCTCGACCTGCTGATCGTGGCGATCGCCGCCAGCGCGGTCTACGACCTCGTCGACGAAATCATCGCCACCGATTCCGTCGAGTCGGTGATGTTGATCCCCGGCAGTCTGGGCGAGACCCTGAAGAGCCGCGAACCGGCTGCCGCCCTGGCCGGTCGAATCAATGCCGCCCATGGCCAGCCCGGCGGCGGCCCGATCTTTCTCGGCGCCAACTGCCTGGGCGTGGTGTCGCATCCCGGCGCCTACGACTCCTGGTTCATTCCCCTGGAACGGCTGCCCAAGCCGCAGAAGAAACCCGAGAGAAATTCCGTCATGCTGAGCCAGAGCGGCGCCTTCATGATCACCCGCCTGAGTCAGAATCCCTGGCTCGATCCGCGCTACATGCTGGCGATCGGCAACCAGACCGATCTTACCCACGGCGACATGCTGAGCTTTTTCGCCGAACGCCCGGACATCGAGACCATCGGCGTCTACGTCGAAGGTTTCAAGGATCTCGATGGTCTAGCCTTCGCCCAGGCGGTGCGCCAGGCGGTGCTCAAGGGCAAGCAGGTGGTGGTGTATAAGTCCGGCCGCACCGCGCCCGGTGCCGGCGGCGTCATGGGCCACACCGCATCCATCGCCGGCGGCCTGACGCTGTTCGAATCGCTGGTGCGGCACGCCGGTGCCATCGTCGCCGAGGATTTCAATACTTTCGACGATCTCTTCTACATGGCCGGCGCCCTGCACCACAAGACGGTACGCGGCAACCGCCTGGGCGCCATCAGCGGCGCGGGTTTCGAGGCGGTCGGCATGGCCGACTGCATCAAGTCGGATACCTTTTCGATGCAGATGGGGACTCTGGAAGCGGATACCATCAAGCATGTCGAGGAAATCCTGGTGGCCAAGAAACTGGACGCGCTGGTGGAAGTCAGGAATCCGATCGACATCAATCCGGGCGCCGACGACGAGGCTCACCTACAGATCACCGAAGCCTTCATCCGGGATCCGAATATCGACGCCGTCGTGGTCGGCCTCGACCCGACCGCGCCGTCCGTCAGAGCCCTGGAGCAGAGCAAGCTGCGGCCCGGTTTCGACCTCAGCGACCCGAAGAGCACCGTGCATCTGATGCCACCGATCGTCGACGGCAGCGACAAACCCATCGTCGGCATCGTCGATGGCGGCATGTTGTACGACACCATGGCGGCGAAGCTGATGGACCAAGGCGTCTGCGTATTCCGCAACTGCGCGCGCGGCACCAAGGCGCTGGTGCGCTACTTCGAAGCCAGGCTGAATGCCGAGAGCCTCATCCAACGAAATCGCTGAACCCATCATTCGTCACGTATCCACACACAGAGGACCCACCATGAGCGCAACACTGATCCACGACATCTTCCGGGCCGCGCACAGCGAGGGGCGGTCCGCGCTGTTCGAGCATGAGGTCTACCGGCTGCTCGCCGCGGCCGGCGTTGCTTCGACGCCACGAAACGCGGTGCTCGCCGGCGGGGCCGAGCCGTCGGACGAAGTCCTGGCGTCGTTCACCGGCAGCCGGGTGGTGGTGAAGATCGTCTCCGGCAGCATTGCCCACAAGTCGGACGTGGGCGGGGTCGTCGTCGTGCCCAACCAGCCGACGGCAGTGCGAACCGCCTGCCAACGCATGCTCGCGGAGCTGTCGGCACAGGACATTGCGGGGCTGATGCTGACGGAATTCATCGAAGCCGACGCGCCGGGTTCCGGCAGCGAACTCCTGGTCGGCCTCCGCAACACGCGCGAATTCGGCATGATACTCAGCGCGGGGATAGGCGGCGTCGACACCGAACTCTTTGCCGGAGGCTCGCGCCGGGGGCAGGCGGTGGTGTCAGCTTCGACCGCGCTGACCACTGCTGAGGAATTCCTCGAAATTTTCAAACCGACCATTGCCTACCGGAAGGTCGCCGGACTGACGCGGGGTGGCCGCCGGCTGGTGTCCGACGCAACCCTCCTCCAGTGCTTCGGCGCCTTCATC
>JBAYJH010000020.1:0-31129 GCA_041665185.1 Sterolibacterium sp.
AAGCACCTGATTACCGTGTCCACCGAACACAAGGCGGTGATCGACCCGATGCGCGAACTTGAGCGTCATGGCTTCCAGGTCACTTTTCTTGAGCCGCAGGAAAATGGTCTGATTACGCCCGAACAGTTGAAGTCGGCGCTGCGGCCCGACACCATCCTGGTTTCGGTGATGGCGGTGAATAATGAGATCGGCGTGATCCAGCCGATCGCCGAAATCGGCGAGATTTGCCGCGAACGAGGGATTGTGTTTCACGTCGATGCGGCGCAAGCCACCGGCAAGATGAGCATCGATCTGGCGGCGCTGAAGGTCGACCTGATGTCCTTCAGTGCCCACAAAACCTACGGACCTAAAGGCATCGGCGCCTTGTATGTGCGGCGCAAGCCGCGCATCCGCCTGGAAGCCCAGATGCATGGCGGCGGCCACGAAAGGGGGTTGCGCTCGGGCACGCTCGCCACTCACCAGATCGCCGGCATGGGCGAGGCCTTCAGGCTGGCCCGCGAGGAAATGGCGGAAGAAAGCATTCGCATCCGGAATTTGCGCGACCGTCTGGTCAAGGGTCTCACCGATATTCCGGAAACCTATGTGAATGGCGACCTGGAACAGCGGGTGCCCCACAACCTCAACATCAGCTTCAACTTCGTCGAGGGTGAGTCCCTGATCATGGCGGTCAAGGACATCGCCGTTTCGTCGGGTTCGGCCTGTACCTCGGCCAGCCTGGAACCTTCTTATGTCTTGCGTGCCCTCGGTCGTTCCGACGAACTGGCGCACAGTTCTATCCGCTTCACCCTCGGCCGCTTCACCACCGAAGAGGAAGTCGATTACACAATCAAGCTGCTGCATGCGAAAATAGCCAAATTGCGCGAGTTGTCGCCTTTGTGGGAAATGTTTCAGGACGGTGTTGACCTGAATTCGGTTCAGTGGGCGGCGCATTGAGACAGTTCCTGCCTCAATGCGCCGCCCCAAGGGGCAAAAGGACTGCCCACCCCCCGGCCCCCGCCCCTGGGGCGGGGGTGACTAATTGTGCCGGCACTGCCGGCACGGAGAAATGAGATGGCATATAGCGAAAAAGTTCTCGACCATTACGAGAATCCCCGCAACGTCGGCGCCTTCGGCAAGGACGAAGACGACGTCGGCACCGGCATGGTCGGCGCACCGGCCTGTGGCGACGTCATGAAACTGCAAATCAAGGTGAGCAAGGACGGCGTCATCGAGGATGCCAAGTTCAAGACCTATGGCTGTGGTTCGGCAATCGCCTCATCGTCCCTGGTCACCGAATGGGTCAAGGGCAAGACCCTCGACCAGGCTCTGGACATCAAGAACACCCAGATCGCCGAGGAGCTGGCCCTGCCGCCGGTGAAAATCCACTGTTCGATACTGGCCGAGGATGCGATCAAGGCGGCGGTGGCGGACTACAAGCATAAACACGGAGCATAAAAAATGGCCTCAATCACTTTGACTGAAAAAGCGGCGAAACATGTTGCCGGATTTCTTGCCAAGCGCGGCAAGGGTGTCGGCCTGCGCTTCGGCGTGCGCACCTCGGGTTGTTCCGGGATGGCCTACAAACTCGAATTTGTCGATGCCGCCAATCCGGAGGATCTGGTATTCGAGAGTCACGGCGTCAAGGTGCTGGTCGATCCGAAGAGCCTCCCCTACATCGACGGCACGGAACTCGATTTCGCCCGCGAAGGCCTCAATGAAGGCTTCAAGTTCAACAACCCGAACATCAAGGACCAGTGCGGTTGCGGCGAGAGCTTCAACGTCTGAATCAACTCAAGCCCGACTGACGCGGGGCCAGAGCAGTGCAGGGAAGCGAGCTTGCACTGCTTGATATTTAGAGATCATGGATTTCACTCAGGACCACTTTGCTCTGTGCGGCTTGCCGCGTAGATACTCGATCGATCTGTCCGAACTGGAAAAGCGCTACCGCGAAATCCAGGCGCGCGTCCACCCCGACAAGCATGTCCATCTCAGCGACGCGGAACGCCGCCTGGCAATGCAGTGGTCCACCCAGGTGAATGAAGCCTACCAGACGCTACGCCGGCCTCTGCGTCGCGGCCAGTATTTATTGCACCTTGCCGGTATCGACGTGGGACTGGAACGCAATACCGCGATGTCGTCCGAATTCTTGATGCAGCAGATGGAGTGGCGGGAGGCACTGGAGGAAGCGAAGACCGCTGCCGATTATCCGGCACTCGAAGAATTGCACAGGCGCATGAAAGAGGAGCTGGCCGAGCAGTATCAACTGCTGGAGCGCCAACTCGATGTCGCGCCGAATTACCTCGCTGCCGCCGGAACGGTCCGCCAGATGATGTTCCAGGAAAAGCTGCTCCAGGAAATCGACGATGCGCTAGCGGCGGTGGAAATCTGATGGCCCTGCTGCAAATTTCAGAACCCGGCGAATCGACTGCGCCCCACCAGCATCGGCTGGCCGTTGGCATCGATCTGGGTACCACCAATTCGCTGGTGGCGACGGTGCGTAGCGGCATGGCGGTGGTGCTCAGCGATGAACTCGGCCGACCCCTGTTGCCGTCCGTGGTGCGCTACGGGGTCCAGGGCGTGCAGGCCATCGGCTATGAAGCCCAGGCGCAGCAGTCGCACGATCCGAAAAACACCGTCGTCTCGGTCAAGCGCTTCATGGGGCGCGGCGTCAAGGACATCGCCCACATCGAGTCCATGCCTTATGACTTTCAGGATGCCGAAGGGATGGTCAGGTTGCGCACCCTGGCCGGCATCAAGACACCGGTGGAAATCTCCGGAGAAATCCTCAAGACGCTGCGCGTGCGCGCCGAAGCCGCGCTTGGCGGCGAACTCTCTGGCGCCGTTATCACCGTGCCGGCCTATTTCGACGACGCCCAGCGCCAAGCCACCAAGGACGCTGCGCGGCTGGCCGGCCTCAACCTGTTGCGCCTGCTCAATGAGCCCACCGCGGCTGCCATCGCCTATGGTCTCGATAATGCCAGCGAAGGCATCTACGCCGTGTACGACCTCGGCGGCGGAACTTTCGACATCTCGATACTTAAGCTTTCCAAGGGCGTCTTCGAGGTCTTGGCAACCGGTGGGGATTCCGCGCTCGGCGGCGACGACTTCGACCAGCGCGTCTTCTGCTGGATCATCGAGGAAGCCAAGCTGGCGCCGTTGTCGCACTCGGATGCACGCCTGCTGCTGATGCGCGCGCGCGAAGCCAAGGAATACCTGACATACCACGGCGAGGCGCCGATTACCGTCAAGCTGGGCAGCGGCGAGTACGTCGATGTCAGGCTGACGACGGAAATCTTCGGCGAGATCACTCGCAACCTGGTGCACAAGACGCTGGCCCCGACCCGCAAGGCCTTGCGCGATGCGGGTCTTTCCGCCGAAGAGATCAAGGGCGTGGTGATGGTGGGCGGCTCCACCCGCATGCCGCAGATTCAGCATGCCGTCGGCGAATTTTTCGGCCAGGATCCGCTGAATAATCTCGACCCCGACAAGGTGGTGGCGCTGGGCGCGGCGACGCAGGCCAATCTGCTGGCCGGTAATCGCGGCGCCGGCGACGACTGGCTGCTGCTCGACGTCATCCCGCTGTCGCTGGGACTGGAGATGATGGGCGGCCTTTCGGAAAAGATCATCCCGCGCAATTCCACCATTCCTATTGCCCGCGCCCAGGAGTTCACTACTTTCAAGGACGGCCAGACGGCGATGACCATCCATGTCGTGCAGGGCGAGCGCGAACTGGTGTCCGATTGCCGTTCGCTGGCGCGCTTCGAACTGCGCGGCATCCCGCCCATGGCGGCCGGGGCGGCGCGCATCCGCGTCACCTTCCAGGTGGACGCCGACGGCTTGCTGTCGGTGACGGCGCGCGAGCAGACCACTGGTCATCAGGCGCATATCGAAGTGAAGCCTTCCTACGGTCTCTCCGACGACGAGATCGCCGGGATGCTCAAGGACAGTATCAATCATGCCTCGGACGACGCATTCCGGCGCGCCTTGCGCGAGGCTCAGGTCGAGGCGCAGCGTCTGCTGGAGGCGACGCAGACGGCGCTGTCGGAGGATGCGCAATTGCTCTCCATGCTGGAGCGTGCCCACATCGAGAATTGCGTCGCCAAGCTCCAGGCCGTGATGCTGGGCGACGACCGACGCGCCATCGACGCGGGGATGTCCACCCTCGCGCAGGCTACCAATGAATTCGCCGCGCGGCGCATGAACCAGAGCGTGCAGCGCGCCCTGTCAGGCAAGAATATCGCCGAGATCACATGACCAAAATCACCGTCCTGCCTCATCCCGAGTTGTGCCCGGAGGGAGTTCAGATCGAGGCGCAACCGGGCAAGACGCTGTGCGACACGCTGCTCGAAAACGGCATCGAGATCGAGCATGCCTGCGAACAGTCCTGTGCCTGCACCACCTGCCACGTCGTGATCCGGGAAGGTTTCAACGCGCTGGCGCCGGCGGAAGAATCCGAGGACGACATGTTGGACCGCGCCTGGGGCCTGGAACCCACGTCGCGGCTGGCCTGCCAGACGTTGGTAAACGAAACGCCGCTGGTGATCGAGATTCCCAAATATACGATCAACATGGCGAAAGAGGGACCTCACAAATGAGCGGAGGCGAACGCGGATGAAGTGGACCGATACCCTGGACATCGCCATCGAGTTGGCGGAGCGTCATCCCGAGGTTGATCCGACCCGCATCAATTTCGTCGACCTGATGCGCTGGGTGATGGAACTGTCGGGCTTCGAGGAAGATGAGCGCCATTGCGGCGAAAAGAAACTCGAAGCTATCCAGACGGCATGGATGGAAGAGGTCGAATAGGCTTCCGTGGTGTTCATCGACACCCACTGCCATCTCGACGTCGCCGAATTCGACCCAGACCGTGACGCGGTGGCGGCCCGCGCGAAGCAGGCGGGTGTTGCTACCATCGTCGTTCCCGCCGTCGAACGCGCCAACTTCGACGGCGTTGCCGCTGTGTGCCGCGATTACCCGGGTTGCGTCGCCGCCTACGGCATACATCCGATGTATGTCGAAAATGCCCGCGAAGAAGACCTTGCGGTGTTGCGCGAGACGTTAAGCGCACGTCCCGAAGCGGTGGTGGCTGTCGGGGAAATTGGCCTCGACTTCTTCGTCCCGCAGCGCGATGAGGAAAGACAGAGATTCTTTTTCGTGGAGCAATTGAAGATCGCCGGGGAGTTGGGACTGCCGGTGCTGCTGCATGTGCGTCGTGCCGTAGACGCGATACTCAAGGAACTGCGCCGCTTCCCCGTTCGCGGCGGGATCGCCCACGCCTTCAACGGCAGCCGCCAGCAGGCGGATGAGTTCATCAAGCTGGGCTTCAAGCTCGGCTTTGGTGGCGCCATGACCTTCCCACGCGCCACCCGCCTGCGTGAATTGGCGACTACCTTGCCGTTGGAGTCCATCGTCCTCGAAACCGATGCGCCTGACATTCCGCCCGAATGGCTGGGAAAGCACCGCAATCAACCTGGCGAATTGCCGCGCATCGCGGCAGTGCTGGCGGGTTTGCGCCGACTTCCGCTTGAAGACGTCGCGCTGGCGACGACGGCAAACGCCGTCGCCGTGTTGCCCGCTTTGGGGACCCGTTTAGTCGAGCAGGTGCGAGACCAGTCCGTCTGCTAGCTTCGGCTCGAACCAGGTGGACTTCGGCGGCATCACTTCGCCGGCGTCGGCGACCGCCATCAGGTCTTCCATGCGCGTCGGATGGAGAGAGAAAGCGGCGGCCATTTCGCCGCTGTTGACGCGCTTTTCCAGTTCCCCCAGGCCGCGGATGCCGCCGACGAAGTCGATGCGCTTGTCGCGCCGCAGATCCTCGATGCCCAGCACCGGAGCGAGGAGGAATTCGCTGAGCAGGCTGACGTCGAGCCGCGCCACGGGATCCTTGGAGGGAATCAAGTTCGGAAGTATGGCGAGTTTCAGCCAGCGACCCGGCAGGTAAAGGCCGAATTCTCCCGGCCGGGCGGGCTTCATCTGGGCGGCGCTCGGCGACACGGAAAAGCTCTTGCCTATCTGTGCCAGAAACGCTTCCTCGTTCATGCCATTGAGATCTTTCACCACCCGGTTGTAATCGAGGATGCGCATCTGATGGTGCGGAAAAATTACCGACAGGAAATAGCCGGATGCGCCGGCGCCTTGCCTTGTCGCGGCGACCCTCGCGGCGGCGGCCGAGCGGTGATGGCCGTCGGCGATGTAAAGGGCCGGCAGGGCATTGACCGCGGCGGAAATCTTCTCGATGAGCGCGGCATCGCGCACCACCCATAGGGTATGGCGAATGCCGTCGGCAGCTTTCACGTCGGCGTCCGGCACGCCTGCGGTGGCTTGCGCCAGCAAGGCGTCGGCGGCCGGGCAGGACGGGTAAGCCAGCAACACCGGACCGGTCTGCGCATTCAAAGCCTCGATTTGCCGGACGCGGTCATCCTCCTTGTCCGGCCGGGTGAACTCGTGTTTGCGAATCCGATTGGTCGCATAGTCGGCAACCGATGCGGCGGCCACCAGGCCGGTCTGGACGTGTTCGCCGGCTTCGGTGGGCATGCTCAGGCGATAGGCGTAGTAACAGGGCGCCGTGTCGCGTTGCAGGATGCCGGCGGCCAGCATCTTTTCGAGATTCTCCGCCGCCTTGGCATATACCTCGGGTGCGTAGGGATCGATGCCTGCCGGCAGGTCGATCTCCGGTTTTGAAATATGCAGGAAGCTCCAGGGTTTGCCCGCAGCGCGGACACGTGCTTCATCGCTGGTGAGGACGTCGTAGGGTGGTGCGGCAACGGCTTCCGCCTGGCCCGGGGCCGGGCGCAGACCCGCAAAGGGTTTGATAAGAGACATAGTGAGTTTCCGGAGGTTCAAGAGGGATTGCGATGCGCCAAAACGGGACGCAAGGCGGTACGTGCGTCGCGCAGCATTTTTTCGGTGGTGGCCCAGTCGACGCAGGCATCGGTGACCGAGCAGCCGTATTTCAATTGCGACAAGTCGGCGGGAATCGGCTGGTTGCCGGCTTCGATGAAGCTTTCGATCATGGTACCGATGATGGAGCGATTGCCCTGGACGATCTGGTGCATGCAATCGGCCATCACCAGCGGCTGCATCTCGGGTTTCTTGTAGCTGTTGGAGTGGGAGCAGTCGACCACCAGGTTCCTCGGCAGCCTGGCTTTGTCCAGCGCTTGCTCGGCCAGCGAGATGCTCACCGAATCGTAGTTGGGCCGGCCGCCGCCGCCGCGCAGCACCACATGGCCGTAGGCGTTGCCGCGGGTGCGGACGATGGCGGCATTGCCCTGGGCGTTGATGCCGAGGAAGCTGTGGGGGCTGGCGGCGGAAATGATGGCGTTGATCGCCACCTCCAGGTCGCCATCGGTGGCGTTCTTGAAGCCGACCGGGGTCGACAGCCCCGATGACATCTCGCGATGGGTCTGGGATTCGCTGGTGCGTGCGCCGATGGCGGTCCAGGCGATCAGGTCGCCCAGGTATTGCGGGGCGATCGGGTCGAGCGCCTCGGTGGCCGTCGGCAGGCCGACTTCATTGACGGCCAGGAGGAATTCGCGGGCCCTGTGCATGCCTTCCTCGATGTGGAAGGAGTCGTCCATGCGCGGGTCGTTGATGAATCCCTTCCAGCCGGTCGACGTGCGCGGCTTCTCAAAATACACGCGCATGACCAGCACCAGGGTATCCGCCACTTCATCCGCCAGGGTTTTCAGGCGCCGCGCGTAATCGATACCGGCGACCGGATCGTGGATCGAACAGGGGCCGACCACCACGAACAGGCGTCGATCCTTGCGGTCGAGAATGCGTTGCAAAGTGGCGCGGCCTTCCGCGACAGTCGCGGCGGCCGTGTCCGAGAGCGGCAGGCGGGCATGGATCTGTTCCGGGGAAGGGATCAGATCGAAGGCTTCGATATTGAGATCTTCGAGTTGGGCGTGAGTCATGCTTAGTCTTTAGCCGGAATATCGGCGACAAAGCACAATTGTATCGCGGCCAGGCGTTCGCTTTGCCGGGAAATCTTGCCAATTGCGGCCTGATTGCGGCCCTTGACAGGCATCGATAGAACATACATCATCCATATACATCGCATTGGGGCTACCATGGTCAGAACGCAGATTTACCTCACCGAACAAGAACACTCCGCGCTCCGGACGATTGCCGGCAACACCGGGCGCAGTCAAAGTGAGTTGATCCGTGACGCTGTAGATCGCCTGATCGAGCAAACAGCGTCGAATGATCGAGGGCAAATCCTTGGAGAAGCAGCCGGCTTGTGGGTTGACGGTTCCGGGCGTGCGGATTTTGTCGCCGTGCGCCGGGAGGCCGACCGCATCAAGCCACGCTGAAGCCGATGACGAGTCCCCTGCTGCTGGATACGGATGTTTTGATCGACTATCTGCGTGGTTGGCCCGATGCCGTTGCTTTCCTCAAGAAGACCCGGCGATCCCTGTGCGTTTCTGCCGTCACGGTGGCTGAACTTCATGTTGGTGTGCGCGAGGGCCCGGAGCGTCAGGTATTGGATCGTTTTCTTGGACTGATGGAGGTTGTCGCCATCACGCCGGGTATCGCCAAGCAAGGCGGTCTGTGGCGTCGCGATTACGGCAAGAGCCACGGTACGGGTCTCATGGACGCTCTGATCGCCGCCAGTGCCGAGATGACTGGCTGCACCCTTGCCACGCTCAACGAAAAACATTTCCCGATGTTGGAAACGGTGCTGGTTCCTTACCATAAGGGTTGAGCGGCGCGAGGAAATGTTCGACGCCGACCGCCAGTTCGAGCGTTTTAGGGTTTCAACCTGCGAAACAGTTCCCGCACTGCCGCGCCTCGCTCCTTGAGGCTCGCGGTTTCTTTCTTCCACGCCAGTTTGTCCGGGCCGGCGAGCTTGAAGTTCCGGTCGGACTGGATGAGCAGGATGATGTCGGCGGGGTCGATCGGTGGATTCGGGACAAACTGGAGCTGGATCAAGTTCGGACCGGCGTCGAGCTTGACTACCCCCAGCGGCTTGGCGAGCACGCGCAGGCGGTGGGTTTCGAGTAGCGATTGCGCCTGCGCCGGCAGCGGGCCGAAGCGGTCGATCAACTCCTCCTGCAAGGCCTGCAATTCATCCGTCGCCTCGGCGTTGGCCAGGCGCTTGTAGAGCGTCAGGCGCTCATGTACGTCGGGGGCGTAAGCATCCGGCAGCAGCGCCGGGATGTGCAGGTCGATGGCTGAGACGATGCCGAGCGGCTGGCTCAGGTCGGGCTCTTGGCCTTCCTGGAGCGATTTGACGGCGGCATTGAGCATGCTGGTGTAGAGCGCGAAGCCGATCGCATGGATTTCCCCGCTCTGGTTCTCACCCAGCACTTCGCCGGCGCCGCGGATCTCCAGGTCGTGCATGGCGAGGAAGAAGCCGGAGCCGAGCTCTTCCATCATCTGGATCGCCTCCAGGCGCTTGGTGGCCTGGGCGGAGGGTTTGGCGTCCTCGTGCGTCAGCAGGTAGGCATAGGCCTGGTGGTGCGAGCGGCCGACCCGGCCGCGCAACTGGTGCAGTTGCGCCAGGCCGAACTTGTCGGCGCGGTTGATGACGATGGTATTGGCGTGGGGATTGTCGATGCCGGTCTCGATGATGGTCGAGCACAGCAGCAGGTTGTGCTTCTGCTGGGTGAATTCGCGCATCACCCGTTCCAGCTCGCGCTCCGCCAGTTGGCCGTGGCCGACCACGATGCGTGCCTCCGGCAGCAGCTTCTCCAGCCGCTCGCGCATATTGGCGATGGTGGACACCTCGTTATGCAGGAAATACACTTGGCCGCCGCGCTTGAACTCGCGCAGCACCGCTTCGCGCACCAGGCCGGGCGACCAGCGCGAGACGAAGGTCTTGATCGCCAGGCGCCGCGACGGCGCCGTGGCGATCACCGAGAAGTCGCGCAAGCCTTCGAGCGACAGGCCTAGGGTGCGAGGGATCGGCGTGGCGGTCAGGGTCAGCACGTCCACCTCGGCGCGCAGGGTCTTCAGTATTTCCTTCTGGCGTACCCCGAAGCGGTGCTCCTCGTCGATGATCACCAGGCCCAGGCGCGAAAACTGCACGTCTTTCTGCAACAAGCGGTGGGTGCCGATGAGGATGTCGATCTTGCCGGCGGCCAAATCGACGATCGCCTGCTGCTGCTCTTTCTCGCTACGGAAGCGCGAAATCTCCGCCACCTTCACCGGCCAGTCGGCGAAGCGGTCGGCGAAGGTGTGGTAATGCTGCTCGGCCAGCAGCGTTGTGGGGCACAGCACCGCCACCTGTTTGCCGCCATGCACCGCCACGAAGGCGGCGCGCAGCGCCACTTCGGTCTTGCCGAAACCGACATCGCCGCAGACCAGACGATCCATCGGCTTGCCGGAACGCATGTCGCTCACCACGGCCTCGATGGCGGCCAACTGGTCGGGCGTTTCCTCGAAGCCGAAGCCGTCGGCGAACGCCTCCAGGTCGTGTTGCTTGAAATCGAAGGCGTGCCCCTCGCGCAGGGCGCGCTGGGCATACAGGTGCAAGAGTTCAGCGGCGGTGTCGCGCACCTGCTGGGCGGCCTTCTTCTTGGCTTTTTCCCACTGGCCGCTGCCGAGCCGGTGCAGCTCAACGGCCTCGGGGTCGGCGCCGCTGTAGCGGCTGATCAGGTGGAGTTGCGCCACCGGCACATACAGCGTGTCGCCGCCGGCATATTCGAGATGCAGGAACTCGCTCTTCAGGTTGTCGCCTTCACCCATGTCGAGCAGGGCGAGGCCGAGATAACGGCCGATGCCGTGCAGCTCATGCACCACCGGGTCGCCGATCTTCAGTTCGGAAAGATCGCGCAGCCAGCCTTCCAGGTTGCTGCGGCGTGCCTCGGAGCGTTTGCCGCGCGGCCGGGCGGTGGCGGCATAGAGTTCATTCTCGGTTACCAGCGCCACGCCGGCCTGGGGCAGGATGAAGCCGCCGGAAAGCGGCGCGACGCCCAGCATGAAGCGCTCGCTGCTCGCCACAAATCCGGCGAAATCGGCGCAGGGCGCCGGTTTCAGAGCATATTCGGCGAGGTATTCGAGTATCGTCTCACGCCGGCCGGCCGACTCGGCGAGCAGCAGGGTACGGCCGTCGAAGTCGTCGAGATACCGGCGCAAAGCCGCCAGCGGATCGTCGGCGCGCCGTTCGACGGCGACGTTAGGGGCGGGCAAGGCGGCTGTCTCCGCGTCGCTAACGACCTGCGGCGACTCCGGCAACACCAGTCGCGGGAAGGCCGCCGCAGCGATGAAGAACTGCTCTTCACTGAGAAACAGTTCCTGCGGGGGCAGCAAGGGGTGCGAGCGCTCCCCGCCCATCATCCGGTAGCGGTCGCGAGTGTCGCGCCAGAATTCGGCGATGGCGGTCGGCACGTCATGATGCTGGAGCAGCAGCACATCCTTCGGCAGGTAATCGAAGAGGGTGGCGGTGGCATCGAAAAACAGCGGCAGGTAATACTCGATGCCGGCCGGCGCGATGCCGTTGGAAACATCCTTGTATAAGGGCACGCGCGAAGCGTCGCCTTCAAAGGCTTCGCGGAAGCGCAGGCGGAATTGCGTGCGCCCGGCTTCGTCGAGCGGAAATTCCCGGGCTGGCAGGGTGCGGATTTCCGGCACCGGATAGAGGGTGCGCTGGCTGTCGGCATCGAAGGTGCGGATGCTTTCGATTTCATCGTCGAACAGGTCGATGCGGAAAGGCAGCGCCGCGCCCATCGGGAACAGATCGATGAGCCCGCCGCGCACGCTGAACTCGCCCGGCGCCACCACCTGGGTGACATGCTGGTAACCGCCCAGCGTCAGTTGTGCGCGCAGCTTGTCCACCGCCAGGTGCTCGCCCTTTTTCAGGAAGAAGGTGTGCGCGGCCAGGAAGGCCGGCGGCGCCAGCCGCGTCAGCGCCGTGGTCGCTGCAGTCAGCAGCACGTCGCAGATCCCGCGCGAGATTGCGTACAGCGTCGCCAGGCGCTCCGAGATCAAGTCCTGGTGGGGCGAGAAGTTGTCGTAGGGCAGGGTTTCCCAATCCGGCAGCAGGTGTACCCGCAAGGCGGGCGCGAACCAGGCAATCTCTTCCTGGAGCCGCTGCGCCGCCAGCGGGCTGGCGGCGATGACCGTGAGCAGGCGGCCTGGCGTCGCTTCCTGGGCCAGTTGGGCGATCGCCAGCGCGTCCGCGGAACCGGCTAGCGTCGGCAGGTCGAGGCGGGCTCCGGGTTTCAGCGAAGATAATGGGACAAGCTGCGGCAGTAGCGCAGGGCGCGGAACACTCAAGGGAGTAACGGCATCGATCTGAGGTGAGCGCGAATTATAGCGGATGCCTTGAGGAGGCTCATCGACCTTGCCATCGCGATCTCAGCTCGCGATGCCGGAAACATCCGACCAGGTGGTCATTGACCAGCCCCACCGCCTGCATCAGCGAATAACAGATGGTCGGGCCGACGAACTTGAAGCCACGGGCGGCGAGGTCTTTCGACATCGCCACCGAAAGCGGCGTCTGCGCCGGTAATTCCGACTGGCTGCGCCAGGTGTTGTGTACCGGCTTGCCGTCGACAAAGTGCCACAGATATTTACTGAAGCTGCCGTCGCCGGCAAGTTCCTGCTGTAAGTCGAGGAGTTTCCCCGCATTGATGATCGCCGATTCGACCTTCAGGCGGTTGCGGACGATGCCGGCGTCGTTGAGCAGGCGGGCCACCTGGCGCTGGTCATAGCGTGCGACCTTGGCCGCGTCGAAGCCATCGAAGGCGGCGCGGTAGTTGTCGCGTTTTCGGAGGATGGTGATCCACGAAAGGCCCGCCTGGGCGCCTTCGAGAATCAGGAATTCGAATAGCGCGCGGTCATCATGCAGCGCCACGCCCCATTCCTGGTCGTGGTAGGCGACATACAGCGGGTCGTCGCCGCACCATAGGCAACGATTCTGGGCCTTGGTCAATTCAGCACCAGCACGCCGCGTTTCAGGCCGGCGTCTTCGGGATGAATGGACAGGACAAAGCCGAGGCCGGTGACGAACTTGATCATGCGCTGATTTTCGGCCAGGAATTCGCCATACATATACTTGAGGCCGGCCTCATTCCGCGCGGTTTCGATCAACATCTGCATCAGGCGCCGTGCCAGTCCTTTGCCATGCCAGTCGTCGGCGACGACGATGGCGAATTCGCAGGACTCGCCGTCGGGATTGGTGGCATAGCGCACCACCCCAACCTCGAATTCCACGTTGCCTTGCTTAACGGTGGCGACGAAGGCCATTTCGCGGTCGTAATCGATCTGAGTGAGGCGATTCAACTGCGCCTGCGACAATTCGCGGATGGTGTTCATGAAGCGGTAATACTTCGATTCGGCGGATAACCCGTGCACGAACTCCTGCTCCATTTGCGCGTCTTCCGGCTTGATCGGGCGGATAGTGACGTTCAGGCCGTCCTTGGTCTTGTAGCGGACGACCATGTGCGAAGGGTAGGGGTGGATCGCCATGTGGTCGTAGCGACCGGCATGCTGCGGCTGGCTGGCGATGACGATGTCGGCGTCGACGGCAATGGCATCGTTTTCATCGACGATCAGCGGGTTGATGTGCATTTCGGCGATCCACGGCAGTTCGCAGACCATTTCCGACACGCGCAGCAACACCGCCTCGATGGCTTCCAGGTTGACCGGCGGCTTGTTGCGGAAGGCGCCGAGGCGCGCCACCGCCTGAGTCGATTGCAGCATGTCGGCGACCAGGATGTGGTTGAGCGGCGGCAGAGCGACCGAACGCTCGCTGCCGGCCTTGCCGAATTCGTAGCCGACCCCGCCAGGTCCCAGCGTGATCGCCGGGCCAAAGACCTCATCCCGCACCATGCCGACCATCAGTTCGCGGCCATTCGGCTTGACGATCATCGGTTCGATGGTGATGCCGTTGATGACGGCATCGGGGCGATTTTTGCGTACTCTTTCGACGATCTCCTGGTAGGCATCGCGTACCGCGTTGAGGCTCCTCAGGTTCAGACGGACACCGCCGTAGTCGCTCTTGTGGGCGATTTGCAGGGAATCGACCTTCATCACCACCGGCAGGCCGATCTCCTGGGCCAGCAGCATCGCTTCTTCGGCGGAGCGCGCCACCATGGTCTGGGCAGTCGGAATATGGAAGGCCGCGAGTAGTGCCTTCGACTCCATTTCGCTGAGGACCCGCCGGCCTTCCTGGAGCGCCGTCTCGATCACCAGGCGGGCAGTGGCCAGTCCCGGTGCGGCATGGTCGGACATCGATGCCGGGGTCTGCATCAGCAACTTCTGGTTGCGGTAGTAGTTGCTGATGTTCGAAAATAATTCGACCGCCGGGTCCGGGGTGCGGAAGGTCGGAATGCCGGCGCCCCGGAACAGCAGGCGGGCCTCGCGCACCTGTTCTTCGCCCATCCAGCAGGTGACCAGGGGCTTGTTCGACTTGTTGGCCAATTCGATCACGGCGCGCGCCGTTTGCGTGGGATCGGTCATGGCCTGGGGAGTGAGGATGGCGAGTATGCCGTCGACATTTTCGTCGGCCAGGCAGGCGGCCACGGTCGCTGCGTAACGGGCCGGGTCGGCGTCGCCGATGATATCCAGCGGGTTGGAGCGTGACCACATCGGCGGCAGCAACTGATTCAGCGTGTCGCTGGTTTGCTTGGTGAGTATCGCCAGCGGTATGCCGAGATCCGAGGCGTGGTCCGCGGCGAGTACGCCTGGTCCGCCGCCATTGGTGATAATCGCCAGGCGATTGCCGCGCGGATGGAAATTCGAGAATAGGGCCTGCGCCGCGGAATACATCTGGCCGACATTGGCCAGCCGCACCACGCCGGAACGGCGCAAGGCGGCATCGAACACATCGTCGGCGCCGACCAGCGCGCCGGTGTGCGACAGCGCCGCCTGTTCGCCGGCCGGGTGGCGACCGACCTTGATCAGCAGCACCGGCTTGCAGCGAGCCGCGGCGCGCAGCGCACTCATGAAGCGGCGCGCATTCTTGATGCCTTCGATGTAGAGAATGATGTTCTCGGTCTTGGGATCGGCAACCAGATAATCCAGTATCTCGCCGAAGTCGACGTCGCTCGACGTGCCCAGCGAAATGACGCTGGAAAAACCGACGTTGTTGGGCAAGGCCCAATCGAGGACGGCGGTGCACAGAGCGCCGGATTGGGAAATCAGGCCGATGCTGCCGGGGTTGGCGTTGCCGTTGGCAAAGGTCAGGTTGATGCCGCGGTTGGGCCGCATGATGCCCAGGCAGTTCGGGCCGAGCAGGCGCATGCGATGGCGGCGGGCAGTTTCCAGGACCGTGCGTTCCAGCGCGGCGCCATCTTCCCCGGTTTCGCCGAATCCGCCGGAGATCACGATTGCGCTGCGCGTTCCGGCGCGGCCGCAGACCTCCACGATGTGCGGGACGGTCGGCGCCTTGGTGCAGATCACCACCAGATCCAGCCGTTGCGGGATGCTTTCGACCGAGGAATAGCTGTGTTGGCCGAATATGGTCTTGTGCCCGGGATTGACCAGAAACAGCTGACCCTTGTATTCCGAATCGAGCATGTTGCGGACCAGGGTCAGGCCAATCGATCCGGGGGTCTCCGAGGCGCCGACGATGGCGACTGATTTCGGCTCGAATAGAGGGGTCAGATAGTGGTCTTCGTAGCTCATGCGAGGTGCGTTACATGGTTGTAGCGAGGATGGCGACAGGTTTTGTTGCGGCGCGGCAAGAATACCATCAAGCCATGGAGGTGCCGTTGGTCCGGAAGCAATTTATTCAGCCGTCGGTCGGGACGGTGTTGACGCGTCGATTGTCGGGTTTCCGTTATCGACCTCTTACAGTGTAGTGAATCGGTGAAACTTATTCTTGCCGCCGAATTGTCTGACGTCAGCGGTCTGTAGTTGAGTAACATAGTATGATATGCGCGTTGATACTTGCGCCCGAGATTGCACCGGCTGGTCAGCTACAAGGTCTCGTTGAAGAAAATGTTCGTGACATCGCGGTCGGTAGATTCAAGTGACGAAGACACCCTGAGTCTGGTTCGCCGCCTATCGCAACGGCAGAACGTCAGCGCGCTATTGCTGATCGCGTTGACGCTTGCCTCGCTGTTCCTGGCGGGCATGCTGATGCAGCGCAATGAGCAGGCCGCTGAAATCATCAATCTGGCGGGCCGCCAGCGCATGCTTTCGCAGCGAGTCGCGCTCTATGCCCATCACTATACCGACGACATGGCGAGCGACAGCAGGCGGAAATTCGGCCGCCTGGTTGAAATCAACATCCATGAATTCGAAAGCGCCCACGCACGGCTGGTCGCTATCGTGAGGACACTCGACGGAGGTTCCGAGCTTCACACCCTTTATTTCGGTCCGATACGCCGCATCGATGAGGATTCGCGCCGATTTGTTGGCTTCGCGCGACAGGTGATTGCCGATGCCGAGTCAGCCGCGCAAGGTCGACTGGTTGGCAGCGAACGCCTGTTGCGGATGGCAGACACCAGTTTGATTCAGGATCTCGACGCTGCCACCTTTGCATTCCAGAGGGAGTCCGAGAGCAGGATCAGGCTGCTGTGGCAGCTGATGTTGCTGTCGTCGCTGTTGATCGTGGTATTCATCGCCTTAAGCACGTCTCGCCTGGTCCGACCGATGATCCGCAAGCTGCGGGATAGCCTCACCACCGGCGAAGCCGTGTCGAAAGCCCTGAAAGCGAGCGAAGCGAAACTTCACGCCATCATCGAGACTTCACCGGTACCTCTGGCGCTGAACGACGATCGGCGCAACATCGTTTTGCTGAATCCGGCGTTTGTTCAAACTTTCGGCTATACGCTACAGGACATTCCAACGCTGAGCGATTGGGAACAAAGAGCCTATCCCGATCCGGAGTATCGCCAGTGGGTGATCGACAGCTGGCGGGATACGGTTGAGAAGATGAAGCACGAGGGGGCGAAACCCCAGCCCATGGAATTCAACGTGCGGGCGAAGTCAGGAAGGCTGGTATCCGTTCTGGTGAGTCCGGCTTCGACGCGCCATTCGTTCGTCGGTGCCCGCCTGGTGGTGCTGTACGACATCACCGCACGCAAGCTGGCGGAACAGCAACTGCGCATCGCAGCGATTGCCTTCGAATCGCAGGAAGCCATGACCATCACCGACGCGAATCAGGTCATCCTCAAGATCAACAAGGCCTTCACCCTGATTACCGGATATAGCGAGGAGGACGTCATCGGACGGACCCCGGCGATTCTCAAATCGGGCCGCCAGGACGACAAGTTCTACCAGGGCATGTGGGGCAGCCTGAATAGCGATCACTTCTGGGAAGGCGAAATCTGGAACCGGCGGAAGAGCGGCGAAGTCTATCCCGAGTGGCTGTCGATTACCGCCGTTCTCGACGAGCACGGCAAGGTGACTCATTATGTCGCCGCCTTCACCGACATCACCCAGCACAAGCAGGCGGAAGACAAGATTCAGCAGCTGGCCTTCTCCGATCCCTTGACCGGCTTGCCCAACCGGCGCCTGCTGCTTGATCGCCTGCAACAGGCACTGGCCGCCAGCACCCGCAACAAGCGCCAAGGCGCGTTGCTGTTCATCGATCTCGACGACTTCAAGAACCTAAACGACACCCTCGGCCATGACAAGGGCGACCTGCTGTTGCAACAGGTCGGCCAGCGCCTCGCCACCTGCGTCCGCGAGGGCGACACCGTGGCCCGCCTGGGGGGCGACGAGTTCGTGGTGATGCTGGAAGACCTCAGCGCAAACCTGCAAGAAGCGGCGACCCAGACCGAGATCGTCGGCGAGAAGATACTCGCCACCCTTAACCAGACTTACCCGCTGGCCGGTCATCAGCACCACAGTACGCCCAGCATCGGTGTGGCGTTGTTCGACGAGCACGAAAATTCCGTCGATGAACTGCTGAAGCGAGCCGATCTCGCCATGTACCAGGCCAAAGCGGCCGGCCGCAATACCTTGCGCTTCTTCGATCCGAAGATGCAAGCGGTGGTTTCCGCCCGTGTTGCCCTGGAGGCGGATCTGCGCCTGGGATTGCAGGAGAAGCAGTTTCTCCTCTACTACCAACCCCAGGTGGATGGCGATGGTCGAATGAACGGGGCTGAAGCGCTGGTCCGCTGGCAGCATCCCACTCGCGGCTTGGTTTCACCGCTTGAGTTCATCTCCTTGGCCGAAGAGACCGGGCTGATCCTGCCGTTGGGCTACTGGGTACTGGAGACGGCCTGCGATCAACTGGTGGCCTGGGCCGGGCAGCCGGATATGGCCGGTCTCGTGCTGGCGGTGAATGTCAGCGCCAAGCAGTTTCGCCACCGGGATTTCGTCGGCCAGGTCCGGACGGTTCTCGAATGCACCGGCGCCGACCCGGCGAAGCTCAAGCTGGAACTGACCGAGAGCCTGCTGCTCGAGAATGTGGAAGACATCATCGCCAAGATGACCGCGCTGAAGGCTATCGGCGTGAGCTTCTCGCTGGACGATTTCGGTACCGGCTACTCCTCGCTTAGCTACCTCAAGCGCCTGCCGCTGGATCAGTTGAAGATCGACCAGTCGTTCGTCAGGGATGTACTCACCGATCCCAACGATGCATCCATTGCCAAGACGATCGTGGCACTGGCTCAGAGTCTGGGCCTGGCAGTCATTGCCGAGGGGGTGGAGACGACGGCGCAGCGCGATTTTCTTGCCAGCCACGGCTGCCATTCCTATCAAGGTTATCTGTTCGGTCGGCCGGGACTGGCGGAGAACCTGTTCAATCGGGCGCCGCCGGCAGCTTCCTGAGGTGCGATGGGTTCTTATGCTTGGCCGGTTCTGTAGTCGATATGCCGATAGCCGACGCAGGCTCGGCCGCTGTCATGACTTCCGGATAAGCGGTTAAACTGCGACGAAACACCTATCCCATGCCGCCATGAACCACACTGAATCTGCATCACCTGCGCCCTCGCCCTGGGTCACCCGTTTCGCCCCGTTGATTGCTCCGGGCGGCACGGTTCTCGACCTGGCTTGCGGCAGCGGCCGGCACGCGCGTTGTCTTGCCGGCCTCGGCTTCGCGGTCGAAGCGGTGGACCGGGATGCCGCAGCCGTCGAGGCATTGCGCGACCTGCCGGGCATCAATGCGCGCTGCGCGGATCTGGAGGGCGGCCCCTGGCCTTTTGGCGGCTATCACTTTGACGGAGTCATTGTCACCAATTATCTGTGGCGGCCCCTTTTTCCACAGCTCATGGCGACACTGGGCGCCGGCGGCATGCTGATTTACGAAACCTTCATGGTCGGCAACGAACTCTTCGGCAAGCCCAGCAATCCGGCTTACCTGCTGCGGCGGGACGAATTGCGCCATATCGTGCACCATCACCTGGAAATCATCGCCTTTGAGCAGGGCGAAATATCGGCACCACGACCGGCCGTGGTGCAACGGCTTTGCGCCGTTCGCGCCGGTCCCTTGCGTTTGCCGGCTTGAGCAGGCGGGACTATAAGCCGGGCAGTTCTTCCATGGTGCCGCCGCAGGCGCCGAAGCAGGCTTTGTAGTCGTTGTCGCAGCGGTAATAGCTGGGATAGGAGCAGGCCGGCGGCTCGCGGCAGTCCTTGCCCGCCGAGTTCTTGCAGCGCTTGTAAGCGTCCATCGCATAACGATGCTGAATTTCGCATTCCTTGCGCTGGGCCTCCATTTGGTTCCGGCACTGCTGCTGCGCGTTGTAGCACTGCGATGTGCAGACCCGGCCTTCGGGGCTTTTCGGCTGGTGATACACGGTATGGGTGAACAGGTTGCTGCAACCCGTCAACAACAGGGCCAGACCGGCGCCAAGAAATAGTTGCTTCATCATGAATCCTCCCGGTGGATATCTTAGCGCATGTCGGCGCCGGTTCGTCGGCTCGCCGCTTACCTGGCCAGGGAGTGCGCCAGCCAGTCGCTCACCATCGGCCAGAGAGCCGCTTCGCTGTGGCGTTTGAAGAAGCCGAAATGGCCGATGCGTTGCATGCCCATCTGCCGCGGTTCGATGACACGGTAGTCGGCGGGTCGCGCGAGGTAGGCCTCATGCAGCATGCGCGAGCCGGCTTCGAGCAACAGCTCGTCGTCGGCGAAGGTCAGCGCCAGCACCGGAAACTCGGCGCTGGCGTAGGCGGCGCGGGCGCCGGGTTCCCCGCTCAGCAGGTAGTCGGGCGTCAGGCACCAGCGCCGCCACTGGAACATCGCTCCGTTGGGTAGATTGCCGATGACGCCCAGGCGCGCACCGGGAAAATAGCCGAACAGCGGACACAGCAGAGGAGCCAGCAAATACCACATGAGCGGCGCCGAACGACGGGTGCGCGGGGTGTTGTGGCGCAGCGATCCGCTGCCCACGGCGATGTTGACGAGCCCGCTGAGGCGCTGGCGGGAAGGCAGCAGCGGCGCCGTCTGTCCGCCGAAACTGTGGCCCACGACGAACAAGGGGCGGTGCGGCAGGGCGTCGCCGGCGGCATTGACTATGGCGTCGTAATCCAGGGTCAGCCAGTCGGTGAGATCGGCTTTCAGCCCCCGCAGCGAACCCTCCAGCGACTCGCCGATGCCGCGAAAGTCGAAGGTCCACACCGCGTAGCCCTGGCTCGCCAGGTAAGCCGCGAACGGCGCATAGAAGGACTGGGGCACTGCCATCGCCGGGGCGATGACGATGCTGGCCAGCGGTGGAGCGGACGGGTCGAAGCGATAGGCGGTGAGGGAAAATCCGTCCGCGGTCTTGATCGAAATGCGATTCATGGTGTCTTGCGTCTTTCCGAAAGTGCCACCGCCAACCCGCTGCCGGCGATGATGGTCATGCCGATGATAGCCCAGGTGTCGGGCAGGTGATCGAACACCTGCCAGCCGAGCAGCGTCGCCCAGATCAGCTGGGCATACATGAAGGGGCTCAAGGTCGTCGCCGGGGCATGACGGAAGGCGCGCGTCAGCAGGTAATGGCCGGTGCCGCCGTAGATGCCCATCGAGGCAATCAACAGCGCTTCGAAAGGCGTCGGACGGGGACCGTCCCAGAACCACGGCAATCCCAGCGTCATGACGACGGTGCCGACCAGGGCGGTATAGAACAGCATGGTGAAGGTGCCCTCGGTGGGCGACAGCTGGCGCGTCTGGATCTGGTACACGCCGTAGCAAGCGGCGCCGGCCAGCGCCAGCAGGATGCCGGGACCGGCCAGGGCGCCACCCGGACGGGCGATCAGCAAGGCTCCGGCAAAACCGATGAGCACCGCCAGCCAGCGCCGCAAGCCGATCTTCTCGCCCAGCCAGGGGCCGGCCATCAGGGTGACCAGCAGCGGCGTGACGAACAGCATCGCGGTGGTCTCGGCGAGCGGCATCAGGCTCAAGGCGCCCATCAGAAAACCGGTGGTGCCGACCAGCATCAGCGCCCGTGTGACCTGGATCAGCGGCCGTTGCGTGGCCACCAGTCTCAGGCGCATCGAGGGCGCCAGGAAGACGATCATCAGCACGCAGTGCAGGGTATAACGCGCCCACACCAATAGCGGGACCGCGAACTTCTGCGAGAGGTGCTTGGAGGTGGCGTCGAGCGCGGCGAAAAAGAACAAGGCCGCAAGAATCAACAGGATTCCTCGGACCGGGTGCTGCTGGGATTCGGGCATGTGATGGCGAAGTAGGTGATCCGAGGTTCCGGAAAATGCGTTGCGGTGGTGCAAAGCAACATTATGCCGCCTTCGCCGGCATACCGATGCCTCTTTGACCAAGCGCGTGGCCAACGAGGCGAGTCTAAGCGCAAGCTGTGGCGCCGCCAAAGCGCGCGGCGGCCACCCCTTCAACGGATCATCGGGCTGGGAAAGCTCGCAAGCGGCGGAAACCTCCAGCGCGACAGGGCGTTCAGCACCCCGAACATGCCGGCCGTGAAGGACGCGGCGGCCTGGGGATGCAACAAGTTCAGGGTAGACGCCCGGAGCGCGGTGATCACCACCGGGACGCGGCTGTCAATCCGCAAGCTTTCGCCCGGAGCGAGGATGATGTCGCGCCGGTCGCCGTCCACCGTGATCCATAGCTCGCCGCTGCTGCAACCCAGCACATGGTCCTGGATATCCGACAAGGCGACCAGTTCGCTTTTGGCGAGGTCGAAACGGGTTTCTTGCGTGATACTTGCCATGATGTTATCCTTTCATGCGTAAAATGCATAGACGGAGTTGTCGCTGCATGTGTTATCACGATAAAACGGCCTTACTGGCAAGGCAAACGCTAAATTCGTATTTCATGCATGAAAAATAATCATGTATAGCGGTCTGCGCAAGCTGCCTTCCCTCGACCCGCTAAAAGGCTTCGATGCCGCCGCCAGGCATTTGAGCTTCACCCGGGCCGCGGCCGAACTGTTCCTCACCCAGTCCGCCGTCAGCCGGCAGATCCAGACGCTGGAATCTCAACTCGACGTCAAGCTGTTCCGCCGCGAAGTAAGGCGCCTGGTGCTGACAGCGGAGGGCGAGATGCTCGCCCGTGCGGTCGCGGAGATGCTGGCGCGGCTGGCGGAGGTCTGTGCCGGGCTGCGGACCGGCCGGCGGCGGCCACGCGTCACCGTGTCGGCGGCGGTGGGCGTCGCCGCACTGTGGCTGGTGCCGCGACTCGCCGCATTTCAGGAACTTGAGCCCGATCTCGACGTGCTGATCTCCGCCGACAATCGCCTGGTCGATCTGGAGCGCGAGGGTATCGATCTGGCCTTGCGTTACATTTCACCGGAGGCGCCGCCTCAAGGAGCAACACCGTTGTTCGACGAGGTGGTCTTCCCGGTCGCGAGCCCCGCAGTGGCCGCCGGGTTACCCGCTGTGCTGCGCGCCGAAGACCTGGCGAAAAACACCTTGCTGGCTTTCGACAGCGGCAACAACACGCCCTGGCTGTCCTGGGAACCTTGGCTGCTGGGCCTCGGGCTTGCCCGCGCCAAGCCCAAGGCGGTGCTCCAGTTCAATCAATACGACCAGGTGATCCGGGCGGCCGAGGATGGCCGCGGCATCGCCCTGGCGCGCGGCGCGCTGGTGGCGCAGTCGATCGCCGAGGGGCGCCTGCAGCCGCTCGGCGATGCCCGGCAGCATGTGGCGGCGCGCGCCTACTTCCTGGTACGTGCGCCGGGGGCCGCGCGTCCCGAAGTGGAACGCTTCGCCGCGTGGTTGTTGGATGAGGCGCGCAAGACCGCGAAGGATGCGGGGGGATCGCCGGAAGGGTAGGGTTGCGTCCGATTGTCCGGTGCCAGCCGCGGCTCAGAATCCTGGCTCGGCCCGCAGCACCTGGGTTCCGCGCCATTCTTCGCCCGGGTTGAGCGCGATCGGTGTGCCGATGGCGGCCGCTTCCACGCACAGCAGGTGCTGATAGTCTTCCGGCGCCAGATCCGGAAAGGCCCGCGTCCGTTCGGCACCGGGGTTCCAGATCACCGTATCGCGGAAGCCGGAAGCCTCGATTGCCACGCCGTTACCGGGCGATGAGACCAGGAGAGGACGCCGGCTGTCGAAATAGATGCGGTCCACTTCACCCCGGATAGCCAGCGCATCCGATGATTCGAGGCAATCGTCCGTGCCCGAGACGGCATCGCGGTAACGCAGGCCCTGCAGGCCCGCAACGCGAGTGTGGGCGATGTCGTCGACCCGCAGATAGGTATGCAGTGCCGCCGTGAAGGCAAATTTTTCCTGCCCGGTATTTTCGATCCGCAATTCGATCCTTAGTGTGTCGCCGCCCACCCGCAGATGCACTTCGGCCGTAAATGGGTGCGGCCACCAGGCTCGCGTGGCCGGGCTGTCGCGCAAGTGCAGGATCGCCTGCCCGGCGCCGTCTGCCGCGGTGCCGACGGCGATCGGTTGCCAATCCGAAACCCGCGCGAAGCCGTGCTTGAGCGAACTGCCCAGCGAGCCGAACTGCGGAAAGATCACCGGCACGCCGCCGCGAATCGGGCGGTCGGACATCCATAGTGAACGCGGCGTGAGAAACAACTGCTCGCGTTCCTGAACGGCCGGGCGCCAGGACAGAACCTGGCTGCCGTAGGGACTGATCTCCGCCTGCGCTCCGTCCTGCGCCGTTAACACCAGAGGTTTCATGGTCTCTTCATCGCTTAAGAATTTATTGGTTTGATTTCGTATGCTGATTCCGCCAAAACTTATTGAAGCGGGGTTCTTGCTGCGCTAACAACCGCTACGGAAAAACTCGGCGCGTTTGGCGGAATTCGGGTGTGTTTTCAGGTATTCGGGCAGGAGTTCCAGCAGATTTCCCTCCTTCGCCGATATCTTGTCGAAAAACAGCGCCGTTCCGGCTGGGTCTATCCCTTGCGCACACAACAACATTTGAGCGTCCCTATCTGCCTCCGACTCGAACTCGCGGCTATAGCGAAGCTGCCCGAGGACGGCTGGCGCAGTCGCCAGGATCGACGAGTAATCGCCGATCAGCGCGGAACCCAGAACGGTCAGGGCCGATCCCTGGATTAGGCTGCGCATGACGTGGTTCGCTCTCGCGTGCCCCAACTCATGGGCTAGTATGCCCGACACCGCATCCAGATCTCCTCCGACCAGGGTAATCAGTTCGTCGGTCAACACCACCATGTTGCCGGGCAATGCCAGCGCGTTGGGTCCGATGCCGGATTTGCGGATATGCAGAACGTATTTGCCGGGCTGTTTGTCGACCAATTGCAGAAATCGTTTCTGAATCTTTTCCTGTTGTTCGGACGACAACCCGGTTGGCTGAAACCATTTGTTCTCCAATTGTCGCAAAACCGTCTCGCCGAAACCGGACTGAACATCGGTCGGCACCATCATCGCGCCCACTGTTGCGACGGCGGGCAGGAGCCAGACGTAAATCGCCGCAATAGCGACAATCAGAAACGTCGTCGACATCGCCACCAGTCGCCAGTCGCCCTCCAGCACCGAGGCGAGCCAGGGCACCCCGCCAAGGGATACTCCCGCCAGGTCCAACTGGTCCTGCAACCGCGGCGAACACGGCAGTTCGCAGCAGCCGCCGTTGTCCAGGTACAAGAACAAAGGCGCATTGGGCAATGGGTTCGACAGGCTGACGGCACTCGCGGCCACCTGCCTGGACCAGGCTTCACCCTGGAACTCCAGGCGATCGCCAGCGATGGCCAGGGACACCGCTTGACGGGCGGAGGATTTCCCGTCGTAGTAGACGCCTGCATAGGTTTCGGGCGTCGGCGACTGGTATTGCTTTGGGAAATCGTCGGCGTAGCTCACAGGCCCACATCCATCTCGAAAAACTCGGCGGCGCTCTCGCCGGTGGCACCGCGCCGGGACTGGGTCGCGCCCGCGCAAAAATCACCCAGGTGCCAGTATCCGCTCACCGCCATGCAACCCAGGCGGTAACGTGCCACGCGTATGGCCGCGAAAGGGCGATACAGCCCCAGGGTCAACAGCACCAGCAAGGTGTTCTCGCACTGAATGCGCAGCAGGCGGCGGGCGGATATGTCGCAGCGAAAACCGATGTCGCCGATGGTGGTTTTCTCCCAGAGCAGTTTTTGAAAGCGGGCGGTGTAATAGCTGCCGATCAGGATATAACCCAACGATGTGCCCAGTGCCCAAACGCCAATTCCGGCTAAACCGATGTTGTTGTAGCCTAGCAGAAGGCCCACCAAGCCGAGGAGCAAACCCGTCAGCGATCCCACTCCCAAGCCAACGGCGACCACCACGCCCATACCCTTGAGCCACACCCGCACGAAGTCGGACGTCTTCGCCGCAAAACCAAAACGAGCCTTGCCATAACGCAGGTTGCTCTGGATAAAGCGGCGAAACAGGGCGTGGAAAACCGGCAGCGCCACGATGCCCAGAAGGGAGAGCAATCCCAACCACATTTGCGACTTCACTCCCAGGACGAAGGCCGCGATGGCCGAAGGACTAAGCAACACGGCTATCGGCGGCAGGTAGGTGCGATAGGCCTCGCCCAGGCGCCCGTCGAATCCGAACGTCAGACCGCGGTAACGGGTATTGCAGGCCTTGAAACGGCTGGATTGCCACAACAGCCAGGGCAATGCGATCGCCAGCGCTAACGTAACCACCAAGCCCGCAATGGCGGAAAAGTCGAACGCCAGGTAATACAGGACGGACAGTGCAACCGCGATGATTCGTCCGCGCAGGATGGCGACCGGGCTGGCGACGTAGTCGAACGCGGCGTCGTCGAGCATGGTGTGGCGGTAGAAATATTGCAGGCGCCGCACCTTCGCCCAGGCGCTGTACACCCCCAGCGTCAGCACGGTAAGCGCCAGGTTCACGGCCCAGATGCGGAAATATTCATTTCCGGAGCCGGTGAAGCGCAACGGCTGCTCTTCACACTGAAGTATCTCGGCCGTCGCGAGGGGCGCCGCCTCGCCGGTCGCAGGGTCATCCAAGTCTTGGCGTGCGAGCGATATCATCAAACCGCTTGGCGGTCGCGTTGCCGGGCAATCGGTTTTGCCGGGGGAACCCTGTCGCTCCGCTGATTCCCGGTCTCGCAGGCCAGCACGTATTCCGGGTCGAGCGTGCGGATCGGAATGCCGCGGTCGGCGGGAATGCCGCCAGCCAGCTGTAACGCCAGATAGCGGCCGCAGCAGACGCGCAGGAACGAGGTGAAGTTGGTACCGTCGCTGCCCGCTTCGGCCAATTCGTCGTAGAGGCGGGTGATGAGCTGGGCGACGCTCATGCCGTCGCGCGCGCCGATCTCTGTCAGGATATTCCAGAACAGGTTTTCGAGGCGGATACTGGTGGCCGCGCCGTGCAGGCGCAGCGAGCGGGAACGGCAGCGGTACAGGTCGGGGTCGGCACTGATGAATATCTGGCACATGCCTGCTCTCCTTTCGGTTGGGCTGCGGCGGCGCATGCCGCCGCAACCCACTCTAGCACGACCCGCGTCAGTGGGTAATGCGCGTGCCGAGCACTTGCAGAAACTGCGCGATCCAGTCCGGATGCGCCGGCCAGGCCGGGGCGGTGACCAGGTTGCCGTCGGTGACGGCGGCAGTGACGGCGATATCGGCATAGACTCCCCGCGCCAGTTCGACCTCTGCCTGGCAGGCCGGGTAAGCCGAGCAGCGCCGTCCTTCCAGGACCTTGGCGGCCGCCAATATCTGCGCGCCGTGGCAGATCGCCGCCACCGGCTTCTTGGCGTCGAAGAAATGCCGCACGATCTCGATCACCCGCGGGTTGAGGCGCAGGTATTCCGGCGCCCGCCCGCCGGGAATCACCAGGGCGTCGTATTGTTCCGGCTGCACCTCGGCGAAGCTGGCATTGAGGGCGAAATTGTGGCCGCGCTTCTCGCTATAGGTCTGCTGTCCCTCGAAGTCGTGGATGGCGGTGGCGATGCTGTCGCCGGATTTCTTGTCCGGACACACCGCATGCACCGTGTGGCCAACCGCCTGTAGCGCCTGGAAGGGCACCATGATCTCGTAGTCCTCGCCGAAGTCGCCGACGAGCATCAATATGCGTTTGCCTGCCATGATTGGTCTCCTGTATGGGTTTGCGGCGCGCTCTGGCGCGCCTCCGCTCATTCTTGCAGTGGCGGCCTGGGGACGGGTGGTAGCGGATTACCGCGCGGGTTCCGGGCGACGATCCGGGCGGTGTGCCTTGTCCTGTCGGCCAGGACTGCGCGAAACCTTCCAGCCACTATAATGACCATATCCAGATCAAGGGAACGATGCGATGGGCCGTTTGGTCGTGGTGATTTGCCTGGCGGTACTTTCCGCGGCGGCCGGCGCGGCGGAAGACGCCTGCGTGATCGCCACCGCGGTGCGTCAGCCGTACACGGCACCGGACCGCAGCGGCTTCCTGGACCGGCTCATCGGCGAGATGTTCCGGCGAATCGGGCGCAAGGGCGAGATGCGTGTCTACGAATCGCCGGAACGGCCGCTGATCAACGCCGACCAAGGCGTCGACGACGGCACCGCCTTGCGCATCCGCGGCCTGGAGCTTCAATACCCCAATCTGATGCGGGTTCCCGAGAAGCTGCTCGACAACGAGTTCGTCGCCTACAGCTTGCGGCACAGCTTTGCGACGCCCGACTGGCAGACCCTCGCCCCCTACCATGTGGCCTATCTCCTGGGCTGGAAGGTGTTCGAGAACAACCTTCCGGCATCGCAACCGGCGACCACGGTCAAGGACCCGCTGCAACTGTTCGAGCTGTTGCAGCGGGAGCGCGTCGACGTTGCGCTTTACGAACGCTGGCAAGGCCTGTGGTGGGCGCGTCAGCTCAGGCTGTCGATGCGGGTTATGGAGCCGGCGCTGGCCAAGACGGAGATGTTCCTGTACCTGAACAAGCGCCACGCCGCGCTGGTCGAGCCATTGGCCGGCGAACTGGCCGCCATGAAACGCGACGGCAGCTACCGCCGCATCTTCGACGAAACCCTCACCACCCTGGCGCATCCGCACTGATTCGCGCAGCGCTATGGCCCTCCCACCGCCGCCGACCCGCCTGTTCAGGGGTATCCTGACCCGACGCCTGATCGGTGTGCTGGCTGTCGTCACGGCCTTGCTGACGCTGGCGGTGACGGCAATCCAGCTGATGGCCGACTATCGGCAAGGTGTCCGCGACATCGAGAATCAGTTGACGCTGATCGAAACCAGCTATCTCCCCAGCGTCGTCGAGGGCGTTTGGGCGTTCGATCGGAAGCAGGTGCAGATCCTAGCGGACGGCATCGGTCATCTTCCCGGTATCGCCTACGTCGAAATCAACAGCGACGGCGGGCCGCTGGCAACCGCCGGCCAGCTCCGCACGGTCGACACGCTGTCCCGTCAGTGGCCGCTGGTGGCGCAGTTGCGCGGCGTCAAGCAACACATCGGTGGTCTTGTCGTGCACGGGGACCTCGCCGCCGCCCGCACCCGCACGGTCAACCGGGCAATCCGGGCGATGCTGGCTAACCTGGCGGTCATTGCCGTGGCCGCTGCGGTGATGTTCCTGGTGGTGCATCGCCTGGTCACTCGCCATCTGGAGGCGATCGCCCGCCATTTCAGCCAGACTGCCGCGGAAACCCTCCACACCCCCCTGGTCATCGACCGATCCCAGCGCGGTGCGGCCTTGGACGAACTCGACCAATTGGTGGCGGAATTCAATGATCTGCGGGAGAAACTGCGTGCCTCCTACGCCGACCAGCAGCAGCTCAACCAGACTCTCGAACAACGGGTGGGCGAACGCACTGCGGCGCTGGAGCTGGCCAACCGGGAACTCGATGCCTTCTCCTATTCGGTGTCCCACGACCTGCGGGCGCCGTTGCGCGCCATCGACGGCTATGCCCGCCTGCTCATCGAGGACGAGCGGGAAAATCTCTCCGCGGATGGCAAGCGTGTGCTCGACCGCATCGTCGAGGCCGGCAACCGGCTCGGCAGCCTGATTGAAAACATCCTTCAGTACTCGCGCGCCGGCAAGCTGCCGGTCGAACGCAGCACGGTTGATTTGAGTCGGCTGGCGCGTGAAGTGGCGGACGAACTCCTCGCACAATATCCGGTGGCGCGGGTCGACATCGCCGGGCTGCCCGAGGTCGAGGGCGATCCGACGATGCTGCGCCAGGTGCTACAGAACCTGATCGGCAATGCTTTGAAGTTTTCCGCCAAGCAAGCTGAAGCAAGGGTCGACATAGGCTGCCGGCGGGAAGGCGCCGAAACGATCTACTTCGTTCGCGACAACGGCGTTGGCTTCGACATGCAGTATGCCGGGAAGCTCTTCGGCATGTTCCAGCGCCTGCATTCGGAAAGCGAGTTTTCCGGCACCGGCGTCGGTCTCGCCATCGTCAAGCGCCTGGTCGAGCGCCATGGTGGGCGTATCTGGGCAGAGGCGCAGCCTGGCGCTGGAGCGACGTTCTTCTTTACCCTGGGCGGCTGATTTCAACGCGAGATGCGGCGGCCGGACATGCGGGCGAGCAGCGCGGTACGGCGTTCCAGGCTCTCCCTGGGCCAGTGGTCGGCGGCGTCGTAGTATTCGGCGACCGCCGGTGTTCCCGGCGCCAGCACCAGCCATGGCTGCTTCGAGGCGGTGAAGATGTGGATGTCCGGCGGCAGGCGGTCGAGTTCATCCAGGGTTCCGACACGCACGAAGCTCACCGCGTCGCCGCCGCCGGCGTAGTTGCTCCACACGGCGATGCGGCATTTCGGACAGCGGGCGATTTTCTGGCCCTTGCCGCTGTTCGAAGGCGTATCGACGATGTCGACCACGCCCTCCAGCAACTCCACGCGGTCGGCTTCTATCATCGCATTCAACGCGAACGAGGCACCCGTTTCGCGCTGGCACCAGCGGCAGTGGCAGCAGTTGACGAACAACGGCGGCGTCGTCATGCGGTAGCGCACGAAGCGGCAGGTGCAACCGCCTTCGAAAGGCAGAGCTTTGTCCACGATCATGGTGCGTCTCGTTCAGCCGGGTGAAGTTGTCGGCCATGGTCGGCGAGACCTTCCAACGTGCACTTCATGGCCGCGGACCCAAGCTCGACCAGCGATCCGATCGGGCCGGCGAGGTCGTTCGGCAGCACGTCGGTGATCCATACCAGCCGAGCACTCGTGTCCCCATCGGGGAACACCTGGATCGAGGAGTTGTGATGAGTCGTTTGCCCACCGACCGACGCATAGGCAAGACGTCGTCGCTCATCGCATATATCGACGATGAGTTCGCGCACCACCATGCCATTGGCGAAGGTCACCGTCCGTGCGCCTTCTTCCAATTGCGTGTCGTCAACGACGCCGGGTGCCAGTCGCGTATGCACCGCCCCGACATCCCGAACGGCGTCCCATACCAGACTCGCTGACGCCTTGATAAGAACTTCCTTGTAGATCAGAGCCATATTTCTTCTCCGTAGTGTCCAGTGTCCGGCAAATGGAAAGTTTGCCCGCGTCCGGGGACAGGATTGCCGACGGACGCGGCTCGGGCGTAGCTGGGCAAGTCCTATTTGGCAGCCTTGGCGTATTTCGCCGGGCTCTCTTTCGCCTTCGCGGCGCAGTCGTCGCAGCACACCACGATTTCCTTGCCACCAAGCGCTACCTTGATGCCGGCGTCCGTGATTTCCCAGTCGCAGACCGGGCACTTCTTCACCTGAGTCTTCATTTGATATCTCCATTGAGCGAACCGAACGCAACAGTCACCGTGACTGTTGCGGCGATTCGGGGAGACATGCTAGCCAGTCCGACAAGATCAGGCTGTCAGATTCTTGCTCAATTCGCGCAGTCCGCGCGTGCTGGCGTTGCTGCGCACCTGGGAGGGCGTGCGGCCGAACTCGCGCCGGAAAGTTTCGGCAAAATGGCTGTGGCTGGAAAAGCCGAGTTCGATGGCCAGCGCGGTCAGATCGTCGGCGCCATCGGCCAGGCGTTGCAGCGC
>JBAYJH010000021.1:0-30986 GCA_041665185.1 Sterolibacterium sp.
ACCGTGCCGCGGGCGACGATTTCATGGAAACGGTGGATGGTATTCGGCACCTGGCGATTGGAGGCCAGCGGATCGCAGCCCCAGACGACCAGGCAATTGGTCTTCTCGAGGTCGTAGTCGCGATAGCCGAAAAAGCCTTGCGTCAGGCCCGGGCCCATTTTCTCCGCTTCGGCGCAGATGGCGCTGTGCGAAAAGTAGTTGCCGGTGCCGAAGATTTTGGGCAGGGTGCCATAGAGCAGTTCGGTCGAGGTCGGCGAGTAACGGCCGCGCAGGTACAGCAGCTTCTCCGGCTCGCCGGCCGCGCGCAGTTCGAGCAGCTTGTCGGCGACGGTCGTGATGGCCTCGTCCCAGGTGATCGGCACGAACTTCGGATCGATGCCGCGACCCTTGACGGGGTTGGTACGCTTCATCGGCACCTTGATACGATCGGGGTCATAAGTCATCTGGGGGATCAGGTGGCCGCGCGGGCAGACATAACCGTGATTGCTCTTGGAAATCTCGTTGCCGCGCACTCGGGTCATGCGGCCCCCTTGCACGAACAGCTGGATCGCGCACCATTGCGTACAGCCCTGGCAGGTGCTGGCCACCCACTCACCCTTGGCCGGCGCGCTGGGCCGAGCTTTGCGCGGGATGAACGCGCTGCTCACCGGGCCGGCCTTGGCCTTCGCCTGGACAGCCGCCATGGCGCTCCCTGCGGCTGCCCACGCGGCGGACGCTGCCGTCGCCTTGATGAATTCACGTCTGGTCAATCTCATGACTGCCTCCTGTTTGAAATTCCTATCGATTCGAAAAACTCGAAGCCCGATCCAGCCTGACCTGTCGCCGCCACCATGGCCACAGTGTTACGTGCCGGTAACACCGACCATGAATCCTCCGACCCGACTGGCCCTGCAGCAGAACGCACCAATCGTCCCGCCCAGTGCTCAAAGCCGGGCTGGCTCGTCCTGGCGAGGCGAAACGGAGAACCCAAAACAGCTGGCCGAAGATCATGCATGCCGAACCATTCGCGAGAACCATGCCACAAGCAGAAAACAACGTGGTTTCAGCGTCTTGTATCAAGCACCAGGGTGGGTGGTCATCCGGACAGGCAATTCCGGTTAGAATTGTTACCACACCGTAACCGATGGAGGCGCTATGACCCAGAGCGTTCCAAACCTGTTACCGAACCGTAACCGGCGCCGCTGGCTGATCGACAGTGGATGTCTCGTTGCGGGTCTCATCGGTTTGACCCACAAGGCACGGGCAGTGGGTGGCAAGTTGCGCGTCGGCATGACCCCGGCTTTTCTGCATGACCAGCACCGGCTCCTCGACGAATGGCGCGAGTTCATGGCCGCTTCCCTACAGCGCCCCATAGAGTTCGTTCAGCGCGACAGCTATCGCGAAACCATGGATCTGCTGCGACTGGAGAAGCTCGATTTCGCCTGGATTTGCGATTATCCGTACCTGCACCTCAAGCAGGAGGTGCGCCTACTCGCCGTGCCGCTTTACCAGGAGCGACCGTATTACCGTTCCTATCTGATCGTGCGCAAGGACAACACCCAGTTCAAGTCCATGGCCGATCTCGCGGGCGGCGTGTTTGCCTATGCCGACCCCTATTCGAACACCGGCTACCTGGCCCCGCGTTACCACATTCGGAGCTTGGGGCATGACCCGGCGACCTTCTTCCGCAAGACTTTCTTCACCTGGTCGCACCGCAAGGTGGTCGAGGCCGTTGCCAGCGGACTGGCGCAGGGCGGCGCCGTCGACAGCTATATCCGCGATACCCTGGTGCATGTCGAGCCGGCGTTGGCCTTGCGTACCCGCGTGGTCTGGCGCTCGCCGGAGTATGGCTTTCCGCCCTTTGTCAGCCATCGCTCGGTTTCCGCCGCCGACTTTCAACTGATGCAAAAGCATCTGCTGGACATGTCGACGACCGAAAAGGGACGCAACCTGCTCACCCGCCTGAATCTGGACGGGTTCACCACCGGCAGTCCATCTCTCTATGACGGCGTCGCGCGCATGATGCGGGCCTTCGGTGAGGCGTAAGAGTTTTGATGCGCTGGCTGTTCAACCTTTCCTTCCGCCGCAAGATTCCGCTGTGGACTTCGTTTCTGATCGGCCTGTCGATCTTCGTCGTCGGCGCGGCGCTGATGGCCCGTGCCTACGACGACATGAAGCGCGCCGTGGTGATCAGCGCCAGCAATCTTGGACATACCCTCGCCAACACGGTGGCACCCGCGCTGCTGCATGACGACGTGTGGCGGGCATTCGAAATCGTGCGCTCGCCGATCGGCGGCGAATCGGCGCAAACGCCAGTGCAAGTCGATGCGGTGGTGGTTCTGGCGCGGGATCGCAAGGTGTTTGTCTCGAGCGATCCCAATACCCTGCCGATGTTGACCGAACCCGCGGGTCTGGGAACCGACTGGCTACAGTTGAGCGCCCAACTTGGCGCTGGAACGAAATGGCCGCTGGTGCTGGAACCAAACGATTCCAACTATCTCTATGTTGCCCTGCCCATCACCGACCGGGATGCGCAACTGGGACACCTGGTCCTGCGCTATGCGAAGTCGGTGTTTCATCCGTGGTTCATCGACTCCCTTTGGCAGGGCCTCGAAATCGGCCTGCTGGTGCTGGCGGTGCTGATTCCCATCAACTGGTATTGGGGTCGCCGCATGGCGACGCCGCTGGTCGACCTGGCGCGACGCATGGGCACGATACTGGAAACCGCCCCGGAACCGCTGCCGCCCGATCTGTACCCCTATGACGACGAGCTCGGCCAGTTGTTCCGGGCCTATGACCGCATGGCGCTGGCCCTGCGCGACAAGGCGGCGCTGGAAAACGAAGTGGTCAAGTCGGAACGGCTGGCCGCGATCGGCCAGCTCACCGCCGGCATCGCCCACGAAATCAACAACCCGTTGGCCGGGCTGATCACCGTCGTCGACACGCTCAAACTGCAGCGCGATCTCGATCCGCGCACGCTGCGCAATCTGGAGTTGATCGATCGCGGCCTGATGCAGATTCGCGATACGGTCGCCGCGCTGCTGGTGCAAACCCGGGTACAGGCGCGGTCCTTGAACCAGCACGATCTTGAGGATATTCATACCCTGATCCAGACGCAGGTCAGCAAACGGCGCATCCGCCTCGAGTGGTCGGCGGCCATGCCGGCCGAACTGCCGGCGCCGGCAAGCCTGGTGCGCCAGATCCTCATCAACCTGTTGCTCAACGCCGTGCAGGCCGCGGCCGAGGGCGGCCAGGTAAGCCTGTGGCTGGGCAGGAAAGACGGAGCGGAGTCCTGTCTTTCGATTGTGGTCCGCAACGACGGAAACCTGCTGACCGACGAACAGCTCGCCCACCTGTTCGAACCTTTCGCCACGACCCGCGTCGGCGGGCATGGCCTGGGCCTGTGGGTGACCTATCAGATCGTGACCCAGCTCGAAGGTCGCATCTCCGCCAGGAATATCGACGGCCAGGTCGAGTTCGTGGTCAACCTTCCTCTTGGAGTAGCCTTATGCAACACCGCATCGGCCTGATCGAAGACGACACCATCATCGGCCAGGCGCTTTCCGAGCGGCTCGACTTCGAGGGTTTCACTTGCGACTGGTATCGCGACGGCAAGTCCGCGCGGCGCGGCCTCGAACAGCGCCGCTATAGCGTCGTGGTGAGCGATATCAACCTGCCGGACACCAGCGGCGAAGAACTCTTTTGCGATTTTCTCGGCAGCGGCAAGATCATCGCGCCATTCATCTTCATCACCGGCTACGGCGCCATCGATCAGGCGGTGCGATTGCTCAAGCTGGGGGCGCACGACTATGTCACCAAACCATTCAACGTCGGCGAGTTGATCGGCAAGATCCGTGGTTTGTGCGAGCGCCAGCAACCGGCGGTCAACGCCACCGGCCAGCTGGGCATTTCCACCAGCATGCGACAGATCGAAGGGCTGCTGCCGCGGCTGGCGGCCAGCCGCAGCGCCGTGCTGATCTCGGGCGAGTCCGGCGTCGGCAAGGAAGAGGTGGCGCGTGCGCTGCACCGTGCCGGCGACACGGAAAGCAAGACTCCTTTCGTGGCGGTGAATTGCGGCGCGATTCCAGAGAACCTGATCGAGTCGGAACTTTTCGGCCACGACAAAGGCGCATTCACCGGCGCCGAGCGAGATCGCCGCGGGGTGTTCGAGCAGGCGGACGGGGGATCCCTATTTCTCGATGAGATCGGCGAAATGCCGCCCTCGATGCAGGTCAAGCTGCTGCGCGCAATTCAGGATCGGGCGGTGGTCCGGGTCGGCGGCGCCACTCCGCGCAAGGTGGATATCCGCCTGATCTGCGCCACCCACCACGACCTCAAGGCCATGGTGGAACAAGGCGATTTCAGGGAAGACCTGTATTACCGCATCCACGTCATCCATCTGCATGTACCGCCCCTGCGCGAGCGGCAGGAAGACATACTCTGGCTGGCGGCCCTGTTTCTCGACCGAAGAGCGAGCCCCGGCGAAGCCCGTCGAATGCTCACTGCCGACGCCGAGCGCGCCTTGACTCGCTATCCATGGCCAGGCAACGTGCGCGAGTTGCAGCACTGTATCGAGCGTGCCAGCGTGCTCTCCTTGAATCCCTTGCTGAATGCCGAAAACCTGTTCGGCGCCAGTGGCGCCTTGCCGGCGGAAGATAACGCGCCGAAGCAGCCGCTCAGCGACCACCTACAGGAGTGCGAACGCGCCTATATCCGCCGGGCCTTGTCCGAGTGCGGCGGACGCATCGCCGATAGCGCGGCGCTGCTGGGCATCAGCCGCAAGAACTTGTGGGAAAAGATGCGCAAGCTGGAAATGGCCGAGGACTAGTGCCCGCTCCTGTTTCTGGGGTATTGACAGCCGCTACCGCCGATCCGTTCAAGACATTTGCACGGGCGAGTGCCTGCATCTTTTGACGATGTCGTTCGTCTCCGTTGCCAGGAACGGGATCGACCCGTTGCCATTGCAAACGGAGACTTCCCCATGCAAGCGCTTGCCCTGCAACTCAAACGCTGGCCCGGCCAGCAGCCCGTGGCTTTTCTTTTGGTCGCAGCGATGACTTGGTTCGCGCTTTACCAGGCGCTGACTCCAATTTCCGAGGCCTTGGTCGCAGCGCTGCCGGTGGCGCGCGACGGCCCCCTGGGCGGAGCGTTGCAATTCTTCTTTTACGACACTCCCAAGGTGCTGCTGTTGCTCACCGGCATCGTTTTCGTCATGGGCGTGGTGCATACCTTCGTCTCGCCCGAGCGCACCCGCGCCGCGCTCTCCGGTCGCCGCCTGGGTGCCGGCAACGTGATGGCGGCCTCGCTCGGCATCGTTACGCCGTTCTGCTCGTGTTCCGCCGTGCCTTTGTTCATTGGCTTCCTGCAAGCCGGCGTGCCGCTGGGCGTGACCTTCTCCTTCCTGATCTCCGCACCGATGGTGAATGAGGTGGCGCTGGCACTGCTATTCGGCATGTTCGGCTGGAAGGTCGCGGCGCTGTATCTGGTGCTGGGGCTTACCGTGGCAGTCGTGGCTGGTATCGTCATCGGCAAGCTGGGTATGGAAGACCATCTGGAGGACTGGGTGCGCGCCATGCAGAATAGCCAACCGGCTGGGACCATCGAAGTCACCGCCATGGACTGGGGCGAACGCGTCGACAGCGGCTTCACCCATGTACGCGGCATCGTCGGCAAGGTGTGGCCTTACATCCTCGCCGGCATCGCCCTGGGCGCCGGCATCCACGGCTATGTGCCGGAAGATTTCATGGCCTCCATCATGGGCAAGGACGCGCCCTGGTGGTCGGTTCCCGCGGCGGTCGCCATCGGCGTGCCGATGTACACCAACGCCGCCGGCATCATCCCCATCGTCGAAGCGCTGATGGGCAAGGGCGCGGCGCTGGGCACGGTATTGGCCTTCATGATGAGCGTGATCGCGCTCTCCGCGCCGGAGATGATCATTCTGCGCAAGGTATTGAAGCCCCGGCTGATCGCCACCTTCGTGGGCGTGGTGGCCCTCGGCATCCTGTTGGTGGGCTATGTGTTCAACGCGGTGCTGTAAGACCACGTACCACCCGATCCGCGCCATTACGCTGCTCGCCGGCCTGCCGTCCCGAGGGTTATTTCGGCCTGCGGCGCCGATGTCCCGCTGAGGCCGGCGTTCAGTCTCAATCCGCGGAAGGTATTCGCCACCTATACTTTATTCATGCGTGGCAAACTATCCCGAGTTCGATCCAGGTTTCCCAATCTCATCCTCGTATTCATTGTCCTGGCAGGGTTGGTTGGCAGCGGCGACGCACTGGCCGCGCCAAACGAGGATCCCCGGAAACAACCGGCGATCGAGCTATTCGTCAGCGAAGGCTGTCCCCATTGCGCGGTCGCCAGGGCGTTCTTGGATGAGCTTGCGCGCGAGCGGCCCGGCCTGAACGTCACGATCATCGACCTACCAAGCAACGCCGACGCCTTGGTCCGCCTGCGTGAACTCTCGCGCACGGCCGGCATCACCCGTCCCGGCGTGCCGACGACCCGCATCGGCAATGAGCTGATCGTCGGTTTCGATACGCCGGAAACCACCGGTGCCAGAATACGCGCGGCGCTGGATCACACCGGGCCAGCCGGCCCAACCGGCGAGGCCGCATGTGGTGTGGCGGAGACGAATGGTTGTGCGGCGCCCCAGGATGACGCGATCGAGATTCCGTGGAGCGGCCGCAGGTTGAGCGTGACCGATGTCGGCCTGCCCGTTTTCACCATCGTCATCGGGCTGCTCGACGGCCTCAATCCCTGTTCGATATGGGTGCTGATCCTGATGATCTCGATGCTCGCGACGCTTGGCGACCGGCGCACGATGCTGGCCATCGCCGGCACCTTCGTCGCGATCCAGGGAATTGCCTATTTCGCCTTCATGGCCGCGTGGCTCAACTTGTTCCTGTTGGTCGGCATCTCGCGCATTTCCGAAATCGCCATCGCCGTGCTCGCCATCATTGCCGGGGTAATCAACCTAAAGGATTTCGTGGCGTTCGGTCGCGGCATCACCTTGTCGATCCCTGTTACAGCCAGACCCAGCATCTACGCGCGGCTGCGCGCGATCCTCCGGGCCGAGCGCCTCTGGCCCGCCATCCTCGGCACCATCGTGCTCGCCATACTGGTGCAGATCGTCGAACTGCTGTGCACCGCAGGTTTTCCGGCGCTGTATACGCGCATCCTCACGCTGCACCAGCTCGACAAAGCGACCTATTACGGTTATCTGCTGCTCTACAACCTGATGTACATGCTCGACGACATCGTCATCCTGACGATCGGCGTGGTGACGCTGAGCCAGCACCGGCTACAGGAAAACGAAGGGCGGCGGCTGAAGTTGGTGGCCGGGCTCGTCATGCTCGGCCTCGGCATCTACTTGCTGGTCCCGCGCTGACATGCGCGCCCGCAAGCCGGCTCGGAGAATCAGGTAACCGGCGTGCTATTTCCGCCCTTAACCTGGCTCGCTCCCCGATCGGGAACAGACCCGGCCCATCGCTTATTGATGATCGAGGTGCAATCGAACCGGTGTTCAGGTCTCTCGTCTTCTTACTTGCCGCCTGCATCCTTTCTTGCACGACTTCGTCATCTGCTATATGGCCGTGGCTGTTGGCACGCGGCTATCCATTCATCGAACAGGAGTCAGGTAAATGCTGAATATCAAAGTCCTCGGCGCCGGTTGCGCCAATTGCAGGTCTACCCTCAAGCTGATTGAGGAGGCAGCCCGCGCCAAGGGCGTGACCATCCAGCTGGACAAGGTGGAGGAGATCAAGGACATCATGGGCTATGGCGTGATGAGTACGCCCGGTGTGGTGCTTGACGGCAAAGTGGTGCATTCAGGAGGCATCCCCGGCCGCGACAAGATTGAGCGGTGGCTCGGCGGCGCCTGATTCGACAAGGAGATTGATCTAATGAACCCACAAAGGAAGTTTCATCTCGTGTTCTCCCTACTCATGGGAGCAATGATGATTTCATTGATGACCTTCGTCATCACCGCCGTGAATATCGGCATCACCCCGGACTTTCTCAGTCGCTGGGGCAATGCCTTCCTGGTGGCGTATGTGGTGGGCGTACCGGTGATTTTCTTTCTGGCTCCGGTGGCGCGGAAACTGACCGGACGACTGCTCGGCATGTCGGTGTGAATTGATTGCCTGAATCGCCTTCCCGCCAGCGCCGACTATTGCAGGAGTCCGGAAAGGGGCAAGCGTTGAAACCGATCGCCGTAGCCTTGCTGACCATGCTCGCTTTCGGGCCGTTGGCGCTTGCGGCGCCCACGGGCGGCGATGACTGGAGTGTGCTGGTTGTTTCGATCGACGCCTTGCATCCGGCCGCCCTGAGCGAGAATATCACCCCTACGCTACACGCCCTGATGCGTCCGGGGCGCTACACCCTGGAAGGGCAGAGCGTCGATCCACCGAAGACCCTTGTCGCACACACGGCGATGCTGACCGGACTCCCTCCCTTCGAGAACGGCAAGCGGGACAACGACTGGAATCGGGGAGAACCGCGTGTGGTAAAGCCGACGCTGTTCGACGACGCCAAACGGTTCGGTTACCGCACCGCCTTCTACTACGCCAAACCCAAGCTCGGCTACTTGGTCAGCGACTCAGTGGACCAGCATGGACTGGCACCCGATGACGGCATTGACAAGGCACGCGCGTTCTTTCGCGGAGCTGGCCGACGCATGGCCTTCCTGCATGTCAGCGGGCTCGAATACGCCGGTGCGGACTCCGGCTGGCTTTCGTCGGACTACCTCGATGAGCTGGCCCATATCGATATGGCGCTGGCGCCACTCCTCGAACAGGTCCGCCAAAGCACTTCCCACGCGATTGTCGTGACCAGCGATCACGCCGGACACGAGCGGCAGCATGGTACGCAGGATCCGGAGGACTTCAAACTGCCGCTGATAATCGAGACCAATCTCGCCCGAGTCCCCTGGGTGCCCGAAGGCACCTGGCACATCACCGATTTGAGAAGACTGGTACAGGACATGATCCGATCCACCGGCGTAACGCAATGACCCGCGCCGGAGCGTCGGCGGCTCTGATTTGCAAAGCCTTACTCTTTCTCGGTAACCCCCAAACCCCAGCCTGCGTTAGTTGAAATGAACCGATTTATTGTTGAATGTTTCTTAACTACTGAAGGAGTCTTATCATGAAATTCACACGTATCGCACTTGTTGCACTTCTTGGTGTAACGTTGGCTGCCCCTGTCTGTGCTCAAGCCGGACCGGGCTCCGGCCCAGGCATGGGACCGAGGTCTGGGATGGAAGCTGGCGCAGGTGGGCGGGGCAAAGCCGCACGCTTCGCCTGGGACAAAAACAATACCGCCGGTTGGTCGCTGATGACGGCGGAAGAACGCGCTGCAAATCAGACCAAAATGCGCGCCGTCAAAACCTACGACGAGTGCAAGGCTCTCCAGGACGAAAGTCGCAAGACCATGGAAGCCCGCGCCCTTGAGAAAGGCGTGAAGCTGCCGGCGCCACGGCAAAATGGTTGTGACCGCATGAAGGCGCGCGGCATCATCAAGTGAACCAGGCGGTCCGTTCACTGGCTCTTGATCACCAGTATCCGGTGTTACGGTCAACGCCTCAGCGAACGATCCTCTGGGAACCCATCGTTGTTCCCTTCTGTCTCGTTTAGAAACCATGATCCAAGCTACACCTATGACCCCGGCCCATATTGGCAGTTGATTTGTGGCCGGGTCCACCCTCAAAATTGGATTGGCTCCGTTAATCCTGGTGATTTATTCAACATGAACAGCGCACACAAGAAGATCCCGGCTGCTATGGTTATCCGTCCCCGAGTGTCCATTGGGGATGCAATTGCCATCGGTCCCGGAAAGGTCGATCTCTTGCGAACGGTTGGAGAGATGCACTCGATCAGCGCGGCAGCCAAAGCGCTAGGGATGACCTACAAGCGCGCCTGGCTGCTTATTGACACCCTCAATCGCGGTCTTGGCCGCCCCGTGATTGAGACGGCCACAGGTGGAAAGGGTGGTGGTGGGGCGCACCTCACTGAACTCGGTCAGCAACTTGTGCTCGCCTATGATGCGCTGGAGACGCGCATCAACGACGCGGCCCGAGACGAATTGGCTACGTTACGCAGCCTCGCCGAATGACATCCCTTGCACCGACTCAAGTATTGACGCGCAGCAACACTCGTTATAGCATAATTGTCACAACGCACTGACAGGGGGAAATCATGCTATCCGCAAGACGCTTCGTGGCCGGGTTGATGCTCACGCTATCGATGACAGCCGCTGGTGCCGAAGAAACGCCGATCATTGCCGCTGCCGCCGACTTGAAATTCGCGCTTGCCGAGATCGCCGCACACTTCAGACAGGACACCGGCAGGGAGGTCAAGCTTGTCTTCGGATCTTCCGGCAATTTCAAAACCCAGATCGAGAACGGCGCGCCGTTCGAGATGTTTCTCTCCGCCGACGAGAATTACGTATTTCAGCTGGCCGACAAGAGGCTCACAGGTGACAGAGGCGTGCTCTATGCGATAGGCCGTGTGGTTCTATTTGCCCCCCTGGGCTCGTCCCTGAAGGTGGATGGAGAACTCAAGGACCTCAAGGCGGCGCTTGCCGATGGGCGTATCAAACGCTTCGCAATCGCCAACCCGGAGCATGCGCCCTATGGTCGTGCGGCCCGGGCGGCGCTGCAACACGCAGGCTTGTGGGAGGCAGCGGAGCCCAGGTTGGTGTTGGGCGAAAACGCCTCCCAGGCGACCCAGTTTGCCGCCTCTGGTTCGAGCCAGGGCGGAATCATTCCCCTGTCGCTTTCCAGGGCGCCCGAGATCGCCAAGCTCGGAAGCTTTGCCCCGATTCCCGCCGACTGGCATGCAACCGAGCCGCTGCGCCAGCGCATGGCGCTCACCACCAAGGCGGGCGAGACGGCGGCCACCTTCTATCGTTATGTCCAGGAGCCCGCAGCCCGCGAGGTGTTTATCCGCTTCGGCTTTGTGCTGCCAAACGAACGGGCGAAATAGTCTGTCGCGATGGACTGGGAGTCTATCCTCCTCTCGCTGCGCCTGGCGGCGGTGACGCTGGCCGTGTTGCTGCCTCTGGCGATAGCCGCCGCCTACTGGCTGGCGATTACGCCATTCAAGGGCAAGTCCTGGATCGAAGGACTATTGGCGCTGCCCCTGGTATTGCCGCCAACCGTCATCGGCTTTTACTTGTTGGTGGCGATGGGCGGTCATACGTGGCTCGGCCAGATATACGAGCGTTTGGTTGGCCACACGCTTGCGTTCAGCTTTACCGGCTTGGTGGTGGCCTCGGTTATTTTCAATATCCCTTTTGCGGTACAACCGATCCAGCGCGCCTTCGAGGCAATTCCACAAGAAATCCGCGAGGCGGCCCAATGCTGCGGACTCACCTTCTGGCAAGCCCTTCGCCGCATCGAGTTGCCGCTCGCCTGGCCGGGAATACTCTCGGCCGCTGTGATGACCTTTGCCCACACCCTCGGCGAGTTCGGTGTTGTGCTCATGGTGGGCGGCAACATTCCCGGCGAGACCAAGACGGTGGCAATTTCCATCTACGACAAGGCTCAGGGCTTCGACCTGGAAACCGCCGGGCGGATGTCACTGCTACTCCTGTCGATCTCGCTGGTGACTATCGCGGTGAGCTATGGCCTGGTCGCGCGGTTAATGGCGCGGCGGCGCCCGACATGAGTCTGGAAGTGGCGCTGCGGCACGACGGCCCGAAGCTGGATTTCTCGGCCACCATTCCGGCCGGAAAAATTACCGCGCTACTCGGCCCCTCCGGCTCGGGCAAGACCTCCATCCTGCGTGCCATCGCCGGACTGTTGCGAGTCACCCAGGACGTGGTGCGGGTCCATGGCGAGACGTGGAGCGATACCGCCACCGGCCTGCACGTTCCCACGCGCCTGCGGCCGGTAGGGCTGGTGCCACAGCAATACGCGCTGTTTCCCCATCTGAGCGCGCTCGGCAACGTGGAGATGGCCCTACAGCATCTTCCCACCCGGCAGCGTGTCGAGCGGGCACGGCGCTGCCTTGCGCTGGCGCAAGTGGAGGAACTGGCGTTGCGTTATCCCCGGGAAATCTCCGGCGGGCAGAAGCAGCGGGTGGCGCTCGCCCGAGCCATCGCCCGCGAGCCCAAGCTGCTTCTCCTGGACGAACCATTCTCGGCAGTGGATCGCAGCACCAAGAAATCACTGTACGTCGAAATCATTCGACTGCACGAAATACTGTCTACCACTGTCGTCGTGGTGACCCATGATCTGGACGAAGCCGCACAACTCGCCTCGCACTTGTGCCTGTTGGACCGTGGAAGGCTGTTGCAATCCGGTCCGACCGCCGAGGTGCTGGCGCGCCCCTGCCGCGAAGAAGCGGCGCGACTGCTCGACATTGCGAACATTTTCGACGGACAGATCGAATCGGCAGGCGCCGGTCGCCAGGCCTTGCTGCGCTGGGGGCCGCATGCCTTGCGCCTTGCCGACCGCGGACAATCCCGGGCCGCCGGTTCGCTGCGGTGGGCAATTCAGCCGGCGAGCGTACTCTTGGTTCGCCCGGACAAACCCTGGGACAGCCACCTGGAAAACCCGGTGGCGGCCCGGGTAACGGAACGCATCGATCTCGGCACCGACACCCTGGTCTGGCTGCTGCCGGCAGGCATCGAGGGGGCGCGGTTGCAGATGCGCTTGCCGACACGCGCCGTGCAACGCTATGCCGTCGAGCCGGGCCAGGAGGTAACCGTGTGCTTGCGCGGGGCCGACATCATTCCCTTGCAGGCTGCCACGGAACCCAGCGCATAAGCCCAGTGCCATTTTTCGGTCGCCGCCTCATGGTTTGCCAAGCCAGCCGCGGATTTGCTCCTTGCTTGGCATGTGGCCGGCGGCTTTCACTTCGCCGTCGACGACCAGCGCCGGCGTGCTGACAACGGCATATTCCATGATTTTCGCAATGTCGCGGACATGCTCGAACTGCGCTTCGACACCAAGTTCAGTCGCTACCTCGCGGGTAATCTGTTCGAGTCGCTGGCACTTGGGACAGCCGCTGCCGAGTATTTTTATGTCCATGTCACTCTCCAGAAATAATCAGGCCACAGTGGGCACCTGGCGTTTGTCGGCAAAATGCAGTGCAATCATCAGCAGACCGACAAAAACCGCGATGGCCAGGGCGATCATGGCAATGGATTCACCGTCGACCCAGGCGCCATAAGCGAGGCCGGACGCCGTGGCGAACAGGGCGACCAGGCCGACGTAGGTCCATGCCTTGCGCTTCCCTATGATCGTCGTCGTAATCAGGATGCTTTGCAACGATAGTTCCGGGTCAGCCATCAGATAGGCGATCAGCGGACCGGGGTGCATGCCGAGCGACAGGAACATCTTGGCGATCGGCACCTCGACCAGGGTCGGGAAGTACATGAAGACGCCGAACACCACGCCGGCGAGATTGCCAATCACCGTATTGGCGCCGGCGATGGCCTGTATCCACTCGGGGCGAATGAAGACGCGGATCACGCCGACCAGAAAAACCCCGACGATGAGCAAGGGAAATATCATGCGAACGAAGCGCCAGGTCTCCCACAACCATTGCTGCATGTCCCAGGAGTCGAAGCGGCGCGCCAGCGGCACCAGCAATGCGAGTAGTGCCGCGACGGCAAGCGTGCGCCCGGTGATGGCGATTTTCAGACCTTCGGGCGTGGCCTGGATGACTAGCGCAGCGAAGATCAGCGTCGCGGCGATCAGGCCAAGACAAAGCTGTGTCAGCCGGTTGTACCCTTCGTCAACCTTGCCGAGTCCTCGTACGGCAGTGGCACCGATCGTGACCAGCATGGCGATCAACACAACCCCGTGCAGGCTGAGACCTTCGTCGCCCTTGATGGTATTGACGGGTACCAGCCGGTCGAGCACCGCTTGCGCCGCTGGAGCCGTGGCCATCGCAAAGTCGAACGTGGCGAGCCTAGCGGTCAGAAAGTCGAGCTTGAGCGTACCGCCGATCAGCAAGGCAATGAGCGCGATCAGAAAGACCACGACGCGGCCGCTGATCCCTTCGGCGCCAGTGAAGGCGGCGGCATTGGCTAGGCGTGCGGCATCGTCGCGGTGGTACAGCAGCGCCATGATCATGCCGATGCCGATGCCAAAGGACAACGACAGGACGACGCGGGCAATCGCAAAGTCGGCACCGAGCGCAACACCCGTATAGGACAGCGCGAGGATGTTGGCGGCAGGGGCGAAGAACAGGAAGGTAATACCCGGCCCGAGCCCGGCCCCTTTGCTGTAAATGCCGGCAAACAGCGGCTGAACGGTGCAGGAGCAGACCGCGAGCAGGCTGCCGGCTCCGGCCGCTGCGGGGTAAGCGATCCACTTCGGCGCATCCGGCCCGAGAAAGCGGATGACCGACTGCTGTGGCACCAGGGCCGACAGCGCGCCGGCGACGAAGAACGCCGGCACCAGACAGAGCAGCACGTGGGCAGCCAGATAGGAAGCCAGGCTGGCGAGTCCGCTTTGCAGTGTGGCGTAAAGGATTTCCATGGCGACTACCGACCGGTGAGGTGAAACCCTGGTGAGGTCTATGTGCTCTTGCTACTTGGTTATAGCCCACCATCCCGGGTTGACGAAGCGCTACCGAAATGGATGCAACCCGGCCGAAGCATCAAAGCGGCGGGCGTGGCACGAAGCAGCAGACTTCGCCGGCAGCATCGAAAGTTACGGTGCAGGCTGTCGTCAATTGCGCCTTGAGACGCAGCCGGGCCCGCTGCACCCGCGACTTTGCGGCGGGCAGCGTAATTCCGAGGCGCCGCGCGTAATCTTGCTGGGTCATGCCTTCCATGTCGCATAGGGTAATGGCCTCGCGGTCCCGGGACGAGAGTTCGCTCAACACCCGGGGCAAGCATTGGGCCAGACTATCGACGGGCGCGAGGGAGTCCTCGGGTTCGGCGGCAAGATCGTCCGGCAGCGGTACCTGATCCTTTGCCAGGCGCAGACGGTCAATCAGCAGGTTGCGCGCGGCATGAAACAGCCAGGCGCGCCGATTATCGATGCCGCACAGGCCGTTGGTTTGCCGTAGCGCGCGCAGGAAGACTTCCTGCAACAGATCGTTCGCCTCGTCGTCGCTGCCCGCACGGTGGCGCAGGAAACGGCGCAATTCCGTTTCATGTTTTTCCCATGCCTCGGCTATGCAGCGCATGGTGGCTCAGTCAGTAGCGCCAGGCTCTTGCCACCAACCGGCGGCGCCGGCAACCAGGGAATCAAGGCGCAGCGCGATGACAGCTCATCGGCCACGTAACGAATGAAGGGAATCTCATAGTGGCCGCGCTGGGCCAGCAATTGATTGCGGGTGCCACTGGCCAGCAGGCTCTGGTTGATCACCCAGGCGAAGGGCTGAATTCCCGCGCGCGCCAGATCACCTTGCAGACGCTCGGCTTCATGCACCGGCGTGGCTTCGGGCAGGGTGACGATCAGCACCCTGGTGTAAGCGGCATCGCGCAAACGGGGCAGCAGGCTGCGCACCGCTTCCGGCATGTCACCCTGGGTGCGCAGGACTTCCCGGTGGTAAGACTCGGCGGCATCGAGCAGCAGGATGGTGTGGCCGGTGGGCGCGGTGTCGAGAACCACGAAGCCGTCCTTGCCGGCGTCGACCGCCCTGGCGAAGGCGCGGAACACCGCGATCTCCTCGGTGCACGGCGAGCGCAAGTCTTCTTCCAGCATGGCGCGGCCGTTCGGGTCGAGATTGCTGCCGGCCTTGGCAAGCACCTCTGTGGTGTATAGCGCGACCTCGGCGGCCGGGTCGATGCGGCTCACACTCAAGCGTGCAATGCTTTCGTCTACCGTCGCAGCAACATGGGCAGCCGGATCCGTCGTCGAGAGCTGTACGGAGAAACCACGTTTGGCCAGCGCTACGGCGATGGCGGCGGCGACCGTGGTCTTGCCCACGCCCCCCTTCCCCATGGCCATGATGACGCCGCGGCCGGCCTGGGCAATTTCGTCGATCAGCGCGGAGAGTGGTCCTGGTAACTGTGTCGTGACCGGCTCGCCTGGTGCCGACAGGGCGGACAGGTCAGGCTGCGCCATCCGACGCAGCGCGGGCAAGCCCACGGTGCCCAGCGGCAGAAACGGGGTCAGCGTGCGCGGCAACGTATTCAGCCCCGCGGGTATCGCCGCAAGTGCCGCTTTGGCACGCTGCGTCATCGCAGTGGCGATGGGATCATCGGTGCGTTCAGTGGCAAACAATCCATTGATGGCCAGCTGTAGGTTACTGGCGCCAAGTTCGACGAGTTCCGCCCGGGTGCGCTCGGCCTCGCGCAGCGCAGCGTTGTCGGGGCGGCTGACGAGGATAACGACTGTGCTGGCAGGATCGCAGAGTCGGGCCACGGTCGCGGCATACATTGCCTTCTGTTTTTCCAGCCCAGCCAGCGGACCGAGACAGGATGCGCCACTGTCGGACGAAGCAATGAACTCGCACCACGCCGAAGGCAAGGTTAGCAGCCGCAGGGTGTGGCCGGTAGGCGCGGTGTCGAAGATGACGTGATCGAATTCCGCGGTCGCTTGCGGCTGGCCGAGAAGTTTGGAGAATTCGTCGAAGGCGGCGATCTCCACCGTGCAGGCGCCGGAAAACTGCTCTTCCATGCTGGCAATGGCGGCGGGCGGCAGTATGCCGCGGTAGGGTGCAACCATGCGCTCGCGATATTCCCGTGCCGCGGCTTCGGGGTCGATGTTGAGCGCGAACAGGCCGGCGGCATCGGGGACCGCCGTCGGTAGCGCACAGAGCCCTACGCCCAGCACTTCATCCAGATTGGAGGCCGGATCGGTGCTCACGATCAGCACACGCTTGCCGGCTGCGGCCAACGCCAGGCCCACGGCACAGGATAGCGAGGTCTTGCCCACGCCACCCTTGCCCGTGAAGAACAGGTGGCGGGTGGTTGCGGCGGGCAAGCTCATGCGAGGTCGCTCAGCAGCAACCGGATTTCGGATTGCAGGCGCTCTCGCCCAGCTTGATGCGGGGTTTATCGGCTCGCGTCTGGGCGACACCCAACTTCTGCGCCAGTTGGATGCGCGAGGGATACATGCCGGTGGAAACAATGCGGCCATCGACGCGCAGGATGGGCAGACGATCCATCCCGGCTTCCATTTCCCTGACGACGTCGGGATTTCCGGCAAATGCCTGCGGTTCTTGCGACAGGTTGTAACGCTTGACGCTGACATCATGCTCCGCCAGCCATTGCAGGTCGGCCGAAAACTGCACCAGCACCGGGTCAACCTCCACGCCGCAGACACCCGTCGAACAACACATGGCGGGATCGAACACTTCGAGCGTTTTCATGGAGTTCCTTTCCTGCTTGTCAGCCCTGACCGGGGGTGGTTGATAGTCGTGGCGTTACGGCGAAATACTTCTTCTGCAACCAGAGCGACACATTGACCAAGGCGATCATCACCGGCACCTCGACCAACGGCCCGATGACCGCCGCAAATGCCACCCCGGAGTCGATGCCGTAAACCGCCACGGCCACGGCAATTGCCAGCTCAAAGTTGTTGCTGGCTGCGGTGAAGGAGAGTGTGGCGCTTTTTTCGTAACTGGCGCCCAAGCGCATGCTCATGAAAAACGAGAACACAAACATCACCACAAAGTAGATCAGCAAGGGAATGGCGATGCGTACCACATCCAGCGGAATGCCGATGATCAGCTTGCCCTTCAGGCTGAACATGACGACGATGGTGAAAAGCAACGCGGCCAGGGTGATCGGGCCGATCTTCGGGACAAAGCGGGTGTGGTACCAGTCCTTGGTGACAAAGCGCAGCATGATCACGCGCGTCAGCACGCCGGCGATGCAGGGGATGCCCAGATAGATGAAGACACTCTCGGCGATCTGCTGGATCGAGATGTCGACCACGGAACCCGACAGCCCGAAGAACGGCGGCAAGACGGTGATGAACAGCCAGGCATAGACGCTGAAGAAGAGCACCTGGAAGATCGAATTGAAGGCCACCAGCCCGGCGGCGTACTCGGTGGAGCCCTTGGCGAGTTCGTTCCAGACGATCACCATGGCAATGCAACGCGCCAGGCCGATCATGATGAGCCCCACCATGTATTCCGGCTTGTCCTGAAGAAAAGTCAGCGCCAGCGCGAACATCAGCAGCGGTCCGACGATCCAGTTCTGCGCCAGCGAAAGGCCCAACACCTTCCAGTCGCGGAAGACATCGGGCAGTTCTTCGTAGCGCACCTTGGCAAAAGGCGGGTACATCATCAGGATCAGTCCGACTGCAATCGGCATGTTGGTGGTGCCAACCTGGAAGCGGTTGATGAAATCCTCGACACCGGGCACCAGGAAACCGAGCCCCACCCCGAGCGCCATGGCCGAGAAAATCCAGACCGTCAGGTATCGGTCGAGAAACGACAGTTTCCTGGTCAAGGCACTCACGGCTACTCTCCCTGCTCGCGCAATCGACCGATCTGGTCGAGTTCACGCTTGATTGCCATGGCGTCGAGCTTGGCCAGGGGCAGGCTGGTGAACAGCGAAATGCGCCGATTCATTTCGGCGTAGGCCTTGATGAAGGCACGGCGCTTGCCCTCGTCGCCGCCTTCCACCGCCGCCGGATCTTCGATACCCCAGTGCGCGGTCATCGGCTGGCCCGGCCAGATCGGACAGACTTCACCAGCGGCGTTGTCGCAGACGGTGAATACGAAGTCGATATCCGGTCCTCCCGGCACGGCGAATTCATCCCAGCTCTTGCTGCGCAGGTCGGACACCGCCAGACCTTGCTTCGCCAGGAGTTCGATGGCGTAGGGATTCACCTTGCCGCCCGGGTGGCTGCCGGCGCTGAAGGCGTGAAAGCGCCCCTTGCCGGCGTGATTGAGGATGGCTTCGGCCAGGATGCTGCGCGCCGAGTTGCCGGTACACAAAAACAGGACATTGAAAACGCGTTCGCTCAAGTGCTTCTCCTTGGTGGTTTGCCGACGCGCGCCGGCGCTTTTGTCGTGGCATTCGCCGCCGTCGTCTTGGGCAGGCATTGCCCGCCCTGGCAGCAGTTGTCGGTCAGGTAGGCGATGAGATCGTCCATCGCCGGGAAATTCGCCGCGTAGAAAATAAAACGGCTTTCCTGGCGCGAAGTCACCAGCCCGGCGCGGGCGAGCTGGGCGACATGAAAGGACAGCGTCGCCGCTGGCACCCCCACTGCTTCGGCGATGGCGCCAGCATTCACGCCTTCCGGCCCGGCCTCCACCAGCAGACGGAAGATGGCGAGACGGGTTTCCTGGGCAAGGGCGGCGAGAGATTGGACGGCGATATTAATTTCCATGATTCCATTATCCTGGAAGTATCGAAGCAAATGCAAGCATTCTTTCTCACTCTTCGTCACTCCTCGTCACTCCGACGACCCTCGCCACCGCTCTGGGACATCTCGATCCTGCCGCAGGTCGGCGTTTGCGCCCGGCCAAAAATACCCTCGAATTGTGAACTGCTTCACAGCATTCACGAACGTTGTTGCGGAGAATCGGTGGTAGTTGGCCGATGGCCTGACCCTCAACGAAAGCCTTGAAAGCCTTCGACATGACATGACGATCATCCGCAGTTTGGCGCGCTACCACGTACGCTGGAAAATCGCGCTGATCTTCGACGAAGTCGACCAGAAACCGACCTTCCACGGCAGAACGCACGATCTGACGCTGGTCGGTACCGGCATGCTTACCCACCGCGACGTGTTCACCGACTCCCCGGTCGTGGTGCTGCTGGCCATTCCGCCGTTGCATCGGAGCGGCCGGCAAAAGGTGATTGAAATCAGGGCCAGGCAGGCCTACTCGGTGTATTCGGGGGAGACTTTCTGTTTTCGCCTCGGGCTGGAGTTCCTGGGTTTCAAGGGCGATGGCCTGCGAATCCTCATGGAGGCCCTAAGTCATCGCCACCCGCTCATATCGTTACCGGATTACGAGCCGCTGCCAAACGTTTTCGTCGATATCGACAACGAACTGGAAAAGCGCCTGGCGCCCAAGCGTAAGTCGGTGGCGGTTCGCGCGTGAATCGCCGACGCGGTGGTCAAGGGCGGCCGATGGAAGGCCACTGACGGCTCGGCCAACTTCGCGATGAAGGTTCTCTAAGCCGACAGGCCCAGCGCGGCCACGCCGGCCCGGGCGATCTGCGCGTCCTCGTTGGATTTGACGCCGGACACGCCGATGGCACCGACCACTTCCCCGTCGACCAGCACCGGCACGCCGCCTTCGAGCAGCGTCCGGTTCTGGAAAGACAGAAAGCCCAGCCGGCCTTCCGCCAGCCGCTCTTCCCAGTCCTTGGTGGGCCGACGGAATAGTGCCGCCGTGGTCGCCTTGCCCAGGGCGACGTCGAGGCTGCCCAGTTGCGCGCCATCATTGCGTTCTAGATAGAGCAATTGACCGGCGGCATCGACGATCGCAATAACGACCGGCCAGTTGTTGGTTGTCGCCTCGGCCTCGGCGGCCGCGGCGATACGCTTGGCGTCATTCAAATCCAGTGATCTTGCAACTCGCATCGTGGCTACTCCCGGTAACAAATTCGTTTCGTTCAGGCAGGACAGGATAATACCTTGCAGGCGTCGTTCGACCGGCGCTCATTTCAAAGATCGGACGGAGCGATCTCGCATCAAGCCACCCTGCCGGCTCAAGCACCGCCGCGCAACTGCTCCTCGCCCAGCGCTTGCCAGCGACCCCGCAGCAAGCCTTCGAGCGGTTTGAAGCTGGCTTTGTAGGCCATTTTGGGACTCTGGCGTATCCAGTAGCCGAGATACAGATAGGGCAAGCCGAAGTGCGCGCATTGCGCCGCCTGCCAGAGTATGCCGTAGGTACCGAAACTGGCGCCAGGCAGGTTGGGGTCGTAGAAGGTATACACCGAGGACAGCCCGTCGGGCAACACATCGATGATGCTGACCATGCGCAGCGGTCCAGTTGCCGCACCCTGGCGAAACTCGACCAGCCGGCTTTCGACATGAGTTTGCAGCAGGAAATGCGCATACTGGTCGCGGCTGTCCTGGTCCATTCCCCCGCCGCTGTGGCGCACTTCCTGGTAGCGCTGATACAAGGCGTAGTGCTCCTCGCGAAACACCAGCGAGCGCTCCACAGCGACCAGATCTTCGTGGCGCCGCAAGGAACGGCGCTGGCTGCGGCTGGGCCGGAAATAGTCGACGCAGAGCCTGACCGGCACGCATTCGCGGCAGGCATCGCAATACGGGCGGTAGGTAAATACACCGCTGCGGCGAAAACCGGCGCGCACCAACTCGCTGTAGGTCGCCTGGTCGATCAGGTGGCTGGGCGTGGCGACCTGGGAACGGGCGACACGGTTGGGCAGGTAGGAGCAACCATAGGGCGCGGTCGCATAAAACTGGAGCTGCGAAAAGGGCGGTTCGTTGAGCTTGGTCATGGTGCCTTGCGAAACAACTCACGTGCTGCATCCACCGGCCAGCGGCGCCCGCCTGCTGCGCCGTTCCCGTCTTCGCCGGTCCATTTCGCCAGCCCCGCGACAAACTCCTGCCGCGGGATTTCGCGCGCGCCGAGAGATGCCAAGTGTGGCGTATTCATCTGGCAATCTATCACGACGAAACCACGTCGTTCAAGTAAGCGGCAAAGATGCGCCAGGGCGATTTTCGAGGCGTCGCTGACGCGGGAAAACATCGATTCCCCGTAGAAGACGCTGCCAATGGCGACCCCATAGAGACCGCCGACCAGGGTGCTCCGTCCCTCAAGCTCGACCCAGGTCTCGACCGAATGGGCATAACCGAGCTGGTGCAGGCGCTGGTAGGCGGCCTGCATTTCGGCGCTGATCCAGGTGCCTCCGCCTTCTCCGCGCGGGGCGGCGCAGGCGGCGATAACCTCGGCAAAAGCGGAGTCGAGGCGGATCTCATAATCGGCGACCTTCAATTTCCGGTGCAGGGACCGGGAAATCCTGACTTCACTGGGAAGCAGCACCATGCGCGGGTCGGGACTCCACCAGAGGAGCGGCTCGCCCGGCGAATACCAGGGGAAGATGCCGCGGCGATAGGCGCACAGCAGGCGTTCGGCCGCGAGATCGCCGCCGGCGGCGAGCAAGCCGTTGGGTTCCGACAACGCCTTGTCGACCGGTGGAAACCAGTTGGTCCGCGTCAGCCAGGGAATCACGGCAGGTCACGCCAGATCATGAATAATTCGGTTTAGCGCCTAGTTCGTCAGGGAAAATTCTAGCGCAGCCGTGGCCTGGGTAGGACGGTCGCTGGGATAAAATCTCCGCCAGCATGAACCCGACCAATCCGACTCTGCCGACTCTACGCCGCCTGTTCCTGACCGCCGTTACCGGGCTGCTGCTCTGTGCCTGCGCCACGCCGCCCCCGGCAGTCGCACCACCGCCGCGGCCGGCGTTGAAGATTGCCCTGGCGCTCGGCGGCGGCGCGGCACGCGGCTTTGCCCATGTCGGCGTGATCAAGGCACTTGAAGCGCAAGGCATCGTTCCCGACATCATCGTCGGAACCAGCGCGGGAGCGGTGGTCGGCGCCCTGTATGCCGCCGGCTATAGCGGCTTCGAGTTGCAGAGACTGGTCTTGCAGCTGGAAGAGAGCCAGTTTTCCGACTGGTCGCTGCCCGATCGCGGGGTGCTGAAAGGCGAAGCGTTGCAGAGTTTCGTCAACAATGCCGTCGGCCAGCGGCCCCTGGAGAAGTTCGGCAAGCTCCTGGCGGTCGTCGCCACCGATTTGAACAGCGGCGAAGCGGTGGTGTTCCGCACCGGCAACACCGGCATGGCGGTGCGCGCCTCGAGCAGCGTGCCGGGTCTGTTCCAGCCGGTGGCCATCAAGGGCCGGGAATACGTCGATGGGGGCCTGGTGAATCCGGTGCCGGTCCGCATCGCGCGCACTCTCGGCGCCGATTTCGTCATCGCCGTAGACATCTCGGCGAAACCACAATTTGCCAAGACCCAGAGCACCATCGACGTACTGATGCAGACGTTTTCGATCATGAGCCAGTCGATCAGCCGGCGTGAACTGCCCGAGGCCGACATCGTGGTCCGCCCGCACACGCCGGAACTGCGCGCCGCCGATTTTCAGGATCGACACCTGGCGGTACTGGAAGGCGAAAAAGCGGTCGCCGCCATACTGCCGGACTTGAAGGCACGACTGGCGAAACTGCGTGAGGCGCGGCCTTAGGTCGCGGGGTCGATACGGCGGGCGCCGTTGTAGCGTTTGCCCCAGTAGGCGGCGTTCATGTTCTCGACGCGAACTTCACCGCCGCTGGCGGGAGCATGCACGAATAAATTGTTGCCGAGGTAAATGCCGACATGGGAGAAGGTGCGCCGCATGGTATTGAAGAACACCAGGTCGCCTGGTTGCAGTTCGCTCTTCTTGACTACTTCACCGCTCTTGCTGATTTCACGCGATGTCCGCGGCAGGATCAACCCTATGCCTTCGCGGAAGACGTAACCGACGAAGCCGCTGCAATCGAAGCCGGTTTCCGGCAGCGTGCCGCCCCGCCGGTACCGTATCCCCACCAGGTCCAGGGCGCGCGCCACGGCCTCGCCGGCGCTGACGGTGGCGCGCTCGAGCAGGGAGGTGGCCTGCTTGAGCTGGAGACCCATCGACGGCGGGACGGCGGGAAGGGAATTGGCTGGCTCGTCGGCCAGCACCGGAGTGGACAACAGGCAGAGGCTCGCGGCTGCACAGACGCCGGCCCTCAGCCACACGCCAGCATTGCGGTCAGTTGTTTTCAAGCGCATGGGGGCGGACTATAACCGCCCACCTCCAAGCTGTAAACCCCTAACCATTCAGCTATTTGTCAGAATCGCCTGGGTATAATCCTCCGCTAATCGCCCGTTCGGGCAAGCTTTCAGCCATCTCCCATAAGGAGTTATCCATGAGTTTCAAGGCCTATCAGATCCATCAGGAAGACGGCAAAGTCGTCAGCCGTTTCGTTGAGATGAACGAGGATCAGCTCGATCCCGGTGAAGTCACCATCCGCGTCGCCTACTCCAGCGTCAATTACAAGGATGCCCTGGCGGCGACCGGTGCCGGCAAGATCATTCGGCGCTTCCCCTGCGTCGGCGGCATCGATCTCGCCGGCACCGTCACCGCCAGCCTTGATCCGCGCTTCGCCAAAGGCGACGCGGTGCTCGCCACCAGCTACGACATCGGCGTGGCGCATCATGGCGGCTACGCCGAGGTGGCCCGCGTTCCGGCCGACTGGGTCGTGAAGCTGCCGCAGGGCATGACCCTAAAGGAAGCCATGACTTTCGGCACTGCCGGCTTTACCGCCGGGCTGGCGGTGGTGCGCATGGAAGCCAACGGCCTCAAGCCCGGCAACGGCCCGGTGATCGTCAGCGGCGCCACCGGCGGGGTCGGTAGCGTGGCCATCGAGGTGCTCGCCAAGCTGGGCTATCACGTCGTCGCCTTGACCGGCAAGGAGAGCGAATTCGATTACCTGACGAGCATCGGCGCCCAGGAAATCATGCTGCGCCAATCGCTCGACCTCACCAAGATCAAGCCGCTCGACAAGTCCCTGTGGGCCGGCGCGGTGGATAACCTGGGTGGCGACGTGCTGGCCTGGATGGCCAGCACCATGCAGATCGGCGGAACCCTGGCGAGCATCGGCCTGGCCGCCAGCCACACCCTCAACACCACCGTCATGCCCTTCATCCTGCGCGGGGTGAGCCTGCTGGGCATCGATTCGGTGAACTGCCCGATGCCGCAACGCGCCGAAGTCTGGCGCCGCCTGGCATCGGACATGCGCCCGACCCATCTGGAGCAGATGACCCGCACCATCCCCTTCGAGCAGCTGCCGTCGGTGTTCGACGATTTCATCAAGTCCCGCGCCAGGGGCCGCACGGTGGTGGACATCGCGAGCTGAGGGCCCACTCAATTAGACCAAGATTTGAATAAGCGGAGGAAACCATGACCAGCACCAAGGAGTTTCACCAGCGTTCCATCGAACAGCCGGATGCTTTCTGGGCCGAGCAAGCCAAACTCATAGACTGGCACAAGCCGCCGGAACAGATCCTGGATTTCTCCAAGCCGCCGTTCGCCCGCTGGTTCAGCGGCGGCGAAACCAACCTGTGCTACAACGCCGTCGACCGGCATGCCGAGAAACGGCCCAATGATCGCGCCCTGATCTATATCTCCACCGAGACCAACGAGGAGAAGATCTACAGCTTCGCCGAGCTCAAGGCCGAGGTGATGCGCATGGCGGCTGTCATGCAGAGTCTCGGCGTCAAGCGCGGCGACCGTGTGCTGATCTATATGCCGATGATCGCCGAGGCCTGCTTTGCCATCCTCGCCTGCGCGCGCATCGGCGCCATCCACTCGGTCGTGTTCGGCGGTTTCGCCGCCGGCTCGCTGGCCACCCGCATCGACGACGCCAAGCCGGTGTTGATGATCTCTGCCGACGCCGGCATGCGCGGCGGCAAGGCGGTGCCGTATAAGCACCTGGTGGACGAGTCCTGCGCCCTGGCGCAGTTCCCGCCGGCCAAGGTGCTGCTGGTGAATCGCGGCATCGACAAGGACATGCAGATGGTCGCCGGCCGCGACGTCGATTACGCCACTTTGCGCAATCAGCACTTGAACGCCGAGGTACCGATAGCCTGGCTCGAATCCAACGAGCCGTCCTACATCCTTTATACCTCCGGCACCACCGGCAAGCCCAAGGGAGTGCAACGCGACGTCGGCGGCTATGCCGTGGCCCTGGCGTCGTCGATGAAGCACATCTATTGCGGCGCAGCCGGCGAAACCATGTTTTCCACCTCGGACATCGGCTGGGTGGTCGGCCATTCCTATATCATCTACGGGCCGCTGATCGCCGGCATGGCAACCGTGATGTACGAAGGCACACCGATCCGTCCCGATGCCGGCATCTGGTGGCAGATCGTCGAGAAGCACAAGGTCACGGTGATGTTCTCGGCGCCGACGGCGATCCGCGTCCTGAAGAAGTACGACGCGGCCTTCCTGCACAAATACGATCTGTCGTCGCTCAAGCACCTGTTCCTGGCCGGCGAACCGCTCGACCAGACCACCCACGAGTGGATCATGACGGAATTGAAGAAACCGGTCATCGACCATTATTGGCAAACCGAAACGGGCTGGCCGATGCTCTCCGCTACGCCGGGCGTGGAGCAGACCAAGATCAAGTACGGCTCGCCGGCATTCCCGGTATTCGGCTACAACCTCAAGCTGTTCCGCGAGGACGGCACGGAAGCCGGCAACGACGAAAAAGCCATCGTCGGGGTCCTGCCGCCGTTGCCGCCCGGCTGCCTGTCAACCGTCTGGGGCGACGATGCGCGCTTTGTGAGCACCTACTTCACCCTGTTCAAGTCGCCGCAGGTCTACTCCTCATTCGACTGGGGCATCCGCGATGCGGATGGCTACTACTTCATCCTCGGCCGCACCGACGACGTCATCAACGTCGCCGGCCATCGTCTCGGCACCCGCGAAATCGAGGAAGCGGTGCAAGCCCACGCGGCCATCGCCGAAGTCGCCGTGGTCGGCGTCGCCGACCAGCTCAAGGGACAGGTGCCGATGGCTTTCGCCGTGGTCAAGGACGCCAACCTGGTGGCGACAGCCGAGGGCCGCAAGCAACTGGAGAAGGAAATCATGGCCACGGTCGATGGCTTGCTGGGCGCCATCGCCCGGCCGGCCCGGGTGCATTTCATCTCCGGCCTGCCCAAGACGCGTTCCGGCAAGATGCTGCGGCGTTCCATCCAGGCGCTGGCCGAAGGCCGCGACCCGGGCGACCTGACCACCATTGACGACCCCAATACGCTGGAGCAGATACGCCAGTCGCTGGCCGCGAAGTAATTTTCAGGAGCATGGGCCAGCATTTTCGGTTAAAATGCGACCCTCTTCAGGCGCGTAGCTCAGCTGGTTAGAGCACCACCTTGACATGGTGGGGGTCGTTGGTTCGAGTCCAATCGCGCCTACCAACGAAAAAAAGGGGTTAGGATGTTTCCTAACCCCTTTTTGCTTTTTGCGGCCGGCGCGATCGGTCGGCCGGCTGCCTGTCAGCCGCTGACGCGCAACACTACCGCCATGCCCGAGTCGCCCGCGGCACAACCGGTAAACAAGCCGACCCCGCCACCGCGCAACACCAATTCTTCGATCAGTTCCATGATCGAACGCAAGCCTGTCGGGCCTTGCGGATGGCCCCAGATCAGCGAGCAGCCGTAGTTGTTCATCTTATCCAGCGGGAAGCCTGTTTCCTTGGAAAAGATCAGGTCGTTGGCGGCGAAAGGATTATGCGTCTTGACTGCCGTGACGTCCTTCATCTCCAGGCCCGCGGCCTTGAGCGCCATATACGCCGCAGGCACCGTCGCCGCGGGCATGTAGCCTTTTTCCACGCGCGCGTTGCCGAAACCCAGCAGTTCCACCTCGATTTTCGGATCGAGCGAAAGTTCCTTGGCCTTGGCCCGCGATGTCACGATGACGCCGGCGTTGCCGTCGGCGGGATGGGTTTGGCCGCCGAAAGTCACCGTGCCATCGGGTTTCACCGGCTTGAGTTTGGCCAGGCCCTCGGCCGTGGTCGCGATGATGCCGTCGTCGGCGCTGAAAGTGCCGGTCTGCTTCCTGAACGAGGCGTCCGTCACGGCCACGTCGACCATGTAACGGCGCTGGAAAGCGCGGTCATTGGCCAGCGCATCCTGGTATTGCAGATAGCGTTGCTGAGCCACTTCATGCTGCTGCTGGGTGGTGAAGCCATGGCGGCGGCAGACATTCTCCGCGGTGTCGATCATGGCGTTGAGGGCGTAAGGATCCTTGCCGAAATTGTCCAGGGTCCAGGATTCGGTGATGCCGCGGCCGCCGGGTGCGGTGCCATCCGGGTAGTAGACCACGGCGCCGTTGGACATGCGGTCGGCGCAGATCACCAAAGCGCATGCCGAGGTGCCGTCCGCCAGTTCCTGCGTCGCCATCTGCAAAGCCCTGGCGCTGGTGGCACAGGCCTGCTGCACCGTCGGCCCGGCGACCTTGTCCAGCCCCATCATGCCGGTCACCCACGGCAGGCCGTAGAAGCTGGAGGGCTGCGGATTGGTGATGCCGAGAATGGCGAAGTCGATGGCTTCTAGCGGAAACTTCTTCGCTGCCAGCGCCTGCTTGCCGCAGTTGGCGGCCAGTTTCATGCTATGCAGATGGGCCAGGGTGCCTTGCCATTTGGCGAAAGGGGTAGACCAGTACTGGCCGTAGGGAATGAACGCGTGTGCCATGTTTGCCTCTTCTGATTAACGTGATTGTTCCGCCTGATATTGGGCGAAGCTGGAGCCGGCCAGCGCCAATTTTTTCAGCAGCGGCGCCGGCTGCCAGTACTGCGGGTCGAGGGTCTGCTGGAACGCCATGATCTTGTCGTAGATGACCTTGAGTCCCACCGTGTCGGCGTAGAACATCGGGCCGCCGCGGTAACGCGGGAACCCGTAGCCGGCGGTGTACACCATGTCGATGTCGCTGGCGCGCAGGGCGATACCTTCTTCCAGCAACAGCGCGCCTTCGTTGATCATCGAATAGAGGCAGCGCTCCTGGATTTCCTGTTTCGACGGCTTGCGCTGCGGCACGCCGAGACGCTTCGCCTCCTCGGCGAACATGGCGATGGCTTCCGGGTCCGGGGTGCGCTTGTGCTCGGCGTTGTCATAGCGATAGTAGCCGCGTCCTGTCTTCTGGCCCAGCCAGCCGCGCTCGGTGAGCAGCGCCGTCGGACGGTAGAAGCCGGGATCCTTGGGCAGCAGATGCGCGCGCGCGACGCGGGTCAGGTGGCCGATGTCGATGCCGGCCATGTCGTACACGGCGAGGATGCCCATGGCCATGCCCCACTCCTCCAGAGCGCCGTCCACCTCCTGCGGAGTGGCGCCTTCGAGCACGCAATGTTCGGCCTCGCGCCCATAGGGATCCATCATGCGGTTGCCGATGAAACCATAACAGACCTTGGCGACCACGCCGACTTTCTTGATGGTCTTGGCGATATCCAGCGCGGTACCACCACGTCCGCCGCGGTCCGGGTGCATTGGACGATTTCGAGCAATTGCATGACGTTGGCCGGGCTGAAGAAATGCAGCCCGATGACATCCTGCGGCCGCTGGGTGACGGCGGCGATCTCGTCGATGTCGAGGGTCGAGGTGTTGGTGCCGAGGATGGCGCCGGGCTTGGCGACGGCATCGAGCTTGGCGAAGATCTCCTTCTTCAGGGCCATGTTCTCGAACACCGCCTCGATGATCACGTCGGCACTACCCAGCGCGGCGTAGTCCAGGGTGGTGGTGATCAGGTCGAGGCGCTGGTCGCGTTGTTCGGGCTTGAGGCTGCCGCGCGTCACCGAGCGCTCGTAGTTCTTGCGTATCGTCGCCAGGCCACGATCGAGGTTCGCCTGGGACGTGTCGAGGATGATGACGGGAATGCCGGCGTTGGCGAAACACATACTGATGCCGCCGCCCATGGTGCCGGCGCCGACGATGCCGAGCCGGGTGACCGGCCGCGCCTTGATGTCGACCGGCAGGCCGGGGATCTTGCGCAACTCGCGCTCGGCGAAAAACAGGTGACGAAAGGCGCGGCCTTCGACGGCACGCTCGACCTGGTTCGACAGCGTGCGCTCGAAGGCGATGCCGTCGTCGAAGTTCTTGCTGACCGAGGCTTCGACCGCATCCAGCAGCACGTTCGGCGAGTTGCGGTTGCGCAGGGTCTTGGCAGCCTGGGCGCGGCGCGCGGCGATCACTTCGGCGACCTTCTCGCCGCCGGCGACGCTGCGATCTCGCGTGCGCCGAGGGCCGGCGCCCTTGGCCACCAGTTCCCGGGCGTGGGCCACGGCTGCTTCGACCAGATTGCCGTCGACCACGGCATCGACCAGGCCGGCGTCCTTGGCCTGCGCGGCGGTGAGCGGCTTGCCGCCGAGCATCATGTCGAGCGCCGGCTCCAGGCCGATCAGGCGCGGCATGCGCTGGGTGCCGCCGGCGCCGGGGATGATGCCCAGGGTGATTTCAGGCAGGCCCAGGCGGGTGCCTGCGGCGGCGACGCGATAGTGGCAGGCGATGGCGGTCTCGACGCCGCCGCCCATGACCGTGCCATGGACGGCCGCGACCACCGGCACCGCGCTGTCCTCGATCAGGCGCAGTACCGGGTGATAGCCCGGCTCCTGAACTCCGGTTTCGAATTCGCGCATGTCGCCACCGGAAAGGAAGGTCTTGCCGGCACAGGCCAGGACGATCGCTTTCGCGTTCTCGCCGCGCAATGCCTCGAAACAGTGCTTCAACCCGGCGCGAACTTCGCGCGTCATGGTGTTGACCGGTGGGCTATCGACCGTTACAACCGCGATATCGTCTTTGAGGGTGTAGCTCACTACGTCGGTCACGCTTGCTCTCCTAAAATTGATTCAGTGGATATCGAATCGGCTGACGCCCGTGCGGACAGCCAATCCCCGAGTCATCGCGTCTTGCTTGGCAGGACGATCACCTCGGGGTCCGGCTCGGCGGCGTAGAGACGGTCGACCAGGGCGGCGCGGCGCATCAGGACTGCGCGTTGGTTGATGTAACCCTTGTCGGTGATCTCGTTGTCGTCGATCGCCGGCAAGTCCTCCATCAACAGCGCGCGGGTCGGATAGGTCGAACTGCCGCTGCTGCCGCCGGCCAGCTGGCCCAGGGCTTGTTCCAGCCTTTGCCTCACCTGGGGCTGAGCGATCAGTCCCGACAGGGGCAGGTCGGCGGGCGCATCAGGACACAGGCTGCGGCAGCCGGCAGGGTTGGGGAACACCAGCAGGCCGACTTCTTCGCGGTCATGGCCGGTGACCACGCAATCCTGGATGACCGGCGAGCCGGCGGCGATGGCCTGGACGCGCAGCGCGCCGACGTGGACCCAGGTGCCGGAACTGAGCTTGAAATCCTCGGCGATGCGGCCGTCGAATTCAATTCCCTTGATGGGGTCGTGCGGATCGGCGAAACGTCCGGCATCGCCGATGCAGTAGAACCCGTCCGCGTCGAAGGCCGCGCGGGTGAGGTCGTCGCGCTTGAAATAGCCCGGCGTGACGTTGGGGCCGCGGATGCGCAACTCCATCTTGCCGGCGTTGGGAACCATCTTCAGCTCCACCCCGGGCGTGGGCAGGCCGATGACCCCGGCG
>JBAYJH010000022.1:0-29255 GCA_041665185.1 Sterolibacterium sp.
CCCGCGTCCAGGCCGAGGCTGAACTCCGCAAGACCTACCAGGAGATACCGAGTGGGCTGTTTACCCTCGACATGGCCGGAACCATATTGCGCGGCAATCCAGCCCTGCGCGACATGCTGGGCGTATCCCGGCAGCGCGATCAGGGCGACGCAAAAAGCTGGGCCCGCTACTTTGGCAGGGACCAGTGGGAACAAATGCTGCAAGCGATCCAGGCGCAAAATACGGTGGAAATGGAAGTCCTGGAAAAGCTGAATGACCAGGATCGCTGGTTTCTGGTTAAAGCCAAGCATGTTGACGACAGCATCGAAGGTTCGCTTCAGGACATTACCGCGCGAGTAAGCGCCAATGCCCGGCTGAGCTATCTGGCCAATCACGATCCCCTGACCGGGGTAATCAACCGACGCGGGATCGAGGATGCACTCGAATCCGCAATCGAGGCGGTTGCCGCAGGGGAAGCGGTCTGCATTGCCTATCTTGACCTCGACCGGTTCAAGTTGATCAACGACCTCTACGGCCATGTCACCGGAGACCATGTGCTGCAACAGGTGTGCACCAGGATCAAGCGCATCGTTCCCCAGGATAGCGTGTTGGGAAGAATCGGCGGCGATGAGTTCCTGATCATTTTCACTAACTTGACTACCGATCAGGGCGCAAGCTTGTGCCAACACATTATCGACGCCATCGAACTGGATCCGTTCACTGTTGAACAAAAAGCATTCCGGGTCGGAATATCGATCGGTCTGATCGAGCTGGGTCAAAGAATGACCAGCGACGACGCAATCACCAGCGCCGACCGCGCCTGCGGCGAAGCAAAGCATGGTCATCATGTGGTGGTATTCAATTCCAATGCGCCCGATTTGCTTGAGCAGGAGATCGAGCTGAACCTCCTCAAGCGCTTCAGTGAAAACAGTCCGCCCGAAGGATTGTTCCTGGTGATGCAACCCCTCATGTCCTTGAAGAATCCCTACGCAGCCCTTAATTTCGAGGTGCTGCTGCGCATGCGCCGTGCCGACAATGCCATCGAACCGGCATGGCGAATCATTACCGCAGCCGAAAAAAACGGCCTGATTGCGATCATCGATCGTTGGGTACTGAAGAACATCCTGGAATGGATAGACGAACATTATGATCGCCTGGAGACGACGCGTTTCATCGATGTCAACATGAGCGGCGGTTCCCTCAACGACGAGCGATTTATCGCCGACGCCTTTGCCATGCTGAGGCAACACAGTCGTGCCGCAAAGAAAATCTGTCTTGAGATAACGGAAAGCGTTGCGGTCAGCGACATCGACAATACGACCAAATTCGCCGACCAGGCGCGGGGTCTCGGCTGCCGCATTGCGCTTGACGACTTCGGCGTCGGCTACACCTCGTTCTCCTATCTCAGCCGGCTTCCCGTGGATGTCCTGAAGCTTGACGGATCGCTGATTGTCCGCGCCTTGTCCCACCCCACCAACCTGTCCATCATCGAGTCGATCGCCGGTCTGACCCGCAACCTCGGGATGACCAGCATTGCCGAGTGGACCGACAATCTGGACACCGTCAAGGCCATGGTTGACGCCGGACTCGACTACATTCAGGGTTTCATTATCGCCGAGCCCCAATTGCCGGCGGTGATACTGCAAGCCTCGTCGGCAGCCGATTTCATCAAGGACCCGGATGTCGAGCACTATGTTCGGACCTACCTCGGCGGACAGGGAACCAGAGATCTGTGGGAAGGTGCGGTCGGTTCCCGGTCCGGCGATCTGCATTGACTCGGACGGATCTCTGGAATTTGGCTGGAGCACTTCCTGCGGGTATTGCTTGGAACGAGTAAAATGCTCGTTCAAGAGTGCCGCAAACCAGCCGGCATCATGACCGCCTCCGGCATATGAAAGCGACAAAGGACCGCGATGATCGTCTTCGATTTGGGCTGCAATAACCATCACGCATTCGAAGGCTGGTTTGCCTCACACCAGGCATTTCAGGTTCAGATTGCGGCTGGTCAAGTCACGTGTCCGCATTGCAACAGCGCCATCATCGAAAAACTCCCCGCGGGTCCGCACATCAGGCGATCACTGCCTGAAAAAGCCGCTGACGCGGCGGTGGATAAGCAGGCCGATGAAATCAAGCTCAGGAAGGTCATGCGAGAATTGCTGCGCGATAGTGAAAACGTGGGCGCGCGTTTTTCCGAGGAAGCCAGGAAGATCCATTACTCGGAGATTCCGGCGCGCGGCATTCATGGGACTGCTTCCGCCGCCGAGGTCACCTCGCTATTGGAAGACGATATTGCCGTGTTTCCCTTGCCGAACGTTCTCAGGAACGATATTCACTGACGCCGAGGCGGCACGCCGGTTACCAGTAGCGCATCGCCTCGCGATATAGATTCCCCAGATCGCTCTCGCTGACTTCGCGCGGCGCATTGGTCAGCAGGCGCTGTTGTGCCCAGGCTCCTCTGGCCAGCGCGGCGACGTCGGTTTCGCCGTAGCCGACGCCGCCCACGCCGTTGGGGATGCCGGTGGCTTTCATCATCTTGATCAATTGTCCGGCCAAAATCTCGGCGGCGTCTTCATTGGCTGCTCCCTCAGTCCTGGCGCCGAGACAGGCCGCACCGTGGAGGTGGCGCTCGGGACAGGCGCAGGCGGTGAAACGGAACACCGAGGGCGCGTTGACGATCACGCTCATGCCGTGCGGCACCATCGGTTCGTCCTGCGGGTAGCCCTCGGGCCGGAAGTCGCGCACCAGGCCCGCCACCGAATAGGCCATGCCGTGGGGCACATGCACGCCGGAGTTGCCGAAGGCGATCCCGGCGAGGGTGGCGGCGTACATCATCTGGTCGCGCGCCTCGGTGTCGCCGGCGTCATTCACGGCGCGCTCCAGGTAGCGTCCCAGCAGCTTCAGCGCCACTTCGCAGCCGATGTCGCTCCACGGGTTGGCGCCCTGGCTCATCGGCCGCAACGCGGGCTTGCCCGGCGCCGCGCGGCGGGTGTATGGCTTGGCGGTGTAGGATTCGAGCGCGTGCGAGAGCACGTCAAAACCGCTGGCGGCGACGACATTCTTGGGCAGCGTGTAAGTGGTGGCGGGATCGATCAGCGCCATCGACGGCCTGAGGCGTCTGGAAGCGATGCCGGTTTTCACCTGCATGGCGAGCAAGTCGAAGATCGTGATGCCGGTGCATTCCGAACCGGTGCCGCAGGTGGTGGGGCAGGCGATATGCGGCTTGAGCGGACCGGGGACCGGCTTGCCGGCACCGATGGGGGCGTTGACGTAATCGAGGAAGTCGGCCGGGTAGGTGGCGTAAAGATTGGCCGCCTTGCAGGTGTCGATGACCGATCCGCCGCCGAGCGACACATAGCCGTCGAATTTTCCTTCCGCGGCGAACCGGGCTGCGGCGAGGAAGGACTGGTCGGTCGGTTCGACCTTGACCTCGTCATAGATCACCACGTCCAGGCCCGCCGCCTTGAGCGAATCGCCGAGCTGCGACACGTAAGGCAGGCGGTGCAAGGTCCTGTCGGTAAACAGGGCGACCCGGCTCATGCCGAGCGCCCTGGCGTGTTCGCCGGCCTCATTGAGCACGCCGTGGCCGAAGTTGATGCTGGAGATATCGACCGCGAAGACGCTCTCGCCGCCCTCGGTCGTGACGTAGTAGTTGTGGCAGCAGGACATGTGGCTTACTCCGGGAGTTGGCTGGATGCGTTCATCCTACCCCAGCTCCCCGGCCTGTGCCAGACCGCGCTCCGACCGTTACTCCCGAGCCGTGCTGCAACTTCCGGAAAACTATTCCAGGGTGACGCGGGTATGGACCTTGAGGTATTCGCCCGGTGGATTGCGGGTGGTGGTGGTCAGGAGCTTACCCTTGTAGTCGTAGGTGACCTGGTATCCCGATGGCGGCCCGGGTTCATATACGGTATTGCACTGTTGCTGGGTGCTGGGGCCGGACCCCATCTGATCACCCACCATGGCGCCACCGATGGCGCCGGCGATGGTCGTGGCGTCCTTGCCATGCCCGCCGCCGAAGCGTGAGCCGACCAGGGCGCCGATCAATCCTCCCGCCACCGCGGCGCCGGGATTGTGTTCCGAACCCTGACTCACGGTGACGGGCGTGCACACCTGGCGGGCGATCTGCGGTCCGGGAATCGCTGAGTAATTCAGCACCCTGGCAAATTCGACGTTGTCCTGAATGACGCCGGATTGGGCCAAAGTCGCCAGGGGCAGGAACAATGCGGCGGCAAGTGCAATTCGTTTCATTTTCTGGTCCTTGGAATATCGATTCAATCGAAGTGGCGCGAACGCCGGGAACTCCATACAAGCCGGAGTCGCCCGTACCAATGATAACGCGGACCCCCATGCCAGAGACGACAACAGCTTTGTAAGCGATTGTTGCCGGGGGCCGATCCGTGGAGCACGCTAGACCGTCACCGGACCGCCGAACCAGCTCAGTTTTTCGCCCAACAGCACAACTTCGCCGACCACGATCAGGGCGGGTGGAGCGATGCCGCTCCCGACGACCTTTTCCGGCAGGCTCGCCAAGGTTCCGCAGACGACGCGCTGCTGCGCCAGGGTGGCGTTCTGCACCACGGCGGCCGGTGTCGTCGCCGCCAGGCCGTGGGCGGTGAGCTGGCGGCAGATCTCCGGCAGTGCGCCAATTCCCATGTAGATGACGATGGTCTGGCGCGGCCGGGTCAGCGCCGGCCAATCGAGATCGACGCCGCCATCCTTGAGGTGGCCGGTGACGAAGGTGCAGGACTGGGCATAGTCGCGGTGGGTCAGGGGGATGCCGGCGTACGCCGCCATGCCGCTGGCGGCGGTTACTCCCGGGACGACTTCGAAGGGCACGCCATGTTGTCGCAGCTTCTCGATTTCCTCGCCGCCACGGCCAAAAATAAACGGATCGCCGCCTTTCAGCCGCACCACGCTCTTGCCGGCGAGTGCCAGGCGCACCAGCAGCGCGTTGATCTCATCCTGGGGCAGCGTATGGTTGCCGGCTTGCTTGCCGACATAGATTCGTTCAGTGTCAACCGGAATTAGTTCGAGGATCCCCTTGCCGACCAGATTGTCATAGACGATGGTCTGGGCACTGGCGATCAGGTGCGCGGCCCGCAACGTCAGCAGCTCCGGATTACCCGGTCCGCCGCCGACCAGGTACACCTTGCCAGGGGGGAGTGTTTTCATGAAGGTATTGTCGCATGTTGCCGATTATGGGCGTGGCCGACCGCCACTTTGCAGGGATTGCCTTTGGAATAAATTGATTTCCATCAAGGTTGTGTCCGGGGGGGAAATGAAATACTGGGCTCATTCGGCAAAGTGGCGTTGCCGCATCGGGTTTCAAACAAACTACAGGCAGGAGATCAGCAAATGAGCAATTCGAAATGGATCAAGGGCATCGTCGTCGCGGCGGCGTTGCCGCTGGCCATGACCCAGGCATTCGCCCAGGAGCAGGGAAAGCATCCAGCGTCAGGTGCAGAATTGCAGTATCAGGCGGGCAGTTCTCCGCTCGCCGGCATCGAGATGTACCAGGATATCAATCCAAAGGCGCCGCCGATGAACAAGGCGGAGTTCGATGCGGCGCGCGAAATCTACTTTCAGCGCTGCGCCGGTTGCCATGGCGTGTTGCGCAAAGGCGCCACCGGCAAGCCGCTGACCCCGGACAAGACCATCCCCAACGGCACCGAATACCTCAAGGTCTTTATCAAGTACGGTTCCCCCGCGGGCATGCCCAACTGGGGCACCTCGGGCGAGCTGACCGATGCCCAGGTTGACCTGATGGCGCGCTATGTCCAGCAGACTCCGCCGCAGCCGCCGGAGTTCAGCCTGAAGGACATGGAAGCGACGTGGAAGGAAATCGTTCCGGTGGCCAAGCGTCCAACCAGGAAGATGAACAACTTCAACATCGCCAATATTTTCTCGGTGACACTGCGCGACTCCGGCGAAGTGGCGCTGATCGACGGCGACTCGAAGAAGATCCTGAATATCGTCAAGACCGGCTACGCGGTGCACATTTCGCGCATCTCCGCCTCCGGCCGCTACCTGTTCGTGATCGGTCGCGACGCCCGCATCAACCTGATCGACCTGTGGATGGAAAAACCCGACAACGTCGCCGAGATCAAGGTCGGCCTCGAAGCGCGTTCGGTGGAAACCTCCAAGTTCAAAGGCTACGAAGACAAGCTCGCGATTGCCGGCACCTACTGGCCGCCGCAATTCGTGATCATGGATGGCGACACCCTCAAGCCGCGCAAGATCGTCTCGACCCGCGGCATGACCGTCACCAACGAGTATCACCCGGAGCCGCGCGTGGCCTCCATCGTGGCGTCGCACTATCATCCGGAGTTCGTGGTCAATGCCAAGGAAACCGGCAAGATCATGATGGTGAATTACTCGGACCTCAACAACCTGAAGATCACCACCCTGGATGCCGCCCAGTTTCTGCATGATGGTGGCATGGATTCGACCGGCCGCTATTTCCTGGTTGCCGCCAACGCCTCCAACAAGATCGCCGTGGTCGACACCAAGGAAGACAAGCTGGCGGCGCTGATCGACGTGGGCAAGATCCCGCATCCGGGACGCGGCGCCAATTTCGTGCATCCCAAGTTCGGTCCGGTGTGGTCGACCAGCCACCTCGGCGACGAGAGCATTTCCCTGATCGGCACCGATCCGGTCAAGCACAAGGCCCAGGCCTGGAAGGTCGTCGAGACCATCAAGGGCCAGGGCGGCGGCTCGCTGTTCATCAAGACCCATCCGAAATCCAAGAACCTGTGGGTGGACACGCCGCTCAACCCGGATGCCAAGATCAGCCAGTCGATCGCCGTGTTCGCCATCAACGATTTACAGAAGGGCTATGAAGTCCTGCCGATCGCCGATTGGGCCGGCATCGGTGAAGGCGCCAAGCGCATCGTCCAGCCGGAGTACAACAAGGCCGGCGACGAAGTCTGGTTCTCGGTGTGGAGCGCCAAGGACAAGGAGTCGGCCATCGTCGTCGTGGATGACAAGACGCGCAAACTGAAAGCCGTCATCAAGGACAAGCGGCTGATCACCCCGACCGGCAAGTTCAACGTGAATAACACCCAGCACGACGTCTACTAGGATAATCGCGCCGCCCGGCATGCCGGGTGGCGCATTTCAGGAGAGTGCACATGAAACTGAAGTCATTGTTGTTGCTTGGAGGAGTCGCGGCGCTGGCGCTGTCTTCATCGGCGTTTGCCAGCGAGGCGATCGCCACCAAGTCGGGTTGTCTGGCGTGCCATACCGTCGATAAGAAGCTGGTCGGTCCCTCCTACAAGGATGTCGCCGCCAAGTACAAAGGGAAGGCCGATGCGGCCGCCATGCTCGCCGACAAGGTGCGCAAGGGCGGCGCCGGCAACTGGGGACCGCCACCGATCCCGATGCCGCCGAATCCGGTGGACAAGATCAGTGATGCCGATCTCAAGACCGTCATCCAGTGGATACTTGCCAGGTAATATTGCTTTAGTAAGCAATTCATCGGCGTTTCTGTATGACGTTGGGCGGATAGCCTGAGTCCGGCAAATCCGGTCTGCACGCTGGTGCTGGCACGTGGTCTCGCTCCGGCTCCCGGTGCTGGGAAACGCACATATCGCCGAATCAAGACCACGTGCCAGCGCCTGTATCGGCTGGAGTCTGCATTTTGCTTTTGGTCAAAGGCAGCACCGTGGATCAAGGCAGGTCTGGTGAGTTTGACTGACCGACATGTACGGTTTCCGCACCGGGCGGGCAAACTCGCCGGACCTGCCATTCCTGACCGAGCCTTTCAAACGCATCCATCCATCAAGCGGCTTGGTTGCTTGAATATATGCTGGGGCGAACGCAGCAAAGTGTCGGCTTACCATTCGGTGCAAAGCCGCTTACAACACTCTTGGCTCCCGGGTTCAACTTGAAGATGCCGCTACGGAGAAAATCTACAGCGGCGGCAGCCATCGGTTTGTCATGTAACACGATAACTTCATGCACCGTGCCGCGACGATTTTCTAACCATAATTTTCGCAATGTGCTTGGATGCGGACCATACTTCGAGTAAGACGAACCGCAGGATGGTTCAATCAAATAGACACCCCACAACGCTGGTGGATTGGTATGTCCGGCGGGTAGATATTCGATTTGCTCCACCCGCTGCGATACGATCCGCTGGGCCAAAGCCACATGTTCCAAGTGCTTATTGTTGAGTTCTCGTTTTTTGATCGATGCTTGTATGCCAACGCCGATCGCGCAGGTGACTAGGAGTGTGATCCTGATAATGGTCGCAACGGCTACATAGAGTACCCAAAAGAATCCATGAATGAAGAGGATACCTATCCCGCCACTGACTCCTAAGTTGCGTCCGACGCGCATCCCATATCTCAAGTTCGTCGAATCACCTCAATTGATATTTTGGTAACAAGCTAAAGCTTCAAGCCTATCGGAGTCCTCCGATTGAGGGGGACTTCCGGTTGCAGATTGTCGAAACGTCACCGGGAAATCGTAGTTGGTGGAAGTTTCAAGATGTCCATTGCACTATCCTCGAATCGTAATTTCGATTGCATCTTCGGAGACTCCGAATGAAAGCGCTAGACCACGCTTCGCTTCGCTGATCGTTAATGGGCTACCGGAGGGTCTCGCGTCCGATGGTGTTACCGATTGGGTAGTAATGACTGGTTCAGGCATCGGCTCAAACGTCAACGTGTTCGGATCTATCCCAAGGCTTGCGAAGTCTGTGTAACGAACTGGGTTTCGCCACCCCTGCCATACGTTGGGGATAGCGACCCGCGAAAAGGCACAAATCTTGATGAGCCATCGGCCCTTGGTTTCAGTTGACGGCACCACATCGCTGATCCGACCAACCAAGAACGCTGATCCACGTGGCTCAGGTCCTTCCACCCAATCTATTCCGGACCGACAGCAGACAAGGTATTCGCAATGCAGTGCATTGTTCCTGTCTAGAACCCATGATTGCGATCCTCCATCGCTGACCACGCGGTCAATTGACTTGCCAGTAAAGACTACAACTGCTGTGTGCGCAGAGGGAATCGGTGCCACGTTTTTCTCCTCGGGAAGTTTATATAAAATATCATAACATAACCAAAACAATATTACAACATAGTATAATACATTGTATGAACGTTTCTTGCAGTTTGTCTTGGTCGCGCACCGTTTATGCTAAGAAGGCAAGCAAATTCACTGGGCTTGGTGGAATTGGAATCAAGAGACTTAGCAGGGTACCGCTCCCGTTTTGCTTGACGCGAGTCAATGCGACAATGCGTTCTTGGTCGCATCCTTCAATGCCATGAAATCGCTTTGCCTGATGCTGTGTATTTTTCAGATGATCGAGGCCAGTGCCCAGTCGGCGCCTGAGCCCACGCCGGCACGCCAGCGCGAACTGATCCGGCTGGTGCGTCAGGACTGCGGTTCCTGCCACGGCATGACGCTGAAGGGCGGGCTGGGATCGCCGCTGGTGCCGAACAGCCTGCGCGATAAGCCGGCATCCAGCCTGGCGGCGACGGTGGTGCATGGACGGCCCGGTACCGCCATGCCGCCATGGAAAACCATCCTGGCCGAGGGAGAAGCGGAATGGATTGTGTCGCAACTATTGAACGGGTTTCCCAACGAATGAAGAATCTTCTTGTCCTCGCTTTGGTCGTGCTGGCGGGTTGCGCCCAACAACAGATTCGCGGTAGCGGCGATCTCGGCGTGGTGATCGAACGCGCCGCCGGTCGGGTCATCGTCGTCGATAACAGCGCGCGAACCGCGCTCGGCACCGTGGAGGGTCTGGGCGACTTGTCGCATGCCTCGGTGGTGTTCGCGCGTGATGGGCGCTACGCTTACGTCTTCGGCCGGGACGGCGGCATCACCAAGGTCGATTTGCTGTTGCGGCGTATCGACCGTCGCGTGGTGCAAGCCGGCAACAGCATCGGCGGCGCGATTTCCCAGGACGGTCGACTGGTCGTGGCGCAGAATTACGAGCCGGGGGGCATCAAGGCGTTCGATGCGCAGACGCTGGAATTGCTGGCCGACATTCCGTCGACTTACGGCGGTGACGCCGGCGAGAGACCGCGTGCCAAAGTGGTGGGCCTGGTCGACCTGCCGGGAAACCGCTTCGCCTATGCCTTGTTCGAAGCCGGCGAGATCTGGGTGGCGGACCTGTCCGATCCGAAAAATCCCCAAATCACCAAGTACCGCGACATCGGCAAACAGCCCTATGACGGGCTGGTGACACCGGACGGCCGTTACTACCTGGCAGGCCTGTTCGGCGAGGACGGCATTGCCTTGATCGATCTATGGCAGCCGGAAAAGGGGGCGCGGAAGATCCTGGCCCATTACGGCCGCGGCGAAGAAAAATTGCCGGTGTTCAAGATGCCGCATCTGCGCGGTTGGGCGGTGGCCGGGGGGCGCGCCTACCTGCCGGCGGTGGGCCGGCACGAGGTGTTGGTGGTGGACACCACGACCTGGTTGGAAGTCGGGCGGATTGCCGTCAAGGGCCAGCCGGTGTTCGTCATGGCACGTCCCGACGCTCGCCAGGTGTGGGTGAATTTCGCCTTTCCCGACAACGGCTGGGTGCAGGTGATCGACACCCTGGACCATCGCCTCATCGACACCCTGGCGCCCGGCAAGGCGGTGCTGCATCTTGAATTCACACCCAAGGGCGAACAGGTGTGGATCTCGGCGCGCGACGACAACCGCGTCGTGATTTACGACACTCAGACGCGCAAGCCTGTCGGCGAACTTTCCGCGCAGAATCCTTCGGGCATCTTCTTCACCTCGCGCGCGGCGCGCATTGGTTTCTGAGCCCCGCTGATGAACGCGCCCGCCTCTTTCGAGTTCCGTCTGCTCAACGAGTTCCAGCGCGACTTTCCACTGCTGCCGCGTCCCTTTGCCGCCCTCGCCGAACGTCTCGGCCGCAGCGAGGGAGAGGTGATTGCCACGTTTGCCCGGCTCCACGACCAGGGTACGGTGAGCCGCATCGGCGCGGTGATTGCGCCGCGCAGCGTCGGCGCCAGCACCCTGGCCGCACTGGCGGCACCGGCGGAGCAACTCGAGCGCAGTGCCGAACTGGTCAGCCGGCATCCGGAAGTCAACCATAACTATCAGCGCGAGCATCGCTACAACCTGTGGTTTGTCGCCACCGCCCAGGATGAAACGGCGCTTGCGGCGGTCTTGCGTAGCATCGAGGAGGAAACCGGCTGCGGCGTGATGAGCCTGCCGTTGTTGGAGGGCTTCCATATCGACCTGGGTTTCGATCTGGCTGGGTCGGCAAGATCCCATTGCGCCACCCGTGTGCCGGCCGCGCCGCCGGAGTCGTCAAGCTTGAGCGAACCGGAGCGACGCCTCCTGAATGCCTTGCAGGATGGCCTCGAATTGGCGCCGCGACCCTACAGTCGGCTAGCGCTGCGCGCCGGTCTCAGCGAAGTCCAGGTGCTGGGCCTGATCCAGGACTGGCTCAGGCGCGGTTTCGTCAAGCGCTTCGGCGTGGTGGTGCGCCATCATGAACTGGGTTACACGGCCAATGCCATGTGCGTGTGGGACGTGGCGGACGCGCAAGTGGCCGGGCTCGGTGGGCGCCTCGCCGCCGAGCCGGCGGTGACGCTGTGCTACCGCCGGGCACGGGCGCTGCCGGCGGCCGATTGGCCATACAACCTGTTCTGCATGATCCATGGCCGGAATCGCATCGAAGTCGAGTCGGAGATCGCCGCCTTGAACGCGCGCCACGGCCTCTCCCTGTATCCGCATGCCGTGTTGTTCAGCGTGCGCCGCTACAAGCAGTGCGGCGCGCGCTACATCCATGCCGCCGCTCATGCCTGAGCCGTTGGATGCCGCCGACAAGCGCATCATCAATGCCTTGCAGGGCGGTTTCCCCCTGTGCGACGAACCCTATCGCGAAATTGCCGAGCGGCTCGGCCTGAGCGAAGCCGAATTGCTGGCGCGCCTCCAAGCCATGCTCGATGCGCGGGTGCTGACCCGCTTCGGGCCGATGTTCCAGGTCGAACGGATGGGCGGCGCTTTCGTCCTGGCGGCGATGAAGGTTCGCGAGGACGATTTCGAGCGCGTCGCCGCCCTGGTCAACGGACTGGCCGAGGTGGCGCACAACTACCGCCGCGAACACGTGTTCAACATGTGGTTGGTGCTCGCCACCGAGACTCAGGCCGGCATCGCCGCGGCCATTGCGGAGTTGGAACGGCTGAGCGGCTATCCCGTGTATGCTTTTCCCAAGGAGCGGGAATATTTCGTCGAGATGAGACTGCAAGCATCATGACAGAGAACCGCATGGACGAACTCGATCGCCGCCTGGTCTTGGCCACTCAGGCCGGGCTGCCGCTGGTGCAGCGTCCTTACCATCGATTGGCGGACGCCCTCGGCATCGCGGCGGCGGAAGTTCAGGCGCGCCTGCAACGCATGCTGGACAGCGGGCTAATACGCCGCATCGGCGCGGTGCCGAATCACTATGCGATCGGCTATACGGCCAACGGCATGTCGGTGTGGGATGTCCCCGACGAGCATGTGGATGCGCTGGGCGTCCGGATCGGGGCGCTGGATTTCGTCACCCACTGCTACCGTCGTCCGCGCCGTCTGCCCGACTGGCCGTACAATCTGTTTGCCATGGTGCATGGCGGCAGCCGCGCCGAAGTGGAGGAAAAGGTGGCGCGCGTCGCGGCGATACTCGACGGGAAATGCCGCGCGCATGATGTGTTGTACAGCACCCGCATCCTGAAGAAGACCGGCCTGCGCCTGACTGCCTGAAACGGATGTCGCTTTACGTTGACCAAACCACCGCCCGTGCCATGAAATTGCTCAAAGTCGCTATAGACGCCCCCACCCCCAACCCTCGCCCGGGCGGGGGCTACAAGTTGCTCGCTGCGCTCGTAGGTTACTGGTGCCCGACTTTGGGGTTAGGGTACGGGGCGCTTCGTAGCTGGTTTTCACGCTAATCCTGCCATGTTCCGCATCTCCCAATACATGCAGGAAATTGCCCAGCCCACGCCGCTCGGCAAGAAGTTGCACCCACCCGGACCCGTGGTGATCTGGAACCTGATCCGCCGCTGCAACCTGACCTGCAAGCATTGCTACTCGATTTCCGCCGACAAGGATTTCGCCGGCGAACTGGACTGCGACGAAGTCTTCGCGGTGATGGAAGACCTGAAGTCGTTCCGCGTACCGGTGCTGATTCTTTCCGGCGGGGAGCCGCTGTTGCGCCCGGACATTTTCGAAATCGCCGCGCGTGCCAAGGCCATGGGTTTCTATGTCGGTCTGTCGACCAATGGCACCTTGATCGATGCCGCCAACATCGGACGGATTGCAGCCGCCGATTTCGACTATGTCGGCATCAGCCTGGACGGCATCGCCGCCACCCACGACAAGTTCCGCCGCCTGCAAGGCGCCTTCGCTCGTTCGCTCGCGGGCATTCGCCTGTGCCGCGACCTGGATCTGAAGATCGGCGTGCGGTTCACCTTGACCCAGGACAACGCCCACGACCTGCCGGCCCTGCTCAGGCTGGTCGAAGACGAAGGCATAGACCGCTTTTACTTCTCGCACCTCAACTACGCCGGTCGCGGCAACGTGAATCGCAAGGACGACGCCCACTACCGGATGACCCGCCAGGCCATGGACCTGCTGTTCGACACCTGCTGGGAATACCAGCAACGCGGACTGCGCAAGGAGTTCACCAGCGGCAACAACGACGCCGACGGCGTGTATCTGCTCTACTGGGTGAAGAAACATTTTCCCGAACACGAACAACATATCCGCGCCAAGCTGACGCAGTGGGGCGGCAACTCCTCGGGCGTGAATGTCGCCAACATCGACAACCTCGGCAACGTTCATCCCGACACCATGTGGTGGCATTACAACCTCGGCAACGTACGCCAGCGGCCGTTCTCGGCCATCTGGCGGGACACCTCCGACCCTATCATGGCGGGGCTCAAGGCCAGCCCGCGCCGCGTCAAGGGCCGCTGCGGCGCCTGCCGCCACTTCGACATCTGCGGCGGCAATACCCGGGTGCGCGCTCAGCAGACCACTGGCGACGCATGGGCGGAAGATCCGGGTTGCTACCTAACCGACGAAGAAATAGGCATTGCATGAGAACGTGCACGATACTCTTTTGGCTGCTGCTGTCGGGGCAGCCTGGCTACGCAGCGGATGCGCCGCAAAACTTCGAGCAGCATTGCGCCAGTTGTCACGGCCCCGACCGCTTGGGTCTGATGGGGCCGGCGCTGCTGCCCGAGAGCCTGGAACGCCTGCGCAAACCCGAGGCGCTCAAGACCATCCGCGAAGGACGTGCCGCCACGCAGATGGCCGGCTTCGCCGGCAAGCTGGCCGACGGCGAAATCGAGGCACTGGCGAACTGGATCTACACGCCGGTGACGCCACGTCCGGTCTGGGGCGAACAGCAGATCACGGCCTCGCGCATCGTCCAGCATGCACCGGGGACGCTGCAGGCCAAGCCGGTTTTCACAGCCGATCCGATGAACCTGTTCATCGTCGTCGAGGGTGGCGACCACCATGCCAGCATCCTCGATGGCGACAAGCTCGAACCTATCCATCGTTTCCAGACGCGCTACGCCTTGCACGGTGGGCCGAAGTTCACACCGGACGGGCGCTACGTCTTCTTCGCTTCGCGTGACGGCTGGGTGAGCAAGTTCGACATCTGGAACCTCGAGACCGTGGCGGAAATCCGTGCCGGCATCAACACCCGCAATCTCGCCGTGTCGGCAGACGGCAAGTGGGTGATGGTGGCCAACTACCTGCCGCATACGCTGGTGCTGCTCGACGCCGAACTGAATCTGGTCAAACTGATCCCGGCAGAATCGCTCGACGGCAAGCAAAGCTCGCGGGTCTCGGCGGTGTACGACGCCGCGCCGCGGCGCAGCTTCGTCGCCGCCATGAAGGACATCCCGGAGATCTGGGAGATTTCGTACGATCCGAAAGCCGCGCCGATCTACAACGGCTACGTGCATGATTACAAGATGGGCGAGGGCATCGCTCTGGCCGGTTTCCTCAACCTGCGCCGCACGCCGCTCGAAGCAGTGCTCGACGACTTCTTCTTCGATCCGTCCTACGCCAATGTGATGGGTGCTGCGCGCGAGGGCAAGGGGCAGGTGGTGAATCTCGACGTGCGCCGCAAGATCGCCGACCTCGACCTGCTCGGCATGCCGCATCTCGGTTCCGGCATTACCTGGGAATGGCGAGGCCGGCCGGTGATGGCGACACCCAATCTCAAGGACGGGGTGGTCAGCGTCATCGACATGAAGAGCTGGCGGACGGTGAAGACCATCCCGACCCTGGGCCCGGGTTTCTTCATGCGCAGCCATGAGGACACGCCCTATGCCTGGGTCGATTCGATGATGTCGCCGAACAAGGACACGCTGCAAGTCATCGACAAGACGACCCTGGAAAAAGTCGCCGAGGTGAAGATTGCGCCAGGCAAGACGCTGGCCCACATCGAATTCACCCGCGACGGAAGATATGCGCTGGCCAGCCTGTGGGAACGCCTGGCCGATGGCGGCGCCGTCGTGGTCTTCGATGCCGCGACCTTCAAAGAAGTGAAGCGCATCGCGATGGACAAGCCGGTCGGCAAGTACAACTTGTACAACAAGATCACGCGCTCGGCGGGGACCAGCCATTGATGCCCGCCTCTGGTTCTCAGGGTACTAGTGCACGGCGTTGGGTATTGATGCCCGCCTTTGCTTCTCAGGGTACTAGTGCCCGCTTCTGCTTCTCAGGGTACTAGTGCCCGCTTATGCTTCTCAGGGTATTAGTCGTTAGACCGGCCCGCACAAGGGTCGTGTTGCTCAGCTCGGGTGGTAGGCGTCCGAAGTGGCCCGGCTCGATGCCTCCCCGGGATGAGCGGACATCGAATAAGGGATGGTCAGAAAGGCGGCAGTCATCGTCATCAGAAAGGTGCCTGCAACAACGCCGACTAGGCTGGCTACGAAATTTCTTCGGTGGTTCATGGTATTGCTCCTCTGGGATCAAGTGACGCCAGTATGATGCTCCAAGCTTAGGGAATTCTTAGCTGGGCAGGAGACGAGCACCGGAACCTTCTTTCCATTCGTTATCCCCGCTAGCCCTATTTCAAACGCCGGCCTTCGCGCACCAGGGCGGCGAAATCCTCGGCGGGTATGGGCTTGCTGAAATAGTAACCTTGGATGATGTCGCACTTGCATTTGCGCAGGAAGGCCAATTGTTCCGCGGTTTCCACGCCCTCCGCGATGACCTCCAGCTTGAGTCCGTGGGCCATGTCGATGACGCCACGGACCAGCTCCGCGCTGCTCGAGTCGGTGGCGATGTCGCGCACGAAGGTATAGTCGATCTTCAGCACGTCGATCGGGAAACGCTTGAGGTAGCTGAGCGAGGAATAGCCGGTGCCGAAATCGTCGATGGCCAGCGCCACGCCCAGGCGCTTGAACATGACCAGCGTCTCGATGTTGGTTTCGGCGTTGCTCATGATGGTGCTTTCGGTCAGTTCGAGTTCCAGGAAATGCGGGTCCAGGCCGAATTCGGCGATGATCCCCGCCACCATGTCCGGCAGGTTCTGGCGCTGGATCTGGTGTCCCGAAAGATTTGCCGCCACCCGCAAGTTCTCCAGTCCGGCATCGCGCCATTCCCGGATCTGCCTGCCGGTCTCGCGCAGCACCCATTCCCCGATGCCGAGTATCAGGCCGCTTTCTTCCGCCAGCGGGATGAAATCCCCCGGTGAAATAAAACCGTGTTCAGGATGGCGCCAGCGTATCAAGGCCTCGGCGCCCATGATCCGATTCTCGGCCAGACCCACCTGGGGCTGGTAATACAGCACCAGTTCGTTTCGCTCCACGGCACGCCGCAAGTCGTTTTCCAGGGCCAGGCGCAGCTTGGCCTTCTCGTTCATGTCGGCGGTATAGAACTGGTAACCGTTGCGGCCATGCTCCTTGGCCCGGTACATGGCGACGTCGGCGTTCTTCAGCAGGGTTTCGGCGTCGTGGCCATCGCCGGGGAACAGACTGATGCCGATGCTCGAGGTGACGAACATGTCCTGCCCGTCGATAGTGAGCGGCTGGCTGAAGACCGACTGGATTTTTTCCGCCACCCGGACCACGTCCTGGACGTCCCTGACCATGGGCAGCAGGAAGGTAAACTCGTCGCCGCCCATACGCGCCAGGGTGTCCTCCTTGCGGATACAGTCCCTGAGGCGATGGGCGACGAGGATCAGCAGCTTGTCGCCGAACTCGTGGCCGAAGGTGTCATTGACGTTCTTGAAACGGTCGAGGTCGAGCATCATCACCCCGCACATTTCCTCCCGCCGCGCGGCCTGGGGCAGCGCCAGGTCGAGGTGCTCAGAGTACATCAGACGGTTGGGCAGGTCGGTCAGCGGATCGTGATAGGCCTGGTAGCGCAGCTTCTCCTCGTCCTGCTTGTGCTCGGTGATGTCGGTGAATAGGCCGACGTATTGCTGGACGCTGTTCGTGGCATCGCGAATGGCGGTGATGTTCAGCCACTCCGGATAGATCTCCCCGTTCTTGCGTTTATTCCAGATTTCCCCGTTCCACTTGCCTTCTTCCAGCAGGCTTTTCCACAGCTGCCGGTAGAAGTCGCCGTCGTGGCGACCGGAGCGCAGGAGCGCCGGCGTCTTGCCGACAACTTCCTCGGCGCCATAACCGGTGATGAAGCTGAACGCCGGATTAACCGCCCGAATGTGGCCCGCGGCATCGGTGATCAGGATGCCTTCGGTGGTGTTCTCGTAAATCTTGGTGAACTGGTCGCCTTTGCGTCCCAACTCGTAACGCTCGAAGGCATCGCGGATATTGGCGCGCAGCAGGTCGTCATCCCAGGGCTTGATCAGGAATTTGTAGATATTGCCGCGGTTGATGGCATCGGTCACCGACGCGAGATCGGCATAACCGCTCAACACCATGCGCACCGCATTCGGATAGAGCTCCTTGGCATGGCTGAGAAATTCCGATCCGGTCATCACCGGCATCCGCTGGTCGGAGAGGATGACATGGACTTCGTTGTTGGACAGCGTCTGCAAGGCGGCGGCGCCGCTGTTTGCGGTGAGTATCTGGTAGCCTTCGCCGCGCAGCAGGCGCACCAGGGCGCGCAGTATGTTTTCCTCGTCGTCAACCAGCAGTAGTGTGCCTTCCATGTTTCCTCCTCGATTTCAGTTCGACGGTTCGGCGGTAATCGGGGACGCTTCTGGCTCGATCGGGTGTTTCGGCAGCCAGACGCGGAAGGTCGAGCCTTCGCCGGGCTGGCTTTTCACCTCGATGCGCCCGCCGTGCTGCTGCACGATGCCATAGGATAAGGATAGTCCCAGTCCGGTCCCCGAGCCAACCGGCTTGGTGGTGAAGAACGGATCGAAGACGCGTTCCAGATGTCCGGGGTCGATGCCGCTGCCGGTGTCCGCGACTTCCACCCAGACGTTTTCTCCCTCCTGGCCGGTGCGAACCGTGATTTGTCCATGCACCTCGATCGCCTGCACCGCGTTCATCAGCAGGTTCATGAAGACCTGATTGAGCTGCGGCAAAATGCATTCGATGGTCGGGATTCCGCCATACTCCTTGACGACATCCGCCTTGTACTTGAGTTCGTTCCAGACCACGTTGAGGGTGCTGTCGAGGCCCTGTTCGAGATTCGCCAGCTGCTTATGCGAGCTGTCCGCATGCGAGAAACTCTTCAAGTCCAGGACGATGCGCTTGACGCGTTGCAATCCCTCGATCGATTCGGTCAGGAGATTGCCGATGTCATCGCGCAGGTAGGCGATATCGACCTGCTGTTTCAGGGCGGCCAGGGTGGAGCGGGTTGTTTCCGTCATTTCCGCTTCGCTGCGCTCATAGGCCGACAGCACTTGCAGCATATCGTCCACGTAACGTTGCAAGGTGCTCAGGTTGGAGTTCACAAAGCCGACGGGATTGTTGATCTCGTGCGCCACGCCGGCCGCCAGCTGGCCGATGGAAGCCATCTTTTCCGATTGCAGCAACTGGCTGTGAGCCTCGGCGAGCTGCCCGATCAGGTCTTCCTGGCGAGCCCTCTCGGCGCGCAGGTCGGCGTTTGCCGCGCGCAGGTCGGCCGTGCGTTCCTGCACCTTTTCCTCGAGCTGATCCCGCGACTCTCGCAGCGCCTGCTCGGCCATCTGGCGTTCCGTGATGTCCTCGTAGCCGAAGACGCGGCCGACGATGCGCTCGCCGAGATATTGCGGCCGCGACTTGCATTCGAATATCCGGCCATCTCGCAGCACCAGCGTGTCTCGGGTTACCTTGCTGTCTACGATCTCCCGCAGGCGAACGCGGCAAGCCTCGGCATCGGCCACGCCGGCGACGATGAAATCGAGGATGGCCGCGTCGTCGTGGCCCAGCAGCAACGCGTCGGGGATGTTCCACATCCGGCTGAATTCGCGGTTGATATTGGCGATTCGACCCTGCCAGTCGATCACGAGGATGCCGTTGCCGGTCGATTCCAGCGTGGCGCGCAATTGCGACAAGGTCTGGGCGAGGTCATCCTCGAGCCTGTGTTCGTTCTTGATGTCCCTGGCCTGCACCAGCAGCAGGGATCGTCCGTCGTGCTCCAGGACCCGGACGGACTTCCTGACCGCCAACGTCGTGGCGTCGGCGCGGAGATACAGTCCTTCATGGGCGTCGATGTTCTGGTATTGGCCGTTGCGCACATCCTCCCAGTAGAAGACGTCCTGTAGCGAGCTTTCGATTTCCCCGATGCTCCTTGCCAGCAGCTCCTCGTCGGAATAGCCGAGCGCCAGGCTGGCGACCCGGTTGGCGGCGACGATACGCAGTTCGGCCGGCTCCACCAGCAGCATCATCTGCTCGGCGTTATCCAACAGCAAGCGCTCGAAGCCGCTCATCGGGCCGCCTTTTCCGGCGCCGGGGCGTCGGCATCGAAGTAGTAGCTGACCTGTTGGCGCGGGCTGAGGTAGTTGTAGATTTCCCGCGACACCTGTCCCGGCCGGATCGCCTTGGTTATGTTGGCATCCGTTTCGTGCGCCATATCGACGAGGATGGCTTCGTCCTTGGGAATGTCGGCGTCGTATACCACCAGCATCGGCTTCATGGGTTGTGCCGTGTTGATGGTGGCGACCATGCCGATGACGCCGTTGGAAAGCTGCACGATCGTGCCCGGCGGATAAACCCCCAGGCAGCGGATGAAGATCTGTAGCAGGCGCGGGTCGAACTTGCCGCGCGAGCGCGCGAACATCTGCGAGAGCGCCTCGTGGGGTGTCATGGCGTCGGCGATATTGAGCGGATTGCACAGCCGGTCGTAGTGGTTGGCGATAGCCACAATGCGCGCCAAGAGGCCGATCGCATCGCCCTTGAGTTGCCCCGGGTAACCGCTGCCATCGTAGGCTTCGTGGTGCTGGAGAATGATCCCCAGGGCTGCCGGCGCGAACTTGAGCTTTCTGCCCATTTCGACGCCGTACTCGCAATGCATCTCGTAGAGACTGCGCTCGGCATGGGTCAGCGGCTCCTTCTTCATGAGAATCTTGGCCGGAATTTCGCTGCGCCCGACGTCGTGGAACAACGCGCCCATGCCCAGCGCGCCGACTGCCTCGCCCGGCAGCTTGATATCGCGGGCCATCATCAACGACAGCATGGTGACGTTCAAGGAATGAAAATACAGTTCCTCGCCGCCGAGCTTGTCGCCCATGATATGCACGGCGAGTTCCGGTGCCGAGAGGATCGACTGGGCAATCTGATCGATCAATTGCGTGGCGGCACGCACGGTTTCCTCGGGCTTGGCATGCAGGTTCTTTTCAATGCCGCGGACGGTGTTTGCGGTATCGACAAAGGCATGTTCGACACGGGCCGCCGCTTCGCGCTGAACCCGGATGCGCTCGACCAGGGCGCGTTTGGCGGCGAGCGCCCGGGACAATTCGGCGCGCGCGGCGATTACCGCCGGCGCGGGCGCTTCCACTGCCGGCTCGGCGGCGGGCGGCTTGGTTTCGCTGCGCGACGGGTCATAGCAGACGGTCTTCAGGCCGAGGCTGCGCAGGGTCTCGAGCTGGTCTTCGGTCTTGATCAGGAATTTATTGAAGGCAAAAGGATGCTCGTACCACTTGAGGTCGAGCTGGACATACAGCCCGATTCGCAGTTGGTCCATCGTGACGGCGGGATAGTCCGTCATCTATCCTCCCGTCCGGTCGTCTGCGGCTTGCCCATGTCTCCGGCCGGATCGACCGGGGATTGAGGCGCTCCGTGGTCGTCCGTGGCCGATTGCCTGGGCAGTACCACCCGAAAGTCGGAGCCTTTACCCGGTTCGCTCTTCACCTCGATGCGCCCGCCGTGTTGTTGGACGATGCCATAGGACAATGATAGTCCCAATCCGGTCCCCGAGCCGACCGGCTTGGTGGTGAAGAAGGGCTCGAAGATGCGGCCCAGATGCTCGGGCTCGATGCCCTTGCCGGTGTCTTCCACGTCCACCCAAACGTTGTTCTCGTCCTGCCCGGTGCGAATCGTGATGCGGCCATGATTGTCGATCGCCTGCACCGCATTCATCAGCAGGTTCATGAACACCTGGTTGAGTTGCGAGGGCAGGCACTCGATCTCCGGGATGCCGGCGTACTCCTTGACGATCTCGGCCTTGTACTTGAGTTCGTTGGCTACCACGTTGAGGGTGCTGTCCAGTCCTTGTTCCAGGTTCGCCCAGTGCTTCTCCTTATCGTCAACGTGGGAGAAATCCTTCAGATCCTGGACGATGCGTTTGACTCGTTGCAGGCCTTCCATCGACTCGGACAGCAGGTTGCCGACATCCTCGCGCAGGTAAGCGATATCGATTTGCTTCTTCAGCGCAGCCAGGGCTGCCCGAGTTTCCGGGGTCATCTCGGCCTCGCCTTTGTCGTAAGCCGATAGCAACTCCAACAGATCGGCCGTGTAACGCTGCAAGCTGCCCAGATTGGAATTGACGAAGCCGATGGGGTTGTTGATTTCGTGTGCCACACCGGCCGCCAGTTGGCCGAGAGAGGCCATCTTCTCGGATTGCAGCAGTTGCCCGCTCATTTCCTTGAGCCTGGCGTGGGCGGCATCCAGCTCGGCGAGATTGCGGCGCAGTTTCTCTTCGCGCTCGTAGAGTTTGCGCCGGGTGCGGTACAGGGCGACATGGGTGGCTACCCGCGCCAGTACTTCCTCGGCCTGGAAGGGCTTGGTGACGTAGTCGCTGCCGCCGGCCTGGAACGCCTTGACCTTGTCGGCCACGTCGCCCAGCGCGCTGATGAAAATCACCGGGATGTCCCGCAACTGGCGGTCGGCGCGTAGCCGCCGGCAGGCTTCGAAGCCGTCCATGGCGGGCATCATCACGTCGAGCAGGACCAGGTCGGGCGGCACGCGCGCAGCCAGTTGCAAACCTTTCGCGCCGCTCGTGGCGAAGTGGATTTCGTAGTCGCCGGCCAGGGCGGCGCCGAGAACTTCGATGTTGGCCACGTTATCGTCGACGATCAGGACGACAGGCTTGCCGCTGGCTTCGCTGTTCATGATCGCGGCAGTCGTTCGAGGAGCCTGCGCAGCTTGGGCAAGGCAGCGTCGTAGCGCAGTTCCATCGCGCAGCGGTCGATTTCGCCGAACTCGCCGGCCAACTCGGTTCCGTCGACCAGGGTGGCCGTTTCGCGCACGACTGCGCGCGCGTCAAAGCGCTTCACTTCAAGTCGCGAGGCCAGTTCCCGCAGCAGCGGAAGAACCTGGTCGAGCCGAAGGTCACGCGTGGGCACGGCGTCCGGCCGCTCCCCTGCCTGCACCGGGGAAGCCTCCAGCCTGCCCAGCACTTCGACGCTTTCGCGGCAACGGGCGGCCAGCGCATCGGTCAGCGCCGCCAGGCGCTCCGCCGCACCGTTCCTGACGGCTTTGGCCACGGCGTCGGCCGCATCGCCGACCGCATCGATACCGAGATTGCCGGCTTCGCCCTTCAGGCCGTGGGCGACCTGGTAGAGCTGGTCGTCGTCGCCGCGCCCCAGTAGCGCCAGGACATGATCGGCCGTGCTCGCGTTGCGGTCGGTGAATGAGCGCAGCAGCCGGCGGTAGATCGTCATGTCCCCATACAGCCGCGCCAGCGCCTGCCGCACAGAAAAGCCGGGCAGGGCGCGTTCCAGCGCCAGGACGGCGTTTCCATCCGGCGAGGTGTCGGCGAGAATGCCGCCTTCCTCGACCGGCTGCCGGGGCGTCACCCAGCGCACCAGCGTATCGGCGAGTTCCAGCGGATCGACTGGCTTGGCGACATGGGCGATCATGCCGGCCGCGGTGCTGGCCGCGCGGTCCTGGGACATGGCGGCGGCGGTCATGGCGATGATGGGCAGATTCTCCCGGCCCGGCAGGGCGCGGATGCGGCGGGCGGCCTCGAAGCCGTCCATGACCGGCATATGCAGGTCCATCAGGACCACATCGAAGGCCTGGCGCTGGACGGCGTCCACCGCCTCCTGGCCGTTGCCGGCGATGCATACTTGCAAGCCGCCCTTGGCGAGGAACTCGCGCGCCACCTGCTGGTTGAGTTCGTTGTCTTCCACCAGCAGGATGCTGGCGCCGCGGATCCGCCCAAGGGTTTCCCGGAGCCTGCCGAAAGTCGCCTCGGGCACGGGCGCCGCGGTGCCTTCGGCGTTCTGGAGCCGGAGCAGCGTGTCGAGCAGGGCCGAGGGCGTCACCGGCTTGGTGAGTATCGCGTCGACGGCGGCGGCGTTCTCTTCCTTGAGCAGTTGTTCCCGGCCGAAAGCGGTGACCATGATCACCGCCGGCGGATGTTCGATGGCGCCATCCTCGCGCGCCGTTTCCCGCACCCGGCTGGCGAGATCCAGCCCGCTCATGCCGGGCATACGCCAGTCGAGCAGCAGCAGGTCGAACGGTTCTCCGCGGGCAGCCGCATCGTGTACGAGGCGCAATCCTTCCTCGCCAGAGGCGGCGGTGGTCACCTGGAAACGCCATTTTTCCAGCAGAGCGCGCAGGATGATCAGGGAGGTTTGCTGGTCGTCCACCACCAGGCACCTCATGGCGTGCAGATTCTGTAGGCCCAGCCCGGGCTCGCCTTCCGCTGCTTCCGCCAGCGGGGTACCAATGCCGAAGTGGGCGCTGAAGGCGAAGGTGCTGCCGTGGCCCGGCAGGGCGGATACGGCGATCTCGCCGCCCATCAATTCCACCAGCCGTTTCGAGATGGTGAGGCCGAGCCCGGTGCCGCCGAACTTGCGCGTAATGCTGGCGTCGGCCTGGACAAATGGCTGGAACAGGCGGTCCGCCTGCGCCTTGTTGAGGCCGATGCCGGTGTCGCGCACGGCGATGCGCAGGCGCACGCCGCCGTCCATCTTGTCCAGCAACTCGGCGCGGACATGGACCTCGCCGCGATTGGTGAACTTGATGGCATTGCCGACCAGGTTGTTGATGATCTGGCTGACCCGCAGCGGATCGCCCACCAGCCGCGCCGGCACTTCCGGCGCCATGTCGACGAAGAGTTCGACGCCCTTCTCCTCGGCGCGGGCGGAGAACAGGGCCGCCGCCGTGCCCAGGACATCTTCGAGCGAGAAATCGATGGCCTCGATGTCGAGGTGGCCGGCCTCGATCTTGGAGTAGTCGAGAATATCGTTGAGGATGCCCAGCAATGCCTTCGAGGAGGTCAGCACTTTCTTCAGGTAGTCCCGCTGTTGCGCGTCCAGATCCGTGTCGAGGGCCAACTGGGTGAGGCCGATGACGGCGTTCATCGGCGTGCGGATCTCGTGGCTCATGTTGGCGAGGAAATCCGACTTGGCCTGGTTGGCCGCGTCCGCCGCCAGCCGCGCCTCGCGTAATTCGCGGGTGCGTTCCTCCACCAACTGTTCGAGGTGATCGCGGTAACGTTCCAGCTCGGCCTCCGCTCGCTGGCGGATATAGCCGCGGATTTCGTTGCTGAGGAGCAACGCGGCGTGGCGGAAGAAGATCGGCAGGTAGTTGTGCAGCAAGGCGGAGGAGACATGCAGGTTTTCGAGCTTGATGGCGCCGACCAGCGCATCGCCGACGACCAGCGGGAATATCCACGTCCAGGCGCCGGGGCTCACGCCCCCTTGCATCAGGCTGTCGCCCGTCTCCATCGGCTGCTCCATGAATTCCCTGCGTTCGCAGACGTCGGCCACCAGCGGATCGTCGATCGCAGGGAGGATCTTTCTCTCGCCGGCGAAGTCGGCGTAGTGCAGCTCATCCTCGATCCAGTAGTACAGCTTGATGTTGGTGCCGCCTATGGTTTCGATGATGCTGCTCAGCATGCCCGACACCATGTCCTCGATGCCCGGCAGCGGGTTGAGCTGCTCAATCAGGCGGATCACCAGTTGCAGATAGGACTTCTCGTCCGCCAGCTTGCGCACCCGCGCCTGTAGATGCGCCAGTTCTTCGACGGTCGGAGGATGGTCCACGCTGTTCACGATCGCTTGTCGAGCGCGACGTTGACGATCTGGCTCACTGCTCCCCTCTCTCCTTGCGGGCGATGGCCTCCGCCAGCACCGACTCCAGGTGATCCAGCGACGCATCCGCCCACACCAGGGGGAGGTCCACGAAGTTGGCGGCGGCCTCGGCGGCGGCGGTGAAATCGCCGGAGCAGGGCGTGCGCAGGGCCATAAAGTATTTGTGGCTGCTGTGGAATATCTCCCGCACCACCGCCAGATTCTTGCCGAAGGCCGCGGTAATCATCGGCTCCCAGGTCACTGCCCAGTCCTCCAGCAGGAAGTAGGCGCCCTTGCCTAGTTCCTCCATGAACTTGTCGTAGCCTAGCAGCATGACGATGCAGTTCTGTCCCTGGGTGCGCAGGGTGCGATGGCGTGCCAGGAAGTCGTCCATGCGCGGGTGGCAGGCGCCGTAGAAGACGATGCTGTCGCGCCCCCGGCTTTCCTCGCCATCCAGCGCCGCGTTCAACTCGCTGCCGAGCTTGTTGAGGTAGTTGTGCAAAGAGGAGACGAGGAAATGGGTCTCGACAGGCCAGCCGTTTTTTTTGACCAGGAAATCCACCTCCTTGTGCAGGATGCCGCAGCCCACCAGGGCGAGCGGCCTGTCCTGAGCAAGCGGCACCACCGGCAGGTTCATGGCGTGCTCCCGTACTCGAAAGCCGCGGTCAGCATGGCGCGGATGTTGGCCTCGGGCACCGCCATCGGCATCACCCCGGTGCCGAAAAGGAAGTGGCCGCCGGGCCTGCCGATGTCGCATATCCGCTTCACCTCGGCGCGGGTCTCCTCCGGCGTCCAGTGGATCAACTTGATGTCGTCGATGACGCCGCAGGTCAACCCGCCATGCCCGATCAGCGCCTTGGCCTCGGCGAGATCGGCGAGCGGGCTGATGTAATAGACGCCGATGCCCAGCTCATCCCTGACCGGCGCGATGACGTCGTTGAAGGGCGCCATGCCGCAGTAATAGACGACGCCGCCGGTGCCGCCCGGCGACAGGTCGCGCTGCATCCAGGGCAGGGAAAACTCGCGCCAGCGCTTCTTGCCGACGAACGAAGTCGAGCCGAAGGGCGTGGAATACACCAGCACGTTGGCCCCGGCCGCGCGATAGGCAGCGGCTTCCTTCTGGTAGAAGTCGCAGCACTTCTTCAGCAGTTCGTCGCGCACGTCGGCCGGGCCGGAGAGCAGCAGCTCCATCCATTTTTCCATGCCCATCAGGATGGCCGGCAGCGTGGTGGACGCGGTCAGGTAGGCGCAGATCGGGTGGGTCGCGCCGACCTCCTGGCGCAGGATGTTCATGCAGATCGCGATCTCGGTCCACGCCGGATGGGCGGTGATGTCCTTCGGCACTTCCAGCCTGGCGATGTCGTCGTAGTTCTTGATGACATGGTCGGCGACATTGGGCGAACCGTCATCGGCGTAGAGGATGTTCTTGCAGCCCAGCAGTTCGGCTTCCTTGCCGACGTAGAACAGGCTCCAGACATTGTCGTAACCGTAGCGGGCACGCATGCGCAATTGGCCGGCGGCGACGTGCTCGCCATCGGAGTAATAGGCTTGCTGCGACAGGCCCAATTCGCGCGCGCCCTGGTCGAGCAGGTTGCAAAATATGGGAATGCGCGGGGCCGGATCGCCGGTGATGGCGGCGACAAGAATCTCAAGCGGAGTCATAACTGCCCACCCCCCATCCCCCGCCCCAAGGGCGAGGGTGACGACGGTTCGCCGCTACGCGGCTCCGGGTTATTGGCTGGCACTGCCTTTGAGGCGGCTCGGCAGTCGGTGCCTGATTTGACCTCCCTGATCAGGTCGATGATCACCCTGGCGGCGGTCACCCCGTCCGGCGCCCAGGCGTCGGCGCCGACCGTCTTGTACAACTCGCCGTCGAAACGGTAGGGCGCGCCGCCGACGGCGATGCGGAAGCGGTGTTCGACGCCGCGCTCCTTCAATATCCGCCGCACCTCGCGGCAACCATGCTCGCCGGTGGCGGTGTGCACCATCATGGTGGAGATGGCGATCACCTGCGCATCCCGGGTCATGGCGGCATCGACGAAACGCGCCGCCGGGACATTCACACCGACGTCCTCGACGTCCACCATCAGGGCGCGCAGGCAGCCGGAGACGATGCGCTTGCCGAGCGAATGCAGGTCGCCGAAGGCGGTGCCGATCACCACGCGGCCGAGGATCTGCGGCGGGTGCTGGAATTTCGCCAGCATGCGCTCGGTGACTTCCGAGGCGATCTGCGCGGTCATGAAGTGCTGCGCCAGATTGGCATCCGGATCCTTGGTGATCTCGGCCATCATTTCCTCGACCGCCGGGATGACCACCTTGAAGACCACATCTTCGGCGCTGATGCCGCGCGCCAGGGCGTCGTCGACCACCGCCAGGGCGCTCTCCTTGTCGGTCTCGAAGACCGCTTCGTTGTATGCCTTGATGATGTCGTCTAACATGGTTTCTCCTATCGCTGAAGGGATGGAATGGGACACAGGCGGAGATGGTCGATGAAGCGGTCTTCGTAGCTCTCTATCAAGGATAGGTTCTTCGTTACGGTCTTGCCGGAATATCCCTGGAAAAGCGCCGCGGGATCGGCGGAAAGCAGCCCCTGTTCGCAGCCGGCGAGCGTGGCGTCCGCGACCAGCTCGATGCCGGCAGGAGCCAGGGGCGGCAGCAAGCCCACCCGTTGGGCGTTGGCTATGTCCAGGGTGCGGCCGAAGGCGCCGCAGACGCAAAGGCGCCGCAGGTCCGGCCAGTCCATGCCGGCCAGCGTGAGCAGCTCCGCCATCGCCGCCGCGGTGGCGGCCTTGGCGCGCTGGAAGGCATCGACATCGCCACCGGTGATGCCGCTGCGCGGGTTGGCCGGGTCGAGACGAAAGCCGTCCGCCGGGGGCCGCACCGCAAACCGGCCGGAGGGTTTCAGGGTGCCGTCCGCCAGCATCAGGGCGATGCCGTCGACCAAGCCGGAGCCGCACAATCCACGCGGCGCGGCGCCGCCGATCATGGTTAACTCGAAGCCGCCACCACCGTCTCGGCATCCCTCGCGGCGTGCCACCCGGCAAATCGCTCCCGCCTCTGCGGGCATACCGTGGCGGATCCCCACGCCCTCGAAGGCCGGGCCGCCGGGTACCGCCGTCAGGTGCAGGCGATTGCCGTCCCACAGCGCAATCTCGGTGTTGGTGCCCAGGTCGACGAGCAGCGATCCCGCCGGCCCTTCGGTGAGGCCGGTGGCGATCAGGTCGGCCACCAGGTCGGAGCCGATGAAGCCCGCCACGGCCGGGGCCACTAGCACTTCCGCGTTCGGCATGTACCACTCGGCCTGCCAGGCGGCGGCGTCGCCAGCGGCGGGACGGCAGTCGATGGCGCGCTGCCAGTTGTCCGGGTTGACCAATTCCTCGCTGCCCCGTCCGCTGAGCAAGGCCAGCATCGCGGTATTGCCGACGATCAGCACGCGGCCGATCTGCGCCAGCATCGGCGTGACCTCGCCGACATCGCGCGCCAGGATGTCGCGCACCGCCTGGACGATGGCGGTGCGCGCCAGCTTCGCCATCTCGCGGGCACGCTCCGGACGGCCGCGAGCGGCGGCGAGCCGGTTCAGCACATCGGCGCCGAACGGATATTGGGGATTTAGGCCGCGGCGCGTGGCGATGCGCCGCCCGTGTCGGCGATCCCACAGCGCGATGCGGATGTGGGTGGTGCCCAGATCCACCGCCACGCCGTAGATATGCCGCTCTAGTTCGGGCCGCGCGGCGTCCAGCGGCATCAGGTCTTCCGCCGGGATGCTTCGCCATTCCGATGGAGGTGCAGGATGATCGAGCAGGATTTCCGCGTCGCCCCGGAGCCGCAACTGGCAGGCCAGGCGCATCCCGGACTCGCGCTCCTCCGGGGTCAGCTTCAAGTGTTCGGCGAGCGTCGGCGGATTGACTTCGCCCTCGAGCAGGCGAACCCCGCAAGC
>JBAYJH010000023.1:0-28982 GCA_041665185.1 Sterolibacterium sp.
CGACCAGCCGACCCTGTGGTTTTCCCTGGGCCAGGAGTCCGGCTGGGACGCCCGCATCACCGCCGCGCTGAACGCTGTGCGTGCCCAGGAACGCGCCGGCAAGCATGCCCCGACGGAGATACGCGATGTGCGGGCCACCCTCGACAGCATGCGCCTGGTCAAGGACGGAGCCGAGATCGCCATCATGCGCCGCGCCGCGACCATCTCCGCGGCTGCGCATCGACGGGCGATGCGCGCCATCCGGCCGGGACGCCACGAATATGAGATCGAAGCGGAACTGTTGCATGAATTTCGCATCCGCGGCTGCCAGGCATCCGCCTATTCGAGCATAGTCGCCGGAGGCGCCAATGCCTGCACCTTGCACTATGTGGTGAATGACCAACCGCTACGGGATGGCGAGCTGGTGCTGATCGACGCCGGCGGGGAACTCGACAGCTATGCCGCCGACATCACTCGGACCTTGCCGGTGAACGGCCGCTTCAGCGGGCCACAAGCGGACGTCTACAGCCTGGTGCTCGACGCACAAACCGCCGCCATTGCAGCCATCAAGCCGGCAGCGACTTTTCTCGATCCGCATACGGCGGCGGTCAGGGTGCTGGCCCAGGGCATGCTCGATTTGAAGCTGCTGCATGGATCGCTCGACGGCGTGATCGAATCCGAAGCCTACAAACGCTTCTACATGCACCGCACCGGCCACTGGCTCGGCCTCGACGTGCATGACGCCGGGCCTTACAAGAACGGGGAAACATGGCAGCCGTTGAAGCCCGGCATGATGCTGACCGTCGAGCCCGGCTGCTACATCCGCGCCGCCGCTGATGTGCCGGCGGCTTTCCATGATATCGCCGTGCGCATCGAGGACGATGCACTGGTCACCCGGTCCGGCTGCGACATCATCACCCATGAGGCGCCCAAGACGATCGCCGATATCGAGGCGTTGATGGCGGACGGGAATCGTGGTTAGCGCCGACGATGGCAACCCACCGATTGCCATCGTCGGAGGTGGTCCGGCGGGCATGGCACTTGCACTGGCGCTGGCCAGGCACGGCACCGCCGCGCAAGTCTTCGACGCCAGACCGCGCGGTGCCGCAGGGAATGACAAGCGCATCCTCGCTCTATCGCACGGCTCGCGCCAGATCCTTGAATGGCTCGGCGTCTGGCCACAAATCGCCGCCACCCGGATCGACACCATACATATCTCACAGCGTGGCGGACTCGGCCGCACCCGGCTGACGGCCCACGAAGAAGGTGTTCCGGCGCTCGGCTATGTCGCGGCGGCAGCCAGCATCGGCGCGGCGCTCGATGACGCGCTGGCGGCAACGCGAATTCCCTTCCGCGCCGAAACCCGCGTCGAAAGAGTCGACAGTTTCGCGGACGAAGTCCGCCTGCACACCGACGACGGAAAGGCGTCCGTCCCCGCCCGCCTCGTCGTCTATGCCGAAGGCGCCATTCAACCAAGCGGCGATGCAGCCACGGTGACCCGCGACTACGGCCAACAAGCCGTGATCTGCACCGCCACGCCGACGGCCCCGCATCGCAATCTCGCCTACGAGCGCTTCACCGCGCAAGGGCCGTTGGCGCTGTTGCCCTTCGGCCTCGAACTGGCGGTGGTCTACACCTGCCCGTCCGCGGAAGCGGCGGTGCTCGCGGCCCTGCCCGACGCCGAATTCCTGGCGCGCCTTCAGGAACACTTCGGCAACCGCCTGGCATTCGCGGCCGTTTCGCCACGCCACGTCTTCCCGCTCGTCCTGCGCTACCGCAATTCTCCCATCGGCCCGCGCTCGGTCTGGCTCGGCAACGCGGCGCAAACCCTGCACCCGGTGGCCGGCCAGGGTTTCAATCTGGCGCTGCGCGATGTCTGGGAGCTGGCGCGCACTCTGGCCGACGCTGGCGACCCCGGCGACCTGGCCGTGCTGGACCGCTACGCGCACGCACGCCGCCTCGACCGGGGCGGCGTCATCGGTTTCACCGACTCCCTGATCCGCGTCTTCGGCAGCAACGATCCGCTGCTGCGCCACGCCCGCGGCCTCGGCCTGCTCGCCCTTGACCTGCTGCCGCCAGTGCGCTCCTTCGTCGCGCGGCGCATGCTGTTCGGGGCGCGTGCCTGGTAGTTGTAGGAGGCAGTCACGGCGGACCCCATCTTCTTCCGGAACCGTCACGTATGCTTCCCGAATGACCACCAAACGCGCACATCGAAAGGAACATAAACATGGCCGATACCGTCTTCTCGAAAATCATCGCGGGTGAAATTCCTTGCGCCAAGGTCTACGAGGACGAGCACGTCTTCGCCTTCATGGACGCCGGCCAAGTGAACCCCGGCCATGTGATCGTCGCGTCCAGGCGGCCGTACGAGACCCTGCTCGACGCGGACGACGCAACGCTGTCCGCCCTGATGGGCGCGGCGGCGCGGATCGCCAAGGCCGTCGACGAGGCCTTCCATCCGGACGGCTTTACGATCCTCCAGGCGAACAAGGCGGCGGGCTGGCAGACGGTGCCGCACCTGCATCTCCATGTCCTGCCCCGCCACACGGACGACGGCGTAACCCTCACTTGGCCGAGAAAAGAGCCCGGCCTGGACGCCCTGCGGGAGCTTGCGGCACGTATCGCGCTTTGACTGAGTACTACCGCGGACCTCTAACCGATCGGGCGTTCGTTGCGTCGCCAAACACTTCGCACCGGGAAACAGGAAGGCGGCCACGCTCACCTGCACAATTTTTAGGCGGACTGGAGTAGAATCCGCGCCTTCCCGTTTCGCTTTTGGCCATGGACTTTCTCGGCTTTCAGCTTCGCAACAATCTGTTCGTCGCGCCCATGGCCGGGGTAACCGATCGGCCGTTCCGCCAGTTGTGCAAACAGCTGGGCGCGGGGCTGGCGGTGTCGGAGATGGTCACTTCCAACTCCTTGCTCTACGGCAGTGCCAAGACGCTGCGCCGCGCCAACCATGTGGGTGAAGTGGATCCGATTTCGGTGCAGATCGCCGGCGCCGATCCGCGCATGATGGCCGACGCGGCTCGACACAACGTCGACCATGGCGCGCAGTTGATCGATATCAACATGGGTTGCCCGGCCAAGAAAGTCTGCAACGTCCTGGCCGGATCGGCGCTGATGCAGGACGAGCCGCTGGTGGCGAGAATTCTCGAAGCCGTCGTCAATGCCGTGCCCAACACGCCGGTGACGCTCAAGTTCCGCACCGGCTGGAACCGCGACCACAAGAACGCACCGAGCATCGCGCACATCGCCGAGAACAGCGGCATCCGCGCCATCGCCATCCACGGACGCACGCGCGCCGACCAGTATCAAGGCTGCGCGGAATACGACACCATCGCCCTGGTCAAGTCGCAGGTGAATATTCCGGTGATCGCCAACGGCGACATCACCACGCCGCAGAAGGCCAAGTTCGTTCTGGATTACACGGGGGCCGACGGCATCATGATCGGCCGCGCAGCCCAGGGCCGGCCGTGGATATTCCGCGAGATCGAGCATTACCTGGCCTGCGGTCAGTTGCTGCCGGCACCGAGCGCGGTCGAGATTCATCAAATCCTGCGCGGCCACCTGGCCGACCTGTATGCTTTCTATGGGGAACAGACCGGCGTCAAGATCGCGCGAAAACACATCTCCTGGTACACCAAGGGTCTGACGGGTGCGGCGCACTTCAGGCACGCCATGAACCAGCTCGAAGGCGTCGAGGCGCAACTTGCCGCCGCCGCGGAATTCTTTCTGGGTTACGACCACCGGAATGTCGCCGCCAATGACCATTCAACCTACGAGGAGTCGCTTGCCGCATGAGCACCAATGAAATCGCCGACTGCGTCCGGCGCACCCTCAATCGCTACTTCCGCGACCTCGATGGCGAGACGCCGTGCGCGATCTACGAAATGGTGTTGAAAAACGTCGAACAATCCATGCTCGAAACCGTCATGCGCCATGCCGACGGCAACCAGACTGTCGCCGCGGAAATGCTCGGCATCAACCGCAACACGCTGCGACGAAAATTGAACGAGTACGAGCTGCTTTGACAGGCAGCCATCGCAGGGGATCGCCGGCTCGAACATCCGCTGCAACAGATTCCTCCCCCGACTCTTCCACAGAGAAAAAATGAAACTTGAACAAGCCCTGATCAGCGTCTCCGACAAACGCGGCACCGTCGACTTTGCTCGTGCCCTGCACGCCCTTGGCATCAAGCTGCTATCCACCGGCGGCACCGCCAAGCTGCTACGCGACGCCGGCCTGGCCGTCACCGAAGTCTCCGACTACACCGGCTTTCCCGAGATGCTCGACGGCCGGGTCAAGACCCTGCACCCCAAGGTGCACGGCGGCATACTCGGGCGCCGCGACCTGCCCGAACACCTGGCGACAATGGCGGCCCACAATATTCCCCGCATCGACCTGGTGGTGGTGAATCTCTACCCCTTCCAGCAAGCCATCGCCAAGCATGACTGCACGCTTGCCGACGCCATCGAGAACATCGACATCGGCGGCCCGACAATGGTGCGCGCGGCCGCCAAGAACCACGGCAACGAACAGGGCGGCGTGGCCGTCGTCACCGACCCGGACGATTACGCGGGGATTATCGCCGAGCTCCAGGCCAGCGGCGAATCGTGCGAATTGTCCTACCCGACCCGCTTCGCCCTGGCGAAGAAGGCCTTCACCCATACCGCACGCTACGACTCCGCCATCGCCAATTACCTCACCAGCCTCGACGCCGAAAATCAGCGCGGTATTTTCCCCGAGCGCCTGCAACTGGCCTTCGACAAGGTCGACACCTTGCGCTACGGCGAGAACCCGCATCAGCAGGCGGCCTTCTATCGCGAGCAGGCTCTGGCGAACGAATCCGTATCCGGTTGCATCGCCAACTACACCCAGTTGCAGGGCAAGGAACTCTCCTACAACAATATCGCCGACGCCGACGCCGCCTGGGAATGCGTCAAGGCGTTCGACGGCGGCGCCGCCACTTGCGTCATCGTCAAGCATGCCAACCCATGCGGTGTGGCAGTCGCGGCGAGCGCCGAGGAAGCCTATCGCAAGGCCTTCAAGACCGACCCGACCTCGGCCTTCGGCGGCATCATCGCCCTCAACGTCGCCATCGACAAGGCTGCTGCCGAGGCGATTTCCAGCCAGTTTGCCGAAGTCATCATCGCGCCGGAAATTGCCGACGAGGCGCGTGCCGTCTTCGCCGCCAAGCAGAATCTGCGCGTGTTGCTGGTGCCCCTGCCGCACCAGGCAGGCAAGCTTGCGTCCCAGTTCGACTTCAAACGCGTCGGTGGCGGCCTGCTGGTGCAGACCGCCGACATCGCGCGCATCGGCCAGTCCGACCTGAAGACGGTAACCAAGCGCGCCCCGACCGAGCAGGAAGTGCACGACCTGCTATTCGCCTGGCGCGTCGCCAAGTACGTCAAATCCAACGCCATTGTGTATTGCAAGGACGGCATGACGGTGGGCGTCGGTGCCGGCCAGATGAGCCGCGTCGATTCGGCGCGCATCGCCGCCATCAAGGCGGAAAACAACGGTCTGACGGTCGTCGGATCGGTGGCCGCGTCGGACGCCTTCTTCCCCTTTCGCGATGGCCTCGATGTGCTCGCCAAGGCCGGTGCCACCGCGGTAATCCAGCCGGGTGGCTCGGTGCGCGATGCGGAAGTCATCGCCGCTGCGGACGAGCACGGCATTGCCATGGTGTACACCGGCTTCAGGCATTTCCGGCACTGATCCAACCGGCGGAGGCACAATGAAATTACTCGTCATCGGTTCCGGCGGACGCGAACATGCGCTGGCCTGGCGTCTGGCCCAGTCGCCGCGGGTGCAGAAGGTCATGGTGGCGCCAGGCAACGCGGGCACGGCGCTGGAGGATGGCGTTGAGAATCTGCCGTTGACGGCCATTCCGGACCTGGTCGCCTACGCCCGGGCGGAAAAGATCTACGCCACCGTCGTCGGACCCGAAGCGCCGCTGGCGGCAGGCGTGGTGGACGCATTTCGCGCCGCCGGCCTGCGGATATTCGGCCCGACGCGCGCGGCGGCACAACTGGAAAGCTCCAAGGATTTCGCCAAGCGCTTCATGGCCCGGCACGGCATCCCGACGGCGAAATTCTCCACCTTTTCTGACGCCGCCCAGGCTCACGCCTATGTGAATGACCAGGGTGCACCTATCGTCATCAAGGCCGACGGCCTGGCCGCCGGCAAGGGGGTGGTGGTGGCTATGTCGCTGGCCGAAGCGCACGGCGCCATCGACGACATGCTGCTCGACAACAAGCTGGGCGATGCCGGAGCACGCGTCGTCATCGAAGAGTTCCTCGATGGCGAGGAAGCCAGCTTCATCGTCATGGCCGACGGACTGCACGCCCTGCCGCTGGCGACCAGCCAGGACCACAAGCGCCTCCAGGACGGCGACCGCGGCCCCAACACCGGCGGCATGGGCGCCTATTCCCCGGCACCGGTGGTGACGCCGCGGGTGCACGCCAGCGTCATGCGCGAAGTGATTATGCCCACCCTCAACGGTATGGCCAGGGACGGCATCACCTATACCGGCTTCCTGTATGCCGGCCTGATGATCCTCGCCGACGGCTCGGTCAAGGTGGTGGAATTCAACTGCCGTCTGGGTGACCCGGAGACTCAGCCGATCCTCATGCGTCTCAAGAGCGACCTGGTGGAACTGGTCGACGCCGGCATCGATGGCCGTCTCGACAGCGTCGAAGCCGAGTGGGACCGGCGCGTGGCGCTGGGCGTGGTGATGGCTGCCGCGGGATACCCTGAAACACCGCGCAGGGGCGACATCCTGCAAGGTCTGCCGAATGCCACCGAAGACAGCCATGTCTTTCATGCCGGAACCGCGCAGCAAGGCGACGATGTCGTGGTCAGCGGCGGTCGCGTGCTCTGCGTCACCGCCCTGGGCGACAATGTCCGCGCCGCGCAGAAGCGTGCCTATGAAGTCGCCGAGCCTATCCGCTTCGACGGCATGCAGTTGCGCCGCGACATCGGCTATCGCGCCGTCGTCCAGCGCTGAGCAGTAGCCCTCCGGCGCGACTGCCATGCCACAGTACTCATTTCGCATCCTCAACGTCTTCGCCGAAACGCCACTCGGCGGCAACCCGCTGGCGGTGTTCGAAGATGCTGTCGGCATGGACGACGCGACCATGCAGGCGCTGGCCTTGCAGTTCAACCTCTCCGAAACCACATTCATCCTGCCGTCTGCGACTGCCACGGCGCGCGTGCGCATCTTCACGCCGACCTTCGAGATGCCCTTTGCCGGCCACCCCACGCTGGGAACCGCCCAGGTGGTGCAGAGCCTCAAAAACTGTGGCGAGCAGCTCACCCTGGAGATGCAAGCCGGCCTCATCCCGGTCAACTTGGCGGATGGCGTCTGGACCCTGACCGCGGCGGCGCCGACAACCAACGTCCCGCACTCCTCCCGCGCCGAACTGGCACAGGCATTGGGCTTGAACGAACACGACATCGGCGCAACGTCGCTGTGGGTGAACACCGGCAGCGATCAACTGGTCATCCCGCTCACTTCCGCTGGGGCGGTGCGACGCTGTCAGCCGGATGCCGCGCTGATGCAGCGCTACTGCAACAACGGCAAGCGCGTCCTCGCCTATGTCTGGGCCAGCAGCGGCGCGCAAGAAGCGCAGGTGCGCTTCTTTTTCGACAAGCACGGCAGCGTCCTCGAAGATCCCGGCACCGGTTCGGCCTGCGCCAATCTCGGCGGCTATCTGCTGGCCACAGGCCGCAAAGGTCCGCTGGCATGGACGTTGCACCAGGGTGACCAGATCGGACGCCCCTGCGTCCTAAAACTGACGCTCGGCGCCGACGACGCGATCCAGGTCGGCGGCCGGGTCGTCGACCTCGGCCGCGGCCAGATCACGCTGCCTTAGTGACCTCGACGTCCGCCATGGACACCGGCCCCGTCAAGGAATACCTGACCGGACTACAGAATCGCATCGTCGCGGCGCTGGAAGACGTCGACGGCCAGGCTTTCCGCCGCGATGCCTGGGACAGGCCGCAAGGCGGCGGCGGAATTTCCCGCCTGATCGAGGAAGGCAAGCTCTTCGAACGCGGTGGCGTCAATTTTTCCCATGTCATCGGCGACGCCTTGCCGGCCTCCGCCACCGCGCACCGTCCGGAACTCGCCGGCCGCGCCTGGGAGGCGCTGGGCGTGTCGCTGGTGCTGCATCCGCGCAATCCCTATTGCCCGACCAGCCACATGAACGTGCGTTGCTTCGTCGCCACAAAATCCGGCGAGAATCCAGTATGGTGGTTCGGTGGTGGCATGGACCTGACGCCATATTATGGATTCGAGGAAGATGCGCGCCACTTCCACTCCACCTGCAAACAAGCGCTGGCGCCATTCGGACCCGACCTGCATGGCCGCTACAAGCAATGGTGCGACCGCTATTTTTTCCTGAAGCACCGCAACGAACCGCGCGGCATCGGCGGGATTTTCTACGACGACTTGAATGACGATGGCGAAGGCGGCTTCGAGCGCTGCTTCGCCCTGACTCGGAGCGTCGGCGATAGTTTCCTGGCCGCCTACCTGCCACTGCTGGAACGCCGCAAGGACTTGGCCTACGGCGAGCGCGAACGGGATTTCCAGGCCTACCGGCGCGGCCGCTATGTCGAATTCAATCTTGTTTGGGACCGCGGCACGCTGTTCGGCCTGCAATCGGGCGGCCGCACCGAATCCATCCTGATGTCCCTGCCGCCGCTGGTGAAGTGGCGTTACGACTGGCACCCCGAGCCGGGCAGCGAGGAAGAAAAGCTCTACACCGAATTTCTTGCGCCGCGCGACTGGGTCTGAACCGCGCCATTGTGGCCGCAGTAACTCCCACCGCCCGTAGCAGAGCCGGCATCGCGCTGGCGGGGTCGCTGGCACTACACGGAATCCTGCTGGCCTGCCTGGATTTTCGCCCCATGCCGCATGAGGCTTTCGATGCGGGGAAACCCGCGTCATCCCTCGCCGTGGCTTTCCTTCGACCCATGCCGTCCAGCGCTCAACCTGCGACGGCGCGCCGTAGTGCAACTGGCGCAGCGCCGGTCGCGCCCTTGTCCGCCGAAGCACAACCGCCTGACCCGCTGGAAACAAATCAAACCGCCCCGCCGCCGACAACCGGAGCGCCGCAATTCGATCTCGATGCCCTGCGGCAACAGGCCCGCGACCTGGAACGACGCGGACGCAAGGCTCCGCCCGTTGCCCCGCAGAATCTCGGCCAGACACTGCCTACTCCCATCCTGGAAAGCGACACGCCTCTCACCCGGCCGATCGCCAAGGCGCTGCGCCCCGACTGCAAAACGGCTTACGCGCCTGCGGGACTATTCGCGATTCCGGCGTTGCTCTACGACACGGTGCGGGATAAGGGTTGCCAATGGTGAGTCTGGTGCGTTGCTACATTCCCGCCGCCGCGCGGTAATGCCGATTGGCTTGTTCTGTTCGGTCGAGACGGTCGAACAGTTCTCCCAGTTCCAGATGAGCCAGGCGGTTCGGCTCGATCGATAGCGAGGCTTCCAGGTAGCTCTGCGCCTTGCCCCACAGTTGCTGCTGCCGGCACAGGCGGCCCAGCGCCAGCAACAACTGCGCATCGCGCGGCTGCTGCTTGAGCCAGTCCTCGGCCTGGGCGATGCGGCCAAGCACGTCGCCCTTGCGGCACTCGGCATACACCGCCAGCAGCGACGAATCCCATTCCTCTTCGAGGGCATCTTCGATGATGCGTTGCGCGTTCTGGCAATCCTCCGCCGCGATCAACAGGCGTGCCGCCTCGGCCACGAGGCGTGGCGCATGGCGTTCCGCGGCGGGAATCTCGCGCCAGTAATTGATCAGCGCCCCGGCGTCGAGACTGAGCGCACGCAGCACCTCCTGATAGGCGCGCATCCTCAGCGGCGCAGCCTGCCCGGCGCTCAGGGCGCGATATTTTTCTAGCTGGCGCACCAGGCGCAGCACTTCGCGCCAGTCGCCCAGCGCCTGTTGGGCGCGCAATGCCAAGCGCAGCGCCGCGATATGGCGCTGCCCGCCCGCCGCCAGCACGTCCAGCGCACCCAGCGCCTCGGCGGGGCGATGCGCATCGAGATTGAGTTCGGCGTCGGTCATCAGGCGCGCGTTGCGGGTCGAGCCGTCGGCCAATTCATGCTGGGCGGCACGGCGCAGCCATTCGCCTTCGCGCTCCGGATCGCGCAGCGCGTGCGCGGCGCGAGCCGCAACCAGCGCCGCCAGGGCCGGCGCGTAGCCCGCCGCATGGGCGCTGGCGGCGCTCTTCAAGGCGTGGCCGTAGCGGCCTTCGAAACTGAAGCGCACGGCGTCGCCCAGGGCCCGCTCGGCCTGTCCGCGCCGCCGCCGGGCTCGGTACTCACGCACCGCTTGCGGCAAACCCAGGGTATGTGAAACCACCCTGAGAAGCAGATAGAGCACCGTGAACGCCACCAACTGCAGCAGGATCAACAGGTTCAGCGAAAGCTCGATACGCCACGGCGGCAATACCAGCAGCACGTAGCCGTCGTTGTAGCGCGCCGCCAGCGCCAGGCCCACGGCCAGCGCGGCCAGGGTCAACAACCACAGCAAGGTGCGCATCAGCGCGGAGCTCCGGCCGTGGCCGGTGAGATCGACACGCCACTCGCCCTGGGACGAGCGCCGGATGATGGGGGCTCCCGGTCCAGTCCCACCTTGAAGTTGCGGATGCTGCCCAGCGTCTCGTTGAGGCTCGGCAGTTCCAGGCTCAGTTCGGCCGCGGAAAGACTCTTCAGCGTGGCGATGGCACTGCCGACAGCCTTCTCATGGGTGTCGAAATAACGTTCGAGCAAGTCGCGGGCGTGGCGCAAGTCGTCGCGATACATGCGGCCATCGCGCTGTAGCAACGCCAGGCGGGCATCGATCAGGCGCAGTTTGAGGTTCTCACGCAGAAAGAAAACCTGGGTAGGGGCCAGCAAGGCCGGTTCGGGGTGGTCGATGCGCTCGACACGGATCAGCTGCTTCGCCTCGGCCCACAGGTCGCGGCCGAATTTTTCCAGGACGCCCATCTCGTTCGGCGTTGACTTGGCATTGCCGCCGGCCTTGGGCCCGGCCGCCGGCTCCGGGCGGGTACGCTGCTCGTAGGCCAGCGGCAGGTTGTCCACTGCACCGATTACGCCTTCCAGTTTCAGCGCAATGCCCGGCACGTCCGCCAGCGGCAGGGCTTTGAGCCGGTCGATGTCGCGGTTGATCAGTTTGCGCAGCGGTAACAGGCGCGCCTGGCCGGTGCGCGCCAGACGCGCGTCGATACCCTGTAGGGCGATCAGCACCGCCTCGACGTTGCCGGTCAATTGCAGTTGTTGCCCGGCAATCGCCACCGCCTGGTCGATTTCCGCCAGCACGCGTTCGTCGCGGCTGCGCGACAGCTCCTGGTACATGCTTTCGAGCGCCAGTTGTTGGCTCTGCGTCTCGGCCTGCTTGGCTTCCAGCACGCCGGTCTTGGCGGTGAGTGCTTGCAGCAGTTCCTGGTTCTGCCTCGCCAGGCTGCGGCTTTCCTTCGCTACCGCATCGCCCTCGGCCAGTCTTTTGGCCAACTCCTGCTGCAAGTCGGCCAACCGTGCACGCGTCTCCAGCCACTGCCAGCCGAGCAGCAGCAAAGCGAGCGTGGCCAGCAGCACCGCCGGGCGCCTGAATGCAGCCAGCGAGCGTTTCCAGGCGGGTGGCGGCGGTTCGGGGACCGGCAGGGATGGATCTTCAGCTTCCATGGTCGGGGTATGCGTGGGGGTCTGCGTGGGAATGTGCGCCTTGAGCAGCTTCTGCGGGATGCCTGCCGTCGTCAGGCGAAGAGAAGTATTTTATCAGTCCTGCCATCAGCCCCTCGTCTCCCGCAGCAGTCGGCACCACCCGGCGCAAACCCAGTTGGCGTGCGGCCGCGGCGATGCGCGCATGCGGCGCGAACAGCGGCGTGCCCTTCAGCATTTCCCGGCCGGCCTCGCCGAGCATCTCGGCGAGATTACGCAGCCCTTCGCTGCTGGTGACGAGGACGGCATCGAGCTGCCGGCCGGCCCACAGCCGCAGCAAGGGGCCGGTATCAAGATCGGGCTTGCCGCGCCGGTAGCAGGTAACATATTCGACCGTGGCGCCGCGCTCGCTCAGCGTATCGCCCAGCAGGTCGCGGCCGCTGTCGCCGCGAAACACCACGACCCGCTTGCCGGCCATTTCCTGTAGCTCGGGCAACTCCAGCAAGGCTTCCGAGTCGAACCGCAGACGCGGCGCGATGATTTCAGTGACACCAAAACGCGCCAGTTCCCGCTCGCTGGTCAGGCCCATGGCCGCCGCCCGCAGATGAGCGGGCCAGCGGCGCTGGCCGCCGATGATGCCGAGAGTCTTGCTCACGGCGTTGGGGCTGACGAATACCGCCAGGTCGAATGCCTCCAGGCGGGCGGCGATGTCCAGCAGCGGCTGGCGATCGTCGATGTCGTAAATCGCCAGCACCGGAAACAGCACCGGGGTCGCGCCCGCCGACCTGATTGCCTCTGCCAGGTGGCCGGCCTGTTCCGCCGGACGGGTGACCACGATATGGCGGCCGGCCAAGGGCAACTTCCCATCCATGGCATGGGGCTGTGACTGCTGCTGCGCCGCACCGTCGGGGACGCCCATGCGTATCACCCCAACGCGGCGAGAATTTCCATGGCCCCCTGGGCGCGCAAATCGGCAGCCAGCTGGAGGCCGAGTGCTTCGGGAGCGGCGGCCGCGCCGATCAACTCGGCGCGGGCAAAACGCCGGCCGTCAGGCGTGGCGACAAAACCGCGCAGGCGCAGCTGCCCGTCGTCCTGCACCACCGCATAAGCGCCCAGAGGCACTTCACAACTGCCGGCCAGCGCCCGTGACACGGCGCGCTCGGCGCGCACGCAAGCGGCCGTGGCCGGATCGTTCAGGGGTGCCAGCCAGGCGGCGACATCGGCGCGCGAGGCCAGCGCCTCGATGCCCAACGCGCCCTGCCCGGCCGCCGGCAGCGACAACTCCGCCGGCAGCACCGCGCGGATCCGCTCGCCCAGGCCGAGGCGGGTCAGCCCCGCCGCCGCCAAAATGATCGCGTCATACTCCCCGCCGTCGAGCTTGCGCAGCCGGGTATCCAGGTTGCCGCGCAGACTGGTGACGGCCAGGTAAGGGAAGTTGGCATGCAGTTGCGCTTCGCGGCGCAGGCTGGAAGTGCCGACCACCGCGCCCGGCGGCAGGTCGGCCAGGCTCGCATACTTGGAGGAGACAAAGGCATCGAGGGGCACTTCGCGCGGCCCGATGGCGACCAGGGCGAATTCCGCCTCCAATTGCATCGGCACATCCTTCATCGAATGCACGGCGATGTCGGCGCTGCCGTCGAGCAAGGCGGTTTCGAGTTCCTTGACGAACAGCCCCTTGCCGCCGACCTTGGCGAGCGGGCGGTCGAGTATCTGGTCGCCGCGCGTGGTCATGCCGCGCAACTCCACCCGGCTCGCTGGGTATAATCCTTGCAGAAGGCTGCGTACATGCTCGGCTTGCCACAGGGCCAGACGCGATTCGCGCGTGGCGATGACGATACGTTCCGGGATATTTTTGCTCACAGGCTCTCAGACCGAAAGGGAAGATTCTTGACGCCACAAATGCGTAGCGCATACAGTGCGCTTACGACGCAACAGCCACTGCATCAACCACGCCAACGGCTGTGGATTCTAGCATGCCTGCCTGTCCGGGCGCTGGCTCGGCGAGCCCTGGCGGGGCCGCGGGCCTGGACTGGTCCGACGCTGAATACGTTCCGCGGCATCCTGACCATCCATCCGCAACCATTGCCCGAAAGCCAGCCATGAATTCCCGCGCCAGCGACGCCGACAGCCACGACAAGGACCAACCCCTGCGCGACGACATTCGCCTGCTCGGACGCATCCTCGGCGATACCCTGCGCGAGCAGGAAGGCGACGCCGTCTTCGATACCATCGAGCGGGTGCGCCAATTGGCGATCCGCCTGCATCGCGACGACGATCGCGCGGCGCGGCGAGAGTTGGCGGACCTGCTCGACGCGCTGAGCCGCGACGAGGTGAACCAGGTGGTGCGCGCCTTCAGCTATTTCTCCCACCTCGCCAACATCGCCGAAGACCAGCATCACATCCGCCGCGCCCGGGCGCATGCCCGCGACGGCTCGCCGCCGCGCGAGGGCAGCCTGGCCCATGCCCTTGCCCGCGCCCTGGCCAACGGCATCGATGCGCCACGCCTGGCGGAATTTTTCGCCGACGCGCGCATCAGCCCGGTGCTGACCGCCCATCCCACCGAAGTCCAGCGCAAGAGCATCCTCGACGCGCAATGGAAGGTCGCCCGCCTCCTCGAAGAACGCGACCGCACACTGCTGACACCGGAAGAGCGCGCGGTCCACGACGAAGCCCTACGCCGCACCGTGCTGACGCTGTGGCAGACGCGCATGCTGCGGCGAGCCAAACTGTCGGTGATGGACGAGGTGAACAATGCGCTGAGCTATTACGACACCACCTTCCTGCGCGAATTGCCGCGGCTCTACAACGCGCTGGAGGACCACCTGGCGGCGACGGTGCCGGGGTGGACGAAGGCCGAGCTGCGGCCCTTCCTGCGTCCGGGCTCCTGGATCGGCGGCGACCGCGACGGCAATCCCTTTGTCACCGCGACGGTGCTGACCGCGGCGATGCGCACTCAGAGCCGGCGCGCGCTGACCTACTTCCTCGAACAGTTGCACGTGCTCGGCGCCGACCTGTCGGCGACCACACTGCTGGTCGAGGTGTCCGACGAATTGAAGGCGCTCGCCGAACGCTCGCCGGACCATAACCCGCACCGCGACGACGAACCCTACCGCCGCGCCATCGCCGGCCTATACGCCCGCCTCTCCGCCACCGCGCAAAGGCTGGATGACCTGGAGGCGCCACGCCATGCTGTCGGTGTCGCCGAAGCCTATGTCAGCGCCGGCGAATTCGCGGCCGAGCTGGATGTACTGCATCGCTCGCTGCTGGCCCACCGGTCGACCTTGCTGGCGCGCGGCCGGCTGCGCCGCCTGCGCCGCGCCGTGTCGATCTTCGGCTTCCACCTGGCGCCGCTCGACCTGCGCCAGAATTCCGACGTGCATGCCCGCAGCGTGGCCGAGCTGCTGTCGGCGTCGCGCCCCGGCACGGATTACCTGGCCATGAACGAGGCGCAGCGCATCGCCCTGCTCCTCGAAGAGCTGGCGACGCCGCGCCTGCTGGCCTCGCCCTTCGTCCGCTATTCGGAAGAGACCGCCAGCGAACTGGAAATCTTCCGCGCGGCGCGCGCCATCCATGAGCGCTACGGCCGGGCGGCGATCGAGAACGTCGTCATCTCCAAGACCGACGCGGTCTCGGACCTGCTCGAAGTCGCCCTGCTGCTCAAGGAAGCCGGCCTGCTGCGCCCGGCCGAAGGCGCGCTCGACGTGAATATCGTGCCGCTGTTCGAGACCATCGGCGACCTGGAACGCTGCGGCGGCATCATCGACGCCCTGCTCGGCCTGCCGCTCTACCGGCGCCTGCTCGACGGCCGCGAAAGCGCCCAGGAAGTGATGCTCGGCTATTCGGACAGCAACAAGGACGGCGGCTTCCTCACTTCCGGCTGGGCGCTGTACCGCGCCGAAACGGCGCTGGTCGCGGTCACGCGCCGGCACGGCGTCGGCTTGCGGCTGTTCCACGGGCGCGGCGGCTCGGTCGGCCGCGGCGGCGGTCCCAGCTACCAGGCGGTGCTGGCCCAGCCGCAGGGTGCGGTCCAGGGCGGCATCCGCATCACCGAGCAGGGCGAAGTGATCGCCTCGAAATACGCCAATCCGGAACTCGGCCGGCGCAACCTGGAGATATTCGCCGCCGCCACTCTCGAAGCCACCCTGCTGCCGCACCAACACGACGATCCGCGCCGGGAATTCCTGGCGGCGATGGAGGAGCTTTCCGCCCACGCCTTCAAGGCCTACCGTCACCTGGTTTATGAGACGGAAGGATTCGAACGCTATTTCTGGGAATCGACGGTGCTCAGCGAAATCACCGCGCTGAACATCGGCAGCCGCCCGGCGTCGCGCAAGAAGACCACGGCCATCGAGGATCTGCGCGCCATTCCCTGGGTGTTTTCCTGGGCCCAATGCCGCCTGATGCTGCCCGGCTGGTACGGCTTCGGCGCGGCGGTGTCGGCCTACCGCGCCGCCCACGGCAAGGCGGGCCTGGCGCTGCTGGCCGAGATGAACCGCGAATGGGGGTTCTTTCGCACCCTGCTGTCGAACATGGACATGGTGCTGGCCAAGAGCGACATCGCCATCGCCGAGCGTTATTCGCATCTGGTCAAGGACGAGGGCCTGCGCAATGCCATCTTCCCGCGCCTCAAGGCCGAATGGCAGGCTTCCATCGACGCGTTGCTGGCCATCACCGGCCAGCAGGTGCTGCTCGAAGGCAACCCGCTACTGAAGCGCTCGATCCGCAACCGTTTCCCCTACCTCGACCCGCTCAACCATTTGCAGATCGAATTGCTGCAACGCCACCGCGCCGGCACCACCGACGGGCGCGTCCAGCGCAGCATCTACCTGACCATCAACGGTATCGCGGCAGGTTTGAGGAACAGCGGGTAGGTGACAACGCCTGCCGACCCTCAACGATACGCGCGGAATCGGCGGGCTTCCGCATGAAGGTGCCCACCCAGTGCGTGCGCTGCTTCAAGCAACTGGTTCAGGGGTACATCGCGGCGTCCCCTGTAACGCCCGATTGGGCCTTAAGGCGGGGAACCGTGAATTGCTCGCGAATGGACCGGAGCAGCGGAGAGCGTCACGCCGAGAGCCCGGAGTAGCTTAAGCATTGTCTCGTAGCGCGGCTTGGCGCCAGGCATGAGAGCCTTGTCGCGACTCGCGCGACCAAGACCAGCGTCTTTTCCCAATTGCGCCATCCCCGGACACGCGCCGCGTCAGGCATTGCGGCTAGAAATACGTCGGGATCGGCGTGGTGAAAGGTCCGGGCCGGGCAGCCAGCCCAACTATTTCGGAGTGGTTCCATCAAGAAACCGCCGAGTGGAGCTATTCAGCAGCACAAAAATGTCTGAAAGTACCAACCGCGACATCGAGTCGCTTTGGTACAGGCACTGATGGCGGCTCGCGTTGATACATGGCATGGACTCGGTTGCAGGTCGTAGACTTAGGCACGATGCGTTCGAAATCGAAACACCACCTTGGGGGAGGCATCAAATTGAAATCACACACGCTGTTCAAGCAAAAAACCATGGCGTCTGCAATCGCCGTCGCTCTGATGGGGTACGGGTATGCCAGCCCGGCCCTTAGCCAAGGCGTCGCAAAGAAGGACGAGAGCACCAAGGAGAGCGCCGCGAACTCAGAAAAGGTGACCATTACGGTGACCGCGCAAGGGCGCAAGGAAAACATCCTGAAGGTGCCCTACAATATTTCCGCGATCCGCGGTGAGGATCTGGAGGACAAGATCATTACCGATCAGGTGGAAATGCTGCGCGGAGTGGCGGGCGCGTCGGTTGTCGATCGTGGCACGCGGAATTCCGGCGTGATCAGCGCGGTCACCATTCGCGGGCTGAACACCAATGGCTCGGCACTCGGCGATTTTCAGACGTCCGCCGTGCCAACGGTCTCGACCTATGTGAACGGCACGCCGATTTTCGCCAATTTCCTGATCAAGGATATCGAACGGGTCGAAATCCTGCGCGGACCGCAAGGCACGCTATACGGATCGGGTTCGTTGGGGGGGACTGTTCGTTACATTACCCGTCAGCCTGAGCTCAAGTCTTTGTCCGGAAAGGTCGAGGGCAGTATCAGCAAGACCGATGGATCTTCCGGCTGGAACAAGACGGCCGATGGGGTCGTCAACGTCCCCTTCGGTGATACGGTGGCATTGCGTGTGGCGGCAGGCCGGGTGGACAGTGCCGGCGTGATCGACTATCGGAACGTGTATCTGCTGGATGCCAAGGGTGCGCCGGTCGCGCCGAACGGCGTTCTAAGCCCGGCGGCCGCGTATCGCGCGGTGGAGGATGCGGACTGGGCCAAGATCGACTACGCCCGCATCTCGGTTCTGGCCAAGCCATCCACCGTATTTCAGGCTCTGCTGACCTACCAGACCCAGTCCGACGATGTCGGCGGCCGGCGCCAACCGACTCGAGGCAACGACGGCCATGGCGTGCCCTACGGAAAGTACGAAAACGGCTCCATCCAGCTCGAACCATCGGATCGCAAGGTTAACCTGACTGCGCTGGAAATGGATCTGGACGTCGGCTTCGCGACGCTTTCCAGCGGCACCTCGCATTACGACCAATCCGGCAGGAGCCTGTCGGAGAACACCGGCTTCTATGCGCAAGTCGGTTGGCTGCGCGACTATTACTATAACGCGCCGCGCCCGATGGCCCAGGCCGATCGCAGGTATGGAGACAAGGCGTTGGTGCAGGAATTTCGTCTGGTCTCGAAGAAGGGCGGAGCCGTCGACTACATCGTCGGGGCGTACTACCAGAATCAGGATCTCGACGCGACGCAACTCAGCTACTTGCGCGGCCTGAAAGCCTGGGCTGACGCAGGCGGAACCTCCGCAGCGACGGCTGCCCGCATCGTCAATGACAATGATTTTGTATTCCAGCGCTCACAAAACTTCAAGGAGCGCGCCTACTTTGGAGAGCTTACCTGGAACATCATGCCGACCCTGCGGGTTACCGGCGGCATGCGCAACTTCCACACCGACTTCAACAACGATTCCACCCTCGGCTCGGGCGTGATCGCCCCCGCCAATCTGCCGACGCACACCGTATTCAGCCAGAGCGATTCCGGCAACCTTTACAAGGGTAACGTTTCGTGGGACCTTTCCCCGAGTCAAATGCTCTACGCAACCGCTTCGCAAGGCTACCGCCGCGGCGGCGCAAATGCTGTTCCACTGACCGGCACCTTCGCCGAGAACAAGGCCTGGCAGACCTTCAAGTCGGACACCAACACCAATACCGAGCTGGGCGTCAAGGGTAAGCAAGGAGATCTGCGTTACAACTTGTCGGTGTTCAATATCGACTGGCAGGACATTCAACTCGATACCACCACGCCAAACTGGGGTTTTTATGTCGCGCAAAATGGCGGCAAGGCCAGCAGCCGCGGCCTGGAGTTCGAGTTGAGCGACAAGATCGGCCAAGCCTGGCGCTACAGCGTCAGCTACTCTTTCGTCAATGCCAAGCTGGATGAGGACGTCAGGCGCGCCGACAGGCCGACCACCATCACCGCAAAGGCTGGAACCGTGATGCCGGGGACGCCGAGGAATACGCTCAGCGCCTCGCTGGACCATACGTCGTTGCTGGCAAATGGCCTGTACTGGACCAATCGCATCAACGCCTATTACCAGAGCGAGACGGAGAACTCGATCCTGACTTCAGCGCGCTACAAGAAGACCTGGGCTAGTTTCTCGCAGTGGGGGCTGTCTTCGACCCTGATCGGCGAGAAATGGAGCGCCACCTTGTATGTCAAGAATCTGACCAACAACGAGGGAATTACCGGCGGCTTCCTCGAGGCGCATATGGGCACCGATCCGACGCAAAACTACTATGGCAACGGCTCCAAGGTGATGATCTCCCAGCCACGTACCGTAGGCCTGTCGGCGAACTTCAATTTCTGATCGGTGCTTCTCCCGGCCCGGATTGATCTTGGGTCGGGAGCACCGATCCTGTATTGTAGGACGCTGTCCATAGCTTGCTTGCATTCCCAATGACCGATCAGGAAGTGTTGCAAAACCAGCAGGAGCTTGATTCGCTATTGCGCGCCGGCCGGCATGCCGAAGCCACGGCCATTTGCACGCGGCTGACGGTGCAGCATCCGGCATCCGCCGCCGTGCATGGCATGATCAGTCGGGTCTATCAACACCTCGGCAACTTCGGCGGTATGCTGGAGGCGGCGCGTCGTACCGCCGCGCTACAGCCGCGCGAGATCGGCGCAAGCTTGCGCGTCGTCGAAAGCCTGATCTACTCCGGCCAAATAGCTGCCGCGCTGGAGCGTCTTGCCGTACTCGAGGGCATGGTCGCCAACGATGCGCCGCTGTTGCAGGACGTTGCGCAAATGTACCTGCATTGCGCCGGGCATGCAGCAGCCGGGCGCTGTTATGAGCGTGCTGTGCACTTGCGGCCGGGGCATGCGCCGTTTCTTTACAACCTCGCGTCATCGTGCGTCACTCTCGGTGACATCGAGCGAGCCGAAGTCCTGTTCAACCAGGTGATCGCACTCGATCCGGCGGACGTTGGCGCCTATCTGAACCGGTCCATGCTGAAGACCTGGAAGTTGGGCAATCATCATATCGATGAACTCACGCGAGCCTTGTCGCGCCTGCCTGCCGGACATGCCGGCGAAGTGGCGTTGTGCTATGCCCTGGCCAAGGAATACGAGGATATTGGCGAGGCGGCCGAATCGTTTGCCCTGCTTCAGCGTGGCGCCGCCCGGCGCCGCAGCATGCTGGCCTACCAGGTCGAAAATGACGTTGCGGCGATGGCGCTCATTGGCCGGACGTTCGATGCGGCCTTGCTGGCACAAGCACCCGTCGTGCAGGCCGAGGAGTCTGCAATGTTCGTGCTCGGCCTCCCGCGCAGCGGCACCACCCTCGTGGATCGGATTCTGAGCTCCCACAGTCAGGTTGCCAGCCTGGGAGAAGTCACCAATTTTGCCTTTGCGCTGATGCACCTGGCGGCCGGCCCCGGGGGCAAATCCGAGTTGATCCAGCGTTCGGCGCAGATCGACTTTGCTCGTCTGGGCAATATCTACCGGGATGGGATTGCCGGCTACGGCTTATCCCAACCACGCCTGATCAACAAGACGCCCGACAATTTTCTCTACCTTGCGTTGATTCGACTGGCGCTGCCGGCGGCGAAGATCATTCACCTGCGCCGCCATCCGCTCGACAGTTGCTATGCCATGTACAAGACGCTGTTCCGTATGGGCTACCCGTTCTCCTACAGCCTGGAGGATCTCGGCCATTACTATCTGGCCTACCATCGCCTGATGCAACACTGGCGCGAAGCCATGCCCGGCGGCTTCATCGACATCGATTATGAGACCCTGGTCGACCAGCAGGAACCCACCAGCCGCGCCATGCTTGCATACTGCGGCCTGCCTTGGGAACAGGCTTGCCTGAATTTTCACGATAATATTGCGCCGGCTGCGTCCGCCAGCGCCGCCCAAGTGCGTCGCCCGGTCTATCGCAGCTCGGTACAACGCTGGCGGCAGTATGCGGCACAGCTTGCGCCACTGGCCGAATTCCTGACCGATCGCGGCATTGATTGCAGTTGATTGCCATTGTCCTTGCCGCAGAACGAGAAAGAACTAAGATGACAAATCAGATTTTCAGCGTCGCCAAGGCCGGAACGATAGCGCGCTCCCTTTGGTTGGCTCTGGCCGGCCTTGTGCTCGCATTGAGCGGTGGCGCCGCAGCCATGGCGCAAGGCGACAAACCCATGGTCTACGCCATGTACACCGACATCAAGGACTGGGACCCGTCGATTGCCTCGTCCACCGAGGTCATCCTGTTGTCGAACGTTTATGAGCCCTTGCTCTGGTACAACCCCAATGGCGGCAAGCAACTGTTTACCCCGGCCCTGGCAACCTCCTGGGGTGTGAGCAAGGACGGCCGGACCTGGACCTTCAACTTGCGCAAGCACGTGAAATTCCATGACGGTTCGAGGTTCGATGCGGCAGCCGCCAAGGCATCGCTGGAGCGGACCATAAAGCTGGGCAAAGGATCGGCGTTCATTTGGGGAGCCGTCGAGGCCGTTTCGGCGCCGAACTCGCATACTCTCACCATCAAGACCAGGATCCCCGTGCCGATCGATCTGATCGCCTCGTCGCAATACGCCGCTTACATGATCTCGCCGGCGGCAATGGAAAAGGGCACCGACTGGTTCAATCAGGGCCATGGTGCCGGCACCGGTCCCTATCGAGTGAGGCAGTGGAATCGTGGTCAGGAAGTGGTGCTGGACCGGTTCGATGAGTATTGGGGCGGCTGGAAGCCCGGTCAGGTGTCGCGAGTCACTCTCAAGATCGTGCAGGAAGCGGCGACCCAGGTTCAAATGATACGTTCGGGCGAGGCGGACTTCATTACGTTGCCGGCAGCCGACCTGGTGAAGACCCTGGAAAAGAATCCTGCCATCAGCGTCGATCGCGGCCCCTCCTGGAGAAATACCCAGTTGCTGTTAAACACCAGAAAGGCGCCCACCGACAACCTCAAGTTCCGCCAGGCGCTCACCCATGCGTGGGATTACGGCACCGTGGTCAAGGGTATCTATGAAGGGGGAGCCAAGCTTTCCATAGGCATTGTACCCGCCACCATGTGGGGGCATAACCCGCAGCTCAAGACGCCTGCGTTCGATCTTGCCAGGGCCCGGCAGTTGGTCGAAAGCTCAGGCGTCGCGGCAGCCGAGCGACGCATTTCCATTGCCTATATCGGCACCAGCGAGGAATACAAGAATTCGCTGCTGCTGTTCAAGAGCAACCTGGAGAAAATCGGCGTGCAGGTAGACCTCAGGCCGGGCCCCTGGGGCAAGATTTGGGACGATGCCAAGGGGCGGCAAAACGCCGCGAACCTGATCACCATGACCTGGTGGCCGAGTTACGCGTCGCCGTCCGATTGGCTGATAGGCCTGTTTCGTACCGAAAAGACCATAGACTTCAATCTGTCGAATTACGCCAATCCGGCTTACGACAAGTTGGTCAACGAGGGCGTCGCGCTGGAGGGCCATGACAAGTCCGCAGCGGCGGCCAAGTACTCCGCCGCCCAGCAACTGTTGCTTGACGACGCCGTGGCGATCTTTGTCGCCGATCTCACGGGACGCGCCATCTACCGCAAAGGCATCCAGGGAGTGGCGCTGAATCCTGCCTATGACGCCGTGCGCTTCTACTCGCTGACGCGCTGACTCGGATCGCCGATCGATGTTGCGCTACTTTTTCCGCCGCCTGGCGATGATGGGTCTGATCATCCTGGGCGTTGCGACCTTCACTTTTGTTTTGAGTCGTGCGCTCCCCAGTTCGCCGGTGGAAATGATGCTCGGGTCGAAGCCCAGCGCCGAGCAGATCGAGCGCGCCAAGGTAGAGTTGGGGCTGGACCGCCCGGTGGCGGAGCAGTTGGGCCGCTATTTCTTCCAGCTGGCACAAGGGCAGTTCGGCACCAGCCTGCGCACTGGTCAACCGGTGATCGAGGAGATCGGCCGGCGGCTGTCCGCCACCGCCGAACTGGTCAGCCTGTCGCTGCTGTTGGCGGTGACCCTGGGCCTGCCATTGGGAATTCTCTCGGCGGCCCGACGCAATCGTTGGGCCGACCATCTGACGCGGGTGTTGGCGGTATCCGGCGTCGCCGTGCCGGTGTTCTTTCTCGGCATCCTGCTACAGATGACCTTTTACGGCTGGCTCGGCTGGCTTCCGCTACAAGGCCGCATCGACTCAAACGTCATGCTCGACCATCCGGTCCACGCCGCGACCGGCCTGATGCTGGTCGACAGCCTGCTGGGCGGCAATGCCGCCGCGTTCAGGAGCGCGCTGGCCCATCTGGCGCTTCCCACCATGACGCTGATGCTGGCCTCGCTGGCGACCATCCTGCGCTCCACCCGCAAGCTGATGATCGATGTTCTTGGCACCGACTACATGCGCACCGCGCGCGCCTATGGCGCCGACAGGCGAACCATCTATTTCGTGCTGGCGTTGAAACCGACCCTGGTGCCTCTCCTGACGGTGATCGGCCTGACCTACGGCTTCATGCTGGGAGGCAGCGTCATCACCGAGGTATTGTTCGACTGGCCGGGCATCGGCGCCTACGTCGTGGAATCGGTGGTCACCAACGACTATCCGGCGGTGCTGGGCGTCACGCTGGTGATATCGACGCTCTACCTGTCGATCAACCTGGCCGTCGACATGCTCTACTTCGTCCTCGATCCGCGCATTTCGGCCTGAGCCCGCCATGCCTGCACAGATGCTTTCCTGGCTGATCGCCTACCTTGCCTGGAGCCGCCGCAATGTCTTCGTTGCCGCCTGCGCGACGGGATTCGGCCTGATCGTCTTGCTCGCCCTGTTGGCACCATGGCTGGGGCTGGCGGACCCGGCGCAAATCGATTTCTCGGCGAAGCTGTTGCCGCCCGGCGCCGCGCACTGGTTCGGCACCGACGGATTGGGACGGGATATTTTTTCCGGCGTGGTGTTCGGGGCGCGGGTGTCATTGCTGGTCGCCCTGGGGGTCGTCGCCATCGCGACGGCCATAGGCATCCCGATGGGACTGATTGCCGGCTATGCGGGCGGCTGGATAGATGGCCTGTTCATGCGGCTCTCCGATGTGTTTCTGGCCTTTCCGCCACTGCTGCTGCCGATCACCTTGTCGGCGCTGCTCGGCCCCGGCCTGCTCAACGCCATGTTCGCGGTGGCGATTTCGTGGTTCCCCTGGTACGCCCGCATCGTGCGTTCGACGGTGCTGACGGTCAAATCCGAACTTTATGTCCAGTCGGCCCGCGCCATCGGCACCGATCCCGCCAGCATCGCGCTGCGCCATGTGCTCCCCAACAGCCTGAGTCCGGTGGTAGTGCAGGCCAGCCTGGATTTTGGCTTCGCGATCCTGACTACGGCCTCGTTGAGTTTCATCGGCATGGGGGCGGTGCCACCGACGGTGGAATGGGGTTTGATGGTGGCTTCATCGCGCTCGGTGTTTCTGGAATACTGGTGGACCGCGATGTTTCCGGGACTGGCTATTTTTCTGACGGTATTTTTCGCCAGCGTGATGGTCGATGGCATCCGTGATTCGCTCGATCCCAAATTGGCCAGGCAGGGATGAGCGCCGGACTGTCCATTTCCGGCCTGACCCTCGAATTCGCCCGCAACGGCGGATGGGCGGCGGCGGTCGATCACTGCGACCTGACAGTTCGGCCGAAGGAAATTGTCGGTCTGGTCGGCGAGTCGGGAAGCGGCAAGTCGCTCACCGCACTGGCCTGCCTGGGCTTGATTCCGTCGGCCTGCCGCGCGAGCGGCAGCATCCGGGTTTCGGCGGAGCAGATCGTCGGCGCGTCGGAGGCGACACTGGCGACCCTGCGCGGCCGCAAGGTCGCCATGATCTTTCAGAACCCCATGACCGCGCTCAATCCCTATTTCACCGTGGGCACCCAGATAGTGGGCGTGATCCGCCGGCACTTTGTGCTGACGCGATCGGCGGCCTACCGGGAAGCGCTGGCGGCCCTACAGCGGGCCGGCCTGCCCGATGCCGCCCTCGGTCGTTACCCGCACCAGCTTTCGGGCGGTCAACTGCAACGCGCCATGATCGCCATGGCGATCGCCTGCAAGCCGGAGATCCTGATCGCCGATGAACCGACCACGGCGCTGGATGTCACGGTGCAAGCGCGCATCCTGAGTCTGCTACGGAACCTTGCCGACCAGGGGATGGGGATTCTGCTCATCACCCACGATCTGGGCGTGGTCGCACAAGTCTCCGATCGGGTGGCCGTAATGTATTCCGGCAGCATTGTCGAGTCCGGCGATCCGGCGGGAATATTCTCGAGCGCGGCACATCCCTATACCCAGGGCCTGCTTCAATCCTCCCCCGTGATCGGGCTGGGCAGCCGCAGGCTGCATGCGATCCCGGGCACGGTTCCGGACTTTCGTCAGCGACCCTCCGGTTGCGCGTTTCGCGATCGCTGCACTCAGGCCGGTGAAATCTGCGCACAGGGCAGCGCGCCGCGAATGGCGATTTCTCAGGAGCGCGAGGTCCGCTGTCATTTTCCCATCAGGCCGGGCGCGTCGGCGGAATTGTCATGAACGAACCGGTGCCAACGCTGAGCGTCGAGAATCTTGCAAAGCGCTATCGGGCGCAGCACGGCACCGTCTACGCTTTGCGGGACCTGAGTTTCGACATTCCGGCGGGCCACTCGGTGTCTATCGTCGGCGAGTCCGGGTGCGGTAAGACCACGGCGGCGTTTTGCATCGCCGGCCTGCAGTCGATCGACGCGGGCGCCGTATATCTTGCCGGCGAGAAGTTTTCCGGCGCGTCGCGCGGCGTGCAAAAAAGGCTGCGCAAGGATTTCGGCATGGTCTTCCAGAATCCGCTATCAGCCCTGAATCCGCGCATGCGAATCTGGCAAAGCGTGGCCGAGCCGCTGCGTGTTCACGATCCGGCCGTGACTCCATTGACCAGGCAGCGACAGGCCGAGGCCATGCTCGAACAAGTCGGCTTGGGCAAGCAGCATTTCCAGGCGTTTCCGGGCGAGATGTCGGGTGGACAGCTCCAGCGCGTCGTGTTGGCGAGGGCGCTGATCCTGGATCCAAGATTGGTGATACTCGACGAGCCAACCTCGGCGCTCGACGTTTCCATACAGGCCCAGGTGCTCAATCTGCTACAGGAACTCAAGAGCACCCGGCCGTTGAGTTATCTTTTCATTACCCACAACCTGGCATTGGTGGAAGTCCTGACGGACCGCGTCATGGTGATGTATGCGGGACGGGTAGTGGAGGCGGGACCAGCCGCCGAAGTATTTGCTCATCCCGGGCATCCCTATACGCGAGAGCTGATCCAGGCGATCCCGGATGCCAACCCGGGGAAGCGCCAGACGTTTCCCTCCATTGAAATAAGCCCGGTGCAGCAGGCCGCAAACAGCGGCTGCGCCTATCGACTGCGCTGCCCGCATGCGCAGACCGACTGCGCCGAAACGGTGCCGCAACTTGGCCCGCAAGCCCGTGCGGCGGCTTGCCTGCATCCGCTCCAATAGATAGATCTTCCAGCGTTATTCCGATTCCAAATCAAGTGTGACGCGAAGGCGAGCCGAAGACAGTGTGATTAACACGGCAAGGCGATGTCGACAAAGTCACGGTTGATTTGGAATCGGAATTACGCGTTGCGCGCGGACAGGGTGTCGGCCAGGCCTGCCGCCAGCTTTTCGACAGATTCGGCAATCGCTTCATCCGCCACGCCGCCATAGCCCAGGACCAAGCCACTGGGCGCGGAAGCTGGCTTGTCGTAGTAGGCCGACAGTGGGCGTGCCACGATGCCGCGTTTCAGGCTGGCTTCCGATACGGCGACGTCCCGCGCGTTGCGCAGCGTCAGAGTCAAGTGCAAGCCTGCCTCGGTGCCCATGACGCTGGCTTCCTGCCCCAGTTGACGTTTCAATTCACCTGTCAACAGCGCCTGCCGTTCTCCGTAGACCTTGCGCATGCGCCGGACATGGGCGGCATAGTTGCCGTCGAAGATGAATTCCGCGAGCGCCGCCTGTAAGGTCAGCGATCCCCCGCGGTACAGCTCGGAATGCAGGGTCGCAAACACCCCGACCAGTGACGGCGGCACCACCAGGAACCCCAGGCGGATTCCCGGATACATCACCTTGGAGAAACTCCCGACATAGATGGTGCGCTGATGCTCGTCCAATCCTTGCAGCGATGGCAAGGGCAGGCCGTGATAGCGAAACTCGCTGTCATAATCGTCCTCGATGATCCAAGCGCCATTGCGCCTGGCAATTTCCAGCAGCAGGCGGCGGCGCGTCAGGCTCATCACGGCACCGCTCGGGTATTGATGGGACGGGGTCACGAAAATCAGCTTGGGGGCGGTCAAGCCGTCGGTGGGCGGACAGATGCCATCCTCATCGACCGGAATGGCGCGCAAGCCCAGACCAGCACCCAGGAAGACGCTGCGCGCGCCCCAGTAGCAGGGGTCTTCGATCCATGCCTGATCGCCGACATCCGCCAGCAGGCGTGCGCACAAGTCGAGCGCCTGGTGCGAACCATGCGTGATCAGGATCTGGCTGTCATCGCACCGCACCCCCCGAGCCAGCCGCAGATATTCGGCCAGCGCGCGTTTCAGGGGCAGATAGCCGCGGCTGCTGCCATATCCCAGACGCTCCGAGGTTTCGCTCTTCCACTGCTTGGCCAGCAGGCGATTCCATACCTTGTAGGGGAAGTGCGAGACATCCGGAATGCCGGGCACGAAAGCACCGACCTGAATCTCCGAGGCACCGGGACGCGACATCAACAACTCGGCGCGGCGGGAAATGCTGCTCCGCTGCGATGTCTTGCCCTGGTCTCCCGAGTGTTGCGTCAAGTCGGGCACTTTACTCAGGACCGACGGATCGGGAACAGTGTCGCTGATGAACGTGCCCCTGCCTACTTCCGTGGTCGCATAGCCCTCGTCGACCAGGCGGTTGAACACATACAAGACGGTGTTGCGACTGATGCCGAGTTGCTGCATGAGTTCGCGACTCGACGGCAGCTTCAGCCCGGCGCGAAGATTGCCGGCAAGAATGGCGCTCCGCAGCAGCTCGAACAGGGTTTGATTGATAGGCCGCTTCGCCAGCCTCGCGCTGGAACTCGGACGCGCTTTCGTTGAAAAAAGCTCATGTGTCAGGAGCCATTCCAATACCGTCGAATCTTTCATAGTGGCTCTATCAAGAAACCTGTAAGTGGAGCTATACGATAACACCACTTATGGATAAATTTGCGGGCATAGCATCCACCGCGGCGATGGCGACGTGATCTGGATCGAATATCTTCGAATGGGAGCCCTATGCCTAGCAACCGAGACTTGCAGACCCGCAAAGACGCTGCCACGCCCCGTGGCGTCGGCGTGATGGCAGATTTCTATGCCGAGCGCGCCGAGAATTCCGAACTGTGGGATGTCGAAGGGCGCCGCTACATCGATTTTGCGGGGGGCATAGCGGTACTCAACACCGGGCACCGCCATCCGAAGCTGATCGCCGCGATGCAGGCCCAGATGCAGCGCTTTACCCACACGGCCTATCAGGTCGTGCCTTACGAATCCTATGTCTCCCTGGCCGAGAAGCTCAACGCCATCACGCCGGGCGCCCATGCCAAGAAGACCGCATTCTTCACCACGGGGGCGGAAGCCGTGGAAAACACCATCAAGATAGCCCGTGCGTTTACCGGCCGTCCGGGTGTCATCGCGCTGTCCGGCGCGTTCCACGGACGCACCTTCATGGGCATGGCGCTGACCGGCAAGGTGATTCCCTACAAGACCGGCTTCGGACCCTTCAACGGCTCGATCTATCATGTGCCGGCGCCGATTGCCTTGCACGGCGGCAGTGTCGATGCCTC
>JBAYJH010000024.1:0-28949 GCA_041665185.1 Sterolibacterium sp.
AAGTGGTCTTGAGGCCGGCTTCGTAGCTCATGAGCGTTTCCGATTTGAACGGCGTACCCGCAACCGACGTGAACCCGTCGTTGAATCCGCCGCTCTTGAAGCCCTTCGAGGCCTTGGCATAGACCATGGAATCCTTGCTGACGGTGTAGTCGACGCCGAGACTGGGCGTGAAGGCACTGAAGGATCCCGACGCATCGAACAGCGGAATCGCCGGGAGCTGGAAGAACACATTGCCCGGCGCGCTGGTCTGCTCGTAGGAGAAATCCTTGTGCTCGCGGGTGTAGCGCGCGCCCAGGTTCGCATTCAGCTTGTCCGACAGATGGCCGGTCAGGTTTCCGTACACCGCATAAGAGTTCAGCTTGGTCTTGCCGATGGACCGAGTCTCGCCGAACGGCGGGGTCAGTGCGCCTACCGTCGTCAGGAAGGCCAGACTGTCGGGGAAACCTATCGCGGCGAGAGGGAAGGGCAGGCCGAGAGCCGACTCCGGGATCAAGGTGCTGAACAGGCGGTTGCCGACGAGCGTAGTGTTGTTGAGTATCGAGGCAAACTCGTTGGTGGTGTTCTGGTAATAATAGTTGGCACCGACGATGTAGTCGTAGTCCTTGCCCTGCTTGGAGGTCAGGCGAAACTCCTGCGAAAAGGCGTTCAGTTTCTCCGGCGTCTCGCGGATGGTGATGGGAATCTCGGTATTGTCCGCATCGTAGCTCATGAAATATTTATGCGTGCGGTAAGCGGTGATCGACTTGAACGTGCCGACCTTGACATCGGCATCTATCGTCAGCGAGGTACCGAACTCCCTCAGGGTCTCCTTGCCCTCGAAGTCCTGGCTGATGCTCCGGTCCATGCCGTTGGTATCGACGATGGCGGGGCCGCTCGGCTGGAACAAGCTGCCCGGCGTGGGGTTGTAGCCGCCGATGTCATAGGTTCTGGTGGTCTGATCGACATTGCGAGCGTCGACCGACCAGTTGACCCTGACGTTCTGGCTGGGAATCACGTGCAGTTTGCCGCGCAGGCTCCAGTTGCCTTCGGTGTCCACGTCGTTTCCGGTGGCCCGGTTGTGGGTGAAGCCGTCGCGATCGGCGTAGGTGGCGGAAACCGAGCCGTAGATCCTGTCCTTGACCAGCGGGCCGCTGACGCCGCCACGCAGTTGAACCGCCTTATAGTTGCCGTAAGAAGCCTCGGCGAAGGCCTTGACCGTATCGCCCGGCGTCGGCGTGACGATATTGATCAGGCCGCTCAAGGCGTTGCGCCCGAACAGCGTACCCTGTGGGCCGCGCAACACTTCGACGCGCTCGACATCGAAAAGGTCGAAGGTGGATCCGACCGTCCCGCCCAGGTAGACCTCGTCCACGTACATTGCCATGGGCGCGTCCATGCCGGCCTGATTGGCGCCCGGACCGTTCACGCCGCGTATCGACGGCGCCTTGTTCTTCAGGGTGCCGTCGGAAAGGTAGGAAAGATTCGGCGTCGCCGCGGCGAGGTCGGCCATGCTTTTGATATTGCCCTGCTCGATCTGGTCGGCGCTGAAGGCGGTGATCGATATCGGCACGCTCTGCATGCTCTCGGGGCGTTTTTGCGCCGAAACCACGACCCGATCCAGCGGCGTGATTTCCTGGGCAGTTGCCTCGAAACCTATCATGGATATCGCCGAGGCCAACAGGGCCACTTTGAATGGAAGCAGGTGGTGATTCACTGTCCGGCGATTATATGCAATCGAATTTCTGGTAGCCATATCCCCTTCTCCTTTGAATGTAAGTGTTGCGTTAAGACGTAACCAACTTCAACCGGGACTCACGCTGCTCAAGACGCCGTCGGATGATTTCCTGCTTTTTCCTATTAATTGGATGGCGCAACAAAATCACGCCGGCCGCCGCAAACAACAGGCTCGGCATGATCGAAAAGGCGAAAGCCAGGCCGAACACCGCCAAAGCGTCGTTTTCCGCGCCGGGTCGGTAGCCGAACAGGCCGGCGATCAACAAGGCCATCCCGGCGCCGCCGGCCAGCCCGGCTTTGGTGATCAGCAGCGACAGGGAGAAGATGTTGCCCGTCTTGTTGGCCTTGGTACGCAGCCGGCCGTAGTCGATGACGTCGCTCAACACCGAGGGTCCGGCCGCGAAGTGGCAGGCCAAAATGGAACCGGAGACGGCGGTGAGGATCAGGACCGGGACGAGCGCTGCCGGGCCGGGCGCGATGAGCCAGATGATCGGCGAGAGCGGTGCCAGCGTCAGCACGGCCAGACCCCAGACCTTGGTCTTTTCGAATTTCATGAAGACTTTGAGCCAGATTGTGGAAGCGGCGAAGCCGATTGCACCGCTGGCGATGGCGATATACGGAAATGCCGGGGCGAGCTTCATGTGATCGGCGAAGAATGTGAACACCAGGCCGTAATACATGCCGAGCGCCAGTGCGGTGAGGAAATTGACGACCAAGAAGCGCCACAGCAGGCGGTTGCCCTTCAGCGTCAGCCACAGCGCCCGCAAAGTCGGACGTTCGACATGGTCGGGGGTTTCGCGGGGAATCAGGATTACCATGGCGGCGATGCTGAGCGGGACAGCGACGACGAAGATCAAGGCAAGATCGTTCATCACCCGCATGGTGATCGCCGATGACCCGTAGTGGCCGGCCAGCAGGATCGGCAGCAGGGCATAGAAAATGCCGCCGAGCAGGGTCATCATGCTACTGACGGTGAAAATGCGTGCCCGATCGTCCCGATCCCGCGTCAATTCGGCCGCCCAGGCACGGGTGGGAATCCAGATCATGGTAAAGCCCAGAATGAAACCCACTGCATAGACCAGAAAATAGCCCGGTCCGCTGCTGGCGGCGGGATGAAACAGGAGCCACACCGAGGGTGTGGCGACCACGCAGCCGGCGACGATCCAGGGCTTGCGCAGCCCCCAGCGGGTTTCCAGGCTGTCGCTCCAATAGCCGATCAACGGGTCGGCCACGACGTCGATGAGCCGGCCAGCCAGGATGATCAGTCCAGCCTGGGTCAGCGTGACCGCGGCGAACTGCGCATACATCGAAGGCAGGATCACCAGGGCCGGCCCCACCACCGCGTAGAGGAACAAGGTGGGCAGGCAAAAGATCAGGATCGTCGGCAGGCCTATCCGCTTCATCGGCGCATCCTGCTTTCAGGCGGCCGCATAAGCTTCGGGCGGCATGGTGAGCGCCGTGTCATCGAGGCCGGAGACTACGCCGAAACGGCTGACCGCCAGAGGCAATTCGTAAACGAAAAAGAACTTGCAGGCGCGCAACTTGCCTTCGTAGAAGTCGCGTTCCGCGCCCTCGGCGCTCGCCATCGCGCTGGCGGCGACCAAGGCCTGCTTGAGCCACATCCATGCCACCACCAAGGTTCCCAAGGCGTCGAGGTAGAGGGTCGCGTTCGCCAACGAGCGGTTGATGTCGGGTTGCCCGACCAGTGTTTGCGTAACCGCGACGCCGGTCCGCAGGGCTGCCTGAAGGGCTTCCGCGAAGGGTGCCGTGAGCGGGACCGAACGACTCTCACCGATGGTCCGCTCGATCTCTGCGACCAGGATCTTGAAAGCTAGGCCATGTTTCATCCGGACTTTCCGGCCCAGGATGTCGATGCCGTGGATGCCGTGGGCGCCCTCGTGGATGAGATTGAGACGATTGTCGCGATACAGGCGTTCGACCGGATAATCGCGCGTATAGCCATAACCACCGAGTATCTGGATTGCCTGCTTATTGGCCTCAAGACAAAACTCGGAGGGCCAGGACTTGGCGATCGGCGTCAGGATTTCCATCAGCAGATCCAGTTCTTCCCGCCGCTCGACATCCTCGACCAGGGCGCGCTCGTCGATCAGCCGCGCGCAATACAGAACCAGCGCCATGGCGCCCTCGACATAGGCCTTCTGTTGCAGCAACAGCCGCTTGACGTCGGCGTGCTCGACGAGAGCGACTTGCGGCGTGGTCGGATCCTTGTCGCGCGGATGGCGGCCCTGCAAGCGAGTCTGCGCGTATTCGAGCGAATACAGGTAGCCGGCATAACCGAGGATGGCGGCGCCGAGGCCGACGCCGACACGCACCTCGTTCATCATGTGGAACATGCAGGCCAGGCCTTGATGCAGTTCGCCGACCAGGGCGCCATGGCATTCGCCGCTTTCGCCGAAATTCAGCATGGCGTTCGAAGTGCCCCGGCACCCCATCTTGTGGTTCAGTCCGGCCAGCACAACGTTGTTGCCTTCCCCCAGGCTGCCGTCGGCATGCACCCTGATTTTGGGGACGATGAACAGAGAGATGCCTTTGGCGCCCGGCGGCCCGCCCGGCACCTTGGCCAGCACGAAGTGGATGATGTTTTCCGACAGTTCGTGGTCGCCGCAGGAGATCCACATCTTCGTGCCGCTGATCAGGTAATGCCCGCGCTCGCTCGGCACTGCCCGGGTCAGAATGTCCGAGAGCGAGGAGCCGGCCTGTGGCTCGGAGAGGCACATGGTGCCGAAGAACCGGCCGGAAAGCAGATGCGGCAGATAGCGCGCCTTTTGCGCCGCGTTGCCATGCGCGTTGAGCAGATTCGCCGCGGCGCTGGTCAGGGCCGGATAGGCGCTGAGCGAAATATTGGCGGCGCCGAAGATCGCGGCGACCGTCTTGGAAATGGTCTGCGGGAGTTGCAGGCCGCCCAACTCGTGGTCGAAGCCCGCAGCGATGAAACCGGCCTGGAGATAGACTCCCAGCGCTTGCTTGACCTCGGGAATGATATAGACCGTCTTCCCGTCGAAACTCGGCTCCTCACGGTCCATGCGGGCGGCCAAGGGCGCGAAATGCTCGGTGGCGATTACATGGGCGGTATCGAGGATCGCGTCGAAAGCTTGGCGGTCGTAATCGGCGTAGCGTGGATAACAGCAAAGCCGATCCACCTGTAGCAGTTCATACAGCAGGAACTCAAGATCGCGGCGATTGATGAAGTCGGACATCGTCAGGCGACCTCGAACAAGCCGGCCATGCCCATCCCGCCGCCGATGCACATGGTTACCACCACATACTTGATGCCGCGCCGCCGCCCCTCGATCAGGGCATGGCCGACCATGCGCGATCCGCTCATGCCGAACGGATGGCCCATGGCGATGGCGCCGCCATTCACGTTCAGCAGTTCATCGGGAATGCCCAGAAAATCGCGGCAATAGATGACCTGGACGGCAAAGGCTTCGTTCAACTCCCAGAGGCCGATGTCATCCATGGACAGGCCATGGCGCTGTAGCAGCTTGGGAATGGCGTAGATCGGCCCGATACCCATTTCATCAGGCTCGCAACCGGCGACCACCATGCCGCGATAAATACCCAGCGGGTCGATGTTGCGCCGTTGCGCCAATTGGGCATCCATTACCACGCAAGCCGAGGCCCCATCCGAAAGCTGGCTGGCGTTTCCGGCGGTGATGCAGGCACCTTCGCCTTGCACGGGTTGGAGGGCCTGCAAGCCTTCAAGGGTGGAGTCCGGCCGCACGCATTCGTCGCGTTGCGCAATGACCTGCTTCGGCGAGGTCGCGCCGGTCGTCTTGTCGGTGACTTGCATGACGGACTGTAGCGGCACGATCTCATCGTCAAACTTGCCCGCAGCCTGGGCGGCGGCCATGCGCAGCTGGCTCTGCAAGCTGTACTGGTCCTGCGCCTCGCGGCTGATGTGGTAGCGTTTTGCGACCACTTCGGCAGTGTCTATCATCGCCGCGTAATAGGCCGGTTTGAGGGCCATCACGGTATGGTCGTGCAGGCGATGCACATTCATGTGCTGGCCCTGCACCAGGCTGATGCTCTCCACACCGCCGGCCACCATCACCGGAACATGATCGACGACGATGCGCTGTGCCGCCATCGAGATCGTCTGTAAGCCGGATGAGCAGAAGCGATTGACGGTTCCGCCCGCCACCGAAATCGGCAATCCCGCCCAGATTGCGCACTGGCGCGCGATGTTGTAGCCCGTTGCGCCTTCGGGCGCGGCGCAGCCCATCAGGACATCCTCGACTTCGGCGGGATCGATCCCGGCCCGCGCGACGGCGTTCTTGACGGCGTGTCCGCCCAGCGCCGCCCCATGGGTATCGTTGAAAGACCCGCGATAGGCCTTGCCGATAGCCGTTCGCGCCGTCGAGATCACCACAGCTTCCCTCACCCGTTACTCCTCGTCACAGTTCAACCAACAGAATGTTACTGTACGGTATAATATGTTACCGTTTAGTATCGGTCAACCGGTTTTCGACGGTCGCTGCGGAACGGCCTGCTGGCCCGGGATATTTCAATACTGGAGACAATCATGCGCGTCTATATATCGGCAGACATCGAAGGAGTGGCGGGTGTCGTTTCGCTGCACCAGCTCATTCCCGGCGAATTCGAATACGAGCGGGCGCGGGACTGGATGACGGCGGAAGTCGATGCCGCCTGCCAGGCGGCCTTTCGTTCCGGTGCCGAGGAAGTCGTCGTCAGCGATTCGCACGGCAATGGTGAGAACATCAAGCTGGAAAAATTGTCGGGCAACATCCGTCTGATCCGCTCCTGGCCAAGGCCGCTACTGATGATGCAAGGCATCGAGCGCGGCAGCTTCGACGCTGCGGCTTTCATCGGCTATCACGCCGGCGGACACTCCGGCAATGGCGTGTTGTCCCACACCATGAGTAGCGGCAAACTCCGCTCGATCCGTTTCAACGGCGAGCTCGTCTCGGAGTTCGACATGAACCTGATGCTGGCTGCGGAGTTCGGCGTGCCCGTCATCATGGGATCGGGAGACAACGTCCTGGCCGAAGACGTTGTGCGGCGTTATCCGGCCGTGGAGTTCGCCACCACCAAGTGGACGGATGGCTCGCTATGGGCTGAAACGATGACGCTGGAGGCATCCTGCGCCCTGATTTCGGAAAAAATGACGAAAGCAATTGCTGGAACGAAGCACGCGACGTTGCCGACACCGTCCGGCCCCATCACAGTCGAAGTCGATTTCACCCGAAAAATCATCGCCGAGGTGTTCTCCTACATGCCCAATATACGGCGATCAAGTCCTTTCACCGTCGAAGCTGAATTTCCCGACATGACCACCACCATGCGCTTTCTGGCTTTCGTACTATTCGGCTTGAACCCCTTCCATACCTAGCAAGACCGGATACGACCAGGCCTTCGAACTGATTGGCATCTCCGGTTCGGTTACAGAGATCCCAGGATGGTCATGGATGCCTCTATCGAAGGTAGAATGCCCCCTGAGGTTGACCAAACGGCACATCGATTTACCGAGAGCACATCCATAGAATCAAATAGATAGTTTTCTACTGCCGGATTGTGAGCTGTCTCCGCTGCCTCAAGATGTTTCTATCCCGGAACTCACCCCCCAACAAACTCCATGTCCAACCTGCAACTCTTTGCGATCTGCGTCCTGATCTGGGGATCCACGTGGATCGCGATTACGTTTCAACTCGGCGAGGTGGCACCGGAAATGTCGGTGGGCTATCGTTTCTTGTTAGCTTCAGCGGTCCTATTCGTCTATTGCCGCTGGCGCAACCTTCAACTGTCTTTCAAGCTGAAACAGCACCTTGATTTCGCGCTGCTCGGCGCATCGATGTTTTGTATTAGCTATCTTCTTGTTTACTATGCCGAAACGTATATTGTCTCAGGCATGGTCGCGGTAGGGTATTCGGCCAGTCCGATGCTTAACATGCTGGCTTCGAGAGTGTTCTTTGGCACGAAGATGACCGCTAGGGTGGCGATCGCCGCTCTGCTCGGCGTGGCAGGCATTGTGTGCGTATTCTGGCCGGAGTTCGGAAGGCTTTCGGCTAGTCGAGATGTTGCCTTGGGCACTCTGCTAACCCTGTTTGCGGTCGTCGCGTCCGCCGCCGGGAGCATGGCTGCCACCCGCAACCACAAGTTGGGCTACGTCACATGGAGCAGCATGGCATGGGGCATGTTTTACGGAGGATTGCTGGCTTTGCTGATCGGATTGGCGATGGGCCAGACTTTCACCTTCTTGTTCTCCCGCGATTACATGCTCTCGCTAGTCTATCTATCGTTGTTCGGTTCCATCGTCACCTTCGCTTGTTACCTCACGCTTATCGAGCGAATTGGCCCTGCCCGAAGCGGCTATGTGGGGGTTATGGTGCCGATTGTCGCCCTGGTCATTTCATTCTTTTTCGAGAAATTTGCCTGGGGTTGGCTCACCACGATGGGGGTAACCCTGTCGGTCCTGGGCAACATCGTGATGCTGCGCCCCGTCAAGATTCAGGCGTGAAGGACTCGCCGAGATGAACACCGCGTTCCCCCTTAGTCTTGAAACGATCGCTTGGACTAAGGGGAGATTTCCGTTCCTGTTCTGCGGAATGAGGCGGCCATAAAAGGATCAATATTTTGTCGAAATCATCTAACCAATACCCCTTCCGGAGATGAAAATGATTATCCAGTCGGTGGAGCTAGTCGCCCTGCCAAACGCACCCTCATATCAAAACAAGATCTACCGTGCCCACATGGATACAGGCGAGGATATCGACCTGTTTCAACAACATTGGGATGTGGTGTTGCCGCCTGAATCCCTGGTCGGGCTATCATTGGATGAGGCTAGAAGGCTGCGCACCGACAAGATGATTGCCGTCGCGGAGGGTTACCACTGAGGCGCGCGGCGCGTCTCGGCGGATATCCCCAACCAGTCTGTGGCTCGCGACAAAGGCTAAGGTAGAATCGCTTGGCTCATCCCGGCCTGGATGGTGAAATTGGTAGACACAAGGGACTTAAAATCCCTCGACCATAACCGGTCATGCGGGTTCGACCCCCGCTCCAGGCACCAGACACAGCGAAACCATCAATCAACATGGCGCCTGAATGTAAGCACTGTGTAAGCAGTAGGAAAAATGATCAGCAGGCGCCAGACGAAAGAAAACCGCCAGTCGGGCACTCAATGCAGGATCAGGAAGGCGCCACGATGCTACTGCAACGGTTGCGCGAGCGAATTAAGCGATGGTGGCAGGGCGAGCTAGAGCAGTTGCCAAGCGGCTATCCCATCTTACGCATTGTCCCGCAGTATCGGCGCCATTGGACTTCACGCGCCGCGCACGCGGTTCTCGCGTTCTACTTGAAGGAATGGCGCTGGCTTTTGCCCTTTCTCGTTGCCGTGGTGGGTGCTCTTGTCGCGATCAAAAGACTTTAGCACCCAATACCAGCACAACGCGCCGCATCCGCATCCGCACAACCATACCCAAAATAGCAAGTTCCAATCCGCTGGCATCTCAGTTTCTCCTTAAATTCATTACCACGTTGCCCAGGAAGCCCACCACGCGACGATCAGCAGGCCGGTGGTACTCGCCAATGTTCAGTCCACGATTCCGCCGGCATCGCCTGATTCCTTCATTCTCGCCTTGACTTGTTCAATCAGATCATCGCGCTCGTTGCCGTCAAAATCCCGAAGGCCACAAAAACAGCCACGGCCTTCGCCGGCCAGACAGCAATCTCCGGTTTCGATGTGCATGCGCGCTAGATCAAGGTCGATTTCTACGTGCTGGCGCGAACGGCGGCGCCTAGTTGTCGGCATGGTGTCCTCCCCAGAATGCCAGATCGCGCTGGAGCAACGGCAGACGGCCGGGCGGGATCAGGTCGGCATGTTCAAGCACAAGTGCTCTGCACCGCGCAACCTTCGCATCGCCGCGGGTGTGTATCCAAAACCGATTGGCGCCCGGTTGCGGCTTGCCGGTCAGCCATTCAAGTTCAGCAGGTGATACGCTGGCCAGACGTTGCGGGCGGGTTTTCCTTCGACGTGTGGTCGGCATGCTATCTCCCAGGCGGGCGGCCGGCGGCATCGCGCAACGGCTCAAGGTCCAGATTCAAGGCTTTCAGTGCGGACAGCATCGCGGCCCGGCTATCCCTTTCAATCGTGGTTGCAGGATTCGGCCGTAATTGGTGGAAACGATCTTCTGTCACGGCGCCGTGTTTTTCGATCAGTGCGCGGGCCTGGTGCATCCGGTCGAAAGCCTGCAAGGCGGTTTCCAGCAACAGCAGGCCGGCGCCATCTTCGATCTGATACTCTGCAAGCAGTTTTGCCCACCATGCGCGCGCCGCCGTGGATAGGCTTGGTGGTGCTTTTGGGGTCGATTTTTTCAAAGAAATTCCTTAATTACATGAAAGGGAAGGCATATCGCGGTCCTGGTTCAAGGCGCGCCAGGGACTGAAACCGCCCCTTGGGGGGGGGTGCCTGCCATCGCGCCAGGCGTGCCACGTTGCCCTGTTCGGTGCGCTGCGGCATAGGCAGTAGCAGCCAGGCAGCGGACGCGCCCTTGAGCCTGTAAGCGCGTTGTAGGTGCATCGGTTGTATGTGCCCGGGCAGCGCAATTCCAAACGCTCCCGGGTCTGACATTGTTTTCGGGCATACAACCCGGCGCACGAATGCCTAATCGCCAGCCCGATAGCGCGAACAGCGTGGGAAATGAAATAACCACGCTGCTCGGGGATGCGCCGGAAGGCCATTTCCGTTGTTGCTCAGTTACCCGGCGTTGCTCAGGTCGCCATAACACAAAGCAGTGGGCCGGTGAATCTCCAGGCCCAGGCGCCCTTCGATCAGGATAAGCGCAAGGTTCCGCGTGCGATAGTCCGAATGATCCAGGGAGATTTCGACGTGCGCCTCTTGCCGGTCGCGGATACGTGCGGCCATCGTGAAGTCGCCGGCCAAGAACTTCCCGGCCGTCATGGCGTTGGTCTCAATGATCGGGATACGCCACACCACGGCCTGCCCATTGACGTAAATCACTACGCCCATGTAGCGTTGCTGGCTATCCTTCGCCAGTTCCAGCCCTTCGGCATCGACGGGATTGAGCACTACTCCGGTTGCCACGTGATTGCCGACAGCAAGCTGCGTGATCGCCTTGCGCACGGTGTCGAGCGGGGTCTGATTCGTGGCGCCGCCGGTGAAGGCCGCCGCGTTGTTGATGAGCCCGTTCAACTTACCATTGGCGCCGGTACCGGTGAGCAGTTCCTGGTCAACCTCAAGCTGCCATCCGTAGATGCCGCGCGTTTCCAAATGTTGGGTCAACGCGGCCGAATCGTCCAATGCTTGCCGGCTCACGGTGAAGGTATGCGCTATCGTGATAACAGGCGAGTTGATCAATTCAAAGGTCATGTCGCTGGCTGGCTTCGTCTCGCCTTCCGTCGCGGTATCGGGGCTTGTCGTTCCACCTTGCGGCCCGGCGTTGTTGGTATAGACCAGCTCACGGACGAATTCAGTTGAGCCGGCCGTGGTTCCGACAGAGGGCAGCAGGTCACGAATACTGAGCCGGCGTTGATTCGGCGCGATGATCTCAAGGCCACGATCTGGCGCCGCGATGGTGCCGCCGGTGATCGCGGACAAGATCATTTTCCGTTGCAGCGCCTTCGCCGGGATCTGAATGCGTGCGCTCTTTGTCTCGCCCTTGAGCAGCGATTTGTACCCGTCGCTGGCTTCGAAGGCGGGCATGATCGAATCGTCACCGCCGCCAAAGTCACCGCCGCCGCCGCGCGGATTGCGCACCAACTTTTGCTCGACTTCGAGCAACCTTGTCTTGATTTCGCTTTTCTCGGTGTCGTACTTATCCATGAATTGCTTCACGCTCAAGCCGTGTTCGGATAGAGCTTTCTTGATGATCTCGAATTCGGCGCCAGGCTCAGTGTTGAGCATGATGCCGCCGACGACTGCGGACGCCGGATCGATGATGCCGAAGGCGAGGCAGGTAAGGATCAGGGTAGCGACAAACAATTGCAGGGCATGTGCCTGCACGTAGGATTGAATCGTTTTCATGTTCAGTTTCCTTGAAGTGACTTCGTGATTAGATCGAGTTCGCGCGCAAATGCGGCAAGCTCGCCAGGTGCGGCCGATTTTCGAGCGTCGCGCTCGTCGTCCTGAGCATCGCGCTCATTCAGCAGTGGCCATAACAAATTCGATGCCGCTTTTGCTTTGCGGCTCGAAAGAAAAAGGGATTCGCGTAGCAGGTGTTCCAGGTCGCGCGGATGCGTGCAAGCCATCGCCGATTTGACGGCGGTGATTCTTGAATCAGGATGTGCCGGCACGCTAACCACTGAAACTTCGTGCAGATCAATTTGCTTGAGCAGGCGGTTGTCGCCACGATACTCTGCGCCGTTTGCAGCGATGCTGTAGCCGAAACTCAAGCCAGATATTGCGCCGGCCTGCAACAGCGCATAGGCTTCGGCGGCGGCCCGTACTTCAAGGGTTAGCTGCGCCTCGGCATAGAGGCCGGTTTGATCTTCCTTCAGGGTCGTAAGGCGGCCGATCGGTGCGCCTGAATCGTGCGACCACAGCAAAGGGGGCAAGATGCCACGGGCCTTGTGCTGGGCAATGCTTGCTGCGAAACTTCCGGGCAGCACAATATCGCCAGTCAAGTCCGGCGTGTTGAACGTAGCAACGTGGCCGGCGAAAAACCCGGAACTTTCGAGGGATGCAGCCTTGAAGGCGATTGGTAGGCTATACATGCGCTTCTCTCCAAAATATGACAAACGAACAGCGGCCAAGGTTGGCCGTAAGCTTCTCTGCTCGCCCGCCTTCGCTCATCACAAGCGTCTGGAGTGGCGCGCCATGTGCATCGCGCACACGGACACGATCATCATACGCTATCGATTCGGCAATTGGAATAGTCATGTCAATGCATCGCCAGCGGATCGGGCGCAGCCGATTGCGAAAGTAGAACATGCGCAATTTCGACTTCATCGCCGCCAACAACATTGACCAGGGCGACGCGCGGATTCGTCGAAAGAATATCCGACACGCGCACGGCGAAACGGCCGCCCGATTGCGCCAATAGCGCGGCCTGGTCTGGATAAGCCTCGCTGTATGCCTTCATCGCAGCGCCAGCGAAATGCGCGGCCGCCACCATCGCATGGCGAGCGCATTCCATGACCTTGCCAGCGTCCTCGGGAGTCGTGGTTGCTTCGGGTGTTTGGTCATTGGTGCTCATGTCATCTGCCTTTCTTGGTAAGTGCTACGGTTTCAGCGGATTTGCGCGCCGCCATTCGGACAGCTCAAGTTCGGCGACGGTGGCATATCGCCGAATTGTGGATTCGTCCATGCTGCCCAGGCGGTGCGCGGCAGCGGCGAGCCTGGCGGCGGCAGCGGGTTCGCGATTTTCCCGAAGCATGGTTCGAGCGGCCGATACTGCCCGGTAGAGTTGCAATTCGTTTGTCATTGTTCGATTCCTTTCGTGGTCAAGCCGATTCCCGGCTCCAGGGTGCGCTGGCCGGCGTCGGGTGATATGTCGGTAGCGGCGGGAAGGTGATCGCCGTCCATAGGCCCGGATTCGGCCTGCACTGATAGCTCGGCAATGATCTGGCTGGAATACTGGCCAACTGTTCCAAGCCATCGATCGATCGCCAGATCATCGCCGGAAAGTTTCAGCCGGCCGGCAGCCGTCAATGCCACCATCACGCCATCAGCTTGTGCCAGGAAAAGAAGTTGGCGCGGGGTCACGGTGCCACCTCCCCATTTCCCATTCCCCATTTCCCATCCCCACTTTCCCACCCCCCTAAAGGGGGGAATGGGGAAAAATGGGGACTTTGGCGCCCCCACAATGGGGACTTATGGGGAAAAATGGGGACTTTCACGGCATCCATATCCAGCCATCCTTCAACTTCACGCAGCCACCATTTACCAGTCCAGTGACAGCCAGCCGGACACGCTCTGGTACGCGGTCGTTTTCCACGGCCAAGCGTCCCCGGCATCCTGCTATCAAGTCATCAAGGCGCACACATGGCCGGGTAGCAGGTGCGCCACCTTCGCCCATATGCTTACCGTCTCGCAGCAGTTCGGCGGCAACGTCAAAGACGGCCTTTTGATTTCCTCCTCGGGGTAGTCGCACGCTGCGCACTGCCTCGCCTGCATCCTCATCAAGTTCGACGATGCAACTTGTCAATGCGTCCCCGTGTTCATCCGCACCGATTTCCACGACTGCCAGTCGGAAAGAGTGAGCGGCGCTATCGCTATCGTCTTTACTCTTGGCAATGCGCCAGGCGCGGCGGTCATCAGTCCGCGCTACCTCGATTGCAGAATCGAGCGCAGCAAATAGCGAGCTATGCCCGCGTAGCCCTTTCGTTGCGTCTTTACCAGTGTGGTGAATCAGTAGCACAGTGCCGCCAAGTTTCGATTGAAGCGCGGCAGCGGCAGAGACTATTTCCCCCATGTCCTTGCTGCTGTTTTCGTCGGCAGCACCGGAAGCGCGGCTCAAGGTGTCGAGTACCAGCAGCCCGCCGGCGGCGCCGGATGCCGTAACAGAATCGGCAAGCTCTCGCAGGTCATCAGCATTGCGCAAGTCGAAAGGCTGCATGACAAAGCGCAAGCCGGCGGGCAGATCGCGGCCATGATGTACCTGCCATGCATCAACCCGTTGCCTGAATCCGTGCTCGCCTTCCAGCGCGATATACACCACTGGCGCGGCGGTAACGTGACAACAAAACCATTCGGCGCCATCAGCAACAGCAGCGCACAAGTCGAGTGCAAGAAAACTCTTGCCGCTTCCACTGGCGCCATACATGCAAGCTAATCCATGCATCGGCATCACGCCACGCACCAGCCAGCGGAGCGGCGGCGCGTTCAGCAGGTCGAATGCTGACAGCATGAGGTAGCGTCTTGCTGGCGCTTTCGGCTTATCCAGAAGCTCGGCAAGTTCGTCGGCCCCATATTCGGCAGCGTAGTCGTTGCAGTCAAAATTGCTCGGCTTGCTGGTCGGCATTTCCGCCCATGCACCACCAATGGCGCGGGCGATTTCTGAGCACTGCACTTCCTTGCCTCGGTCAGCCACCAGCACGAGCGGTAGAGCAGGAAAGCGGCGGCGCAGGATTTCGGCCACGGCAGACATGCGGCCACTGCCAAAAGTCACCACGGCGGCGCATCCTGTTGCCTGCCAGCATGCCCAAGTTTGCCCGATGCCTTCCAGAATGAAGGCCCGCGCTGATTCCGCCAAGTTGCCCACCACGAATAGGCCATCGTCAAATGATGCACCGGGCATATTCAGTTTCTTGCCGATACCGGGCGGCGGGATAAATTGCATGCTGCGCAGTTCGCCATCAAGTGATAGGGCGGGCACCACCAGCCAGCCGGCGACCGACTGCCCGGCAATGCTCAGTCCATCAGCAGCGGGCACTACGCGCAGGCCATCGGCGCGGCCCCGCTTGGCGATGATGTAAGGATGTTCGCTCGTCGCTGGTGCGAAGTGTGCCCACAATTCCGAGACTGATTTAACGGCCTTGTGTGGCGTTTTCTGTGGGCGGATAGGGGAAGCTGTCAGCGTGATAGCTTGGCGCTTACTATGCCCGTTGTGGCGCTGCTTGGCCGGGTCTTTCCATCCGGCGTCGATTGCCATGCCGTACAGCGTTGCAGCTTTTACGCCATCGCCGTTAAACGATTTCCACACCTGAGCAACATCACGTTCACCTGAATAGTTGGTTGCCCGGCTGCTCCAGGTGTCGAAGTCTGCCAGGCTCACCCCGGCATCTTTGGCGCTCATGCCGATGCGTACCCATTGCTCACGATCTACGCCAGGGTCAAGAGCATGCAGCGCACTTATGGCGCGTTCTCGATCTGGCGCGCTCACATCGCCCCCAGGCGTAGGCGTCGGATCAGCCAGTCGGCCAATCCGGTCGGGATGATGCCCCATAGCGCCAGACCGACAATGAAGGCTTTAACCCGCGATGCGATTGTGCTATTCTCATTGTGCTCGTTTTCCTGATTTGCCTCGTCGGCCGTCCGGTTTGCCCCCGGTTCGGCCGATTGTTTTTTGTCAGGCGGTCGCGGCCTAGTGAGTCCGGAGAATGATCTGCGCCAGTGATCGAGCGCGGTATTGATCGCGGCGCGGCTTGGTGCCCGCTTCGATTTCTTGCGCGTGTCGGTGCCCGTCGCGGGCATGCGATATTTGCTCGGCATGATGGCGCGCCTCAGGCTGCGGCAGCTTGCGATTGCGATGTAGAGCAGCGTGTCTGCGCTTCAATATAGGCATCGAGATCAGTGACCGCATACCGCACCAGCCGGCCAATTTTGCGATACCTCGGGCCTTCGCCACGGATGCGCCAGCCTTCTAACGTATTCGGCTTTAGACCGCCAAGATATTCGGCAGCCTGGGAGGTTGTTACGAGCTTGGTTTGCATGTGCTTGTCTCCATAAAGTCGCTTTAAGGGCGACGCGAGACAAGCCTAAGAGATAGGATTCTATAAAGCTATGTAGGGGGTGTAAAAGAAATTCATTTATGCTTGGTCGTCGCAAACGGCCTCGGTGCGCGCGATTTTACCGACTGCCTGAGGGCTTCCCGCTGTTGCACTCTCGCACCCTCGATGGCCTCGGCGCTCAGCTTTACCCCCTGCTCGCGTGCCTGGGCGTGTAGCGCAGCCCGCGCGCGCTCCTGCGAATCCGCGAAGGTCCGAGCTTGCTTAACCGGTTCGCTTATCTTGTCGATCTCGCGTTGTATATGCAGCGCGTTCGCCGCTTGGGCGCTGGCATCTGCAAGCTCTTTGGCTCGTTTGAGTTCATTGACTTGGTTTTCGAGCGCGGCTTGGGCATGAAGCATCAAGGTCGGGCTGGGTTGTACAGCCAAGTGCGGGGTTTTACGCAGCCTGTAGAAGGTCTGGCGCACCAATTCAACCGCTGCGGCGTCTGATCCTTTTCGCCAATTCTGTTTATCGCTCGCAAGGGAATAACTCGCATCTAGCGCGGCCTTGGCGGCGCGCGTGACTGCAAGCGCATCGGTTTGACTCACAAGGCGTCCCGCAATCGTCGCGCAAAGCCGTGCGCCCCAGGCAAGCGATCCCGGCGGTCTGCCACGCTTGGCCGCATGTTCGGCAGTCACGCCGCACCTCGCAATTGCAGCACATTGCCAGCGGCAGCGATGGCGCCCTGGCTTTCGATCCATGCCGCGATTTGTTCAGCTTCGTTGCCCAAGTAGCGCAGGTCGCTGGTTTCGGTGTAGTGGTCAAGCGTTACATCGCCCTTGCTGATATGGTTTGTCAGCAACTTCAATTTCCACATTTCGATTTTGCACTTGATGCCGATTGCGATAAATGAGCGGCGCAAATCGTGTGGTGAGAGATGCACCCCGGCCACCTTCGACACTTCCGCCATGGTAAATCTCGCGTCGTTCATGTGGCCGGCCTTACCCCGCGCCGGGAAAACATAGTCGTTGCCCTTGATGCGCGGCCGGGCTTTGAGCAGAGATAGAGCAGGGGCGGACAGCGGACAGGTAACGGGGTTATGGTTTTTCGGGTCGGGTTGGTGCCAGCTTGCATCATCCAGATTCACACAATCCCATGTCAGCGCGGCCGCTTCGCTCCAACGGCACCCGGTCAAAAGGATGAACGTGATAATGTCCGCGCCGGTCTGCCCGATAGGAAGCACGGCCGGAGAGGTGCGACGATCCTGCAACAGATTCCAAACCGCCCCGACGGACTCCAGCGGGATGCGGGTATTCTTGGCGTTGCTCGGGTTCCACATCTTCTTACCCGATACAACATCAACGGGATTTTCTAGCAGGATCGGCACGCCGCCCGGCCGGTATGCTTCGCGGGCGTAATTGAGTAGCGCCCGCAGGATGCGGAAAGCTTGATTTGCTTGCGTCGGTCCCGTGGCGGATAGCTCACTGAAACGGCTGGAGCACATATCGCGGGTGATGCTCGCAACCGGCTTGTCTGCCCAGTCCCCAAAGCTCTTGCGCATGTGCCGGGTAATATCTTTCTTGGTGGCGGCCGTCAGTTCGCCGCCTTTCTTGGTGCGCCGCTCCCGGCTATAGACCGTCGCAATGTCTTGCAACGTCACGGCAAGCGATTCTTCGCGTTTCTTCGCGATCCGTGGATCAACACCATCGTCCATCGCGACAAGTTCCGCCTTGGCCCTTTTGCGGGCCTCGTCGCAGGTCAAGCGTCCATGGGCGCCCAGCGTTACCCGGCGGGATTTTCCAGCGACACGGCCTTGCACGATGTAACTACGCGCCCCCGACGGTGTTATCCTTACCCCGAAGCCCCGGAGTTGATCGTCCCAGTGAAGGGACTGCCCGGCGGCCGGAATTGGTAAGCCTTCAACTCTTGATTTTGTAAGTTTCATAATAGTCCTTTGCGCTTGCATGTAAGCACAGTGTAAGCAGATTAAACAAAGTTTAATACAGACGCAACGGACTAAATTATACTCTAACTCATTATTAAGTAAAGATAGGTAACGCTTACATAGACGAAATAAAGCAGGATAAAAGGCCGTAGCAAGGGACTTAAAATCCCTCGACCATAACCGGTCATGCGGGTTCGATTCCCGCTCCAGGCACCATACACACCATGAAATTCATCGCCATTCTGCTTTGCCTCATCATGCTGACCGCCTGTGTGGGGGACGGCGACACCACGCCGACGGTCACGGACCTTCAGGCGAAAAACCTTCGCTATGGGCAAAAGGCCGAATTCGATTTTCTTGGGACCTATCTGGACAAGGGTTTGAGCGCAACTATTCCGAATTGCACTGGACAGACCCCCACCTTCATAACGCCTACCCATCAAGTCCTAACTTGTACCGTGACGGTCGTCGGCGATCTTGCCGTCGAGGTTCGCGATGGTGCCGGTACGGTGATCTTCTCAAAGACCTTCAACGTTCCTGCCCCACGCACGACTTTCATCACTTCCATGGGCAATATCGTAGTGGAGCTCAATCCGACCAAGGCGCCGTTGACTGCCAATAACTTCCTACAGTATGTGCAAAACGGTTTTTATACGAATACGCTCGTTCACCGTGTCATCGCCGGTTATGTCATTCAAGGCGGGGGATTTGCGCCAGGTTTTGTCATCAAACCAGGCGCACTCGCGCCGATCAGCCTGGAATCCCACAATGGTTTGTCGAACCAGCGCGGCACTATCGGGATGGCACGCACTCCAGATCCAAACTCGGCGACATCACAGTTCTATTTCAACGTCACGGACAGTCTCTTCCTTGACGACAAGGATGGTGGTTATGCGGTATTCGGTAAGATCATCGAAGGCTTGGATGTCATGGACGCGATCAGCATTGTTCCAACTGCACCCCATAACGGAGCGCCAGACTTTCCGGTGACCGATGTGGTCGTGAAGGTTGCCTTGCGAACACAATAGATTCAATTGCCGTCGACGGCTTATCGGATTCCACTCGTCAGCCAGTTATCCACCCAGGCCAACGCTGCCTGTAGATGTTGTTCCGCCGCGGGGCTTAAGGCATCGCCAAGTTCGAAACGCTCGCCGCGTATGGCCAAGAGCCAAGCCGGTGGCGGTGATTCTTTTTCCAGTTCCGTATAGGCGTGCAGTAGCGCCTGAGGCGTCATCGCGTGCGTAGTAAAGCTGGCATCTTTGGCCGGACTCAAGGCCAGCAGACTGAACGGGGCAGGGCAGGTCGCGCTGGCATCCACGAATAGAACTCGGCTATGCCCCCGCATATCGAGTGCGTGTTCGACCTGCAACTGAAAATCGGTCTGAAAATCCAGCCGGCCCCATTCCGGATGCGTCGACTCAAGGTGCTGCATGCGTTCGACAAAGACCGGACCCAGCGCATCGTCACCGCGGCTCGGGTTTCCCCAGCCAAATACCAGGGTCGATCCCGACATGCGCCTAACTGTCGCCGTGTGGAATTTTTGCCAGACGATCTAGTACGTTTCCGTCCGCATCCTGCAACGTCACTTCCAGAGGCATCTTCCCCAAGGCATGGGTGGCGCAGGAGAGGCAGGGATCGAAGGCGCGTATGGCGACCTCGATGTGGTTCAGCAGACCTTCGGTCAGTTTCTTGCCGTCGAGGTAACGCTTGGCCACTTCGCGGATCGCGACGTTCATCGCCTGGTTGTTATGCGTGGTTGATACGATCAAGTTGGCCATGGTGACGAGATCGTCGTCGCCGACCCGATAGTGATGGATCAAAGTGCCGCGTGGCGCCTCGATTACCCCGATTCCTTCACGCTGATGTTCCCCCGAGACCACCAGATCGTCGCCCATCAGGTCATCGTCGTGCAGTAGGTCCTTGATGGTCTCCGCCGCGAACAGCATCTCGATCATGCGCGCCCAATGGTAGGCGAGGGTGGCACCTAGCGGCGTACCCTTGCCGTAAGCCACCAACTCATTGCGCTCGGCGTCAGCCAGCGGTGTCGGGATATGATCACAGTTCTGCACGCGGGCGAGGGGACCAACCTTGTACCAGCCGTCTTCCTCGCCTAGCGCGGTGATGAATGGAAACTTCATGTAGCTCCAGGGCTTGACCCCTTCCGAAAGCAATTCGGCGTAGCCCTGATAGTCCACCTGATCAAAGATGATCTTTCCGTCCGCATCGCGTGCGCGCAGGGCGCCATGATAGAAGTCGAGGCCGCCGTCAGGCGCAACCAGGCTCATCATGTTTGCGCGGAAGCTGCCGAAGACATCGTAAAGCGCCGGGTTCTGCCGATGCAATTGCTTGATCAGCTGCACCGCCTCGCGGCTCCAGGACACCATTTGATAGGCGTCCTTGAGCAGGAAGTCGCGATCTTCCCGGGTCAGCGACTTATTCACGCCCCCCGGAATCGACCCGGTGCCATGTACTCGCTTTCCAGCCGTAATCCGGATGATCTCCTGGCCGAATTTCCTGAGTAGCACGCCTTTCTTGGCGATATCCGGATAAGCCGTAACCACTCCCACGATATTGCGTTTGCCGACCTCGCTTTCGAATCCAAACAGCAAATCGGGTGATGACAAATGAAAGAAATGCAAAGCATGTGACTGTAGGATCTGACCATAGTGCATCAGGCGGCGCACTTTCTCCGCTGTTGGCGTCAGCTGCGCCGCGCCGACAACGATGTCGAGCGCCTTGGAGGCCGCCAGATGATGCGATACCGGGCAGATTCCGCATAGCCGCTGCACCATGACAGGAACCTCCCAGTAGGGCCGGCCCTGAATGAATTTTTCGAATCCGCGAAACTCGACAATATGCAAGCGTACCTGGTGGACCTTGTCATCATCGTCCAGCAATATCGTCACCTTGCCGTGGCCTTCGACGCGTGACACCGGTTCGATGGCGACACGACGCAGCTTATCGGAAAGTTTGGCGGTTTCCAGTTCGAAACTCATGGTGGTAACTCAGTCGTAGTGCAGCAGCCCGTGTCCCAGCTTCGGCGTGCGGCCGGCGATGAGGTCGGTGAGAAACTTCCAGATGGCATCCGCCGGAGGTGGACAGCCGGGAAGAAAGTAATCGATTTTCACTACTTCATGGATAGGATGGACCTTATTCAATGGTAATGGCAATTCCGGATCGTTTGGGATATCGCTGCCCTGGGTCAGGCCTACGCTGGTGTGATACACCTCCTCGAGGATGTCGCGCAGGTCGAACTGATTGCGCTGCGCCGGCAAACCGCCATTGATCGCACAGGCGCCGATAGCCACCAGGATCTTGCAGTTCTTCCGGAATTCGCGCAAGACATGCACGTTTTCGGCGTTGCAGACTCCTCCTTCGATAATTCCTAAATCACACGGCCCGCAGGTCTTGATGTCGGTCAGAGGCGAGCGGTCGAACTCAACCAATTCCAGTAGCTCCAACAGCCGCTCGTCGATATCCAGAAAGGACATGTGGCAGCCAAAGCACCCGGCCAGGGAGGTCGTGGCAACCTTGATCTTCTTGCTCAAGGGGAACTCCCTCCGCTGGTCTTTCCGACCGGTTCGGCAATCCGTTCCATCTGCTCGTTGATCGGTTTCACATCGAATCGGCGACTGCCGATGGGCGAGGTGAAACCTTTGCGCTTGCGCAGGATTACCCCGACCGGGCACACCTGGGCGGCCTTATCCGTGGACAGAAAATCCGTATCGGCCAGGCGCCCGCTCTCGCTATTCACAATCAGATGCTTGGTAATGCCACGTCCGGAAAAGGCAAATACATTCTTGTGGTCGACTTCATCACTGGCCCGCACACATATCTCGCACAAGATGCAGCGGTTGAAGTCGAGCAAAATCTCCGGGTGAGAGGCATCGACCAGCCGAACCGGAAAAATCTGCGGAAAGTGCGGTGACATTACCCCAAGTGCATAAGCCAGCGCCTGTAGCATGCAATTGCCGCTCTTTTCGCAGGACGGACAAAAATGGTTGCCTTCGACCAATAACATCTGAAGCAGCGTCCGGCGTTTGTCATTGATCTCCGGCGTATCGCTTTCAACCGTCTGCCCGGCTTCCGCCTGGGCAGTGCATGATGCCCCCGGGCGGCCGTTGATCGTCACCGTACAGAGTTTGCAGGAACCGTTCGGTCTGAATTCCGGGTGATAGCAAAGGTGTGGAATATACTTGCCCGCAGCAAGGGCCGCTTGAAGAATGCTCTGTCCCTTGGTGAAGGAAATCTCCTCGCCGTCAATCGACAAAGTGGCCGATGGGGAATTGTCGGACGGTTTCATGATTCAAGCCCCGCATTACCATCCAGGTGGGCCGCTGCATCGTTACGGCCGGTCATCTGGCGCGCCTGCGAAAGCGTTTCATCCAGATCGAAAGCCGGCTCGAAAGCAAGGGACTTGAGGCGGCGCTCATAGGCAGGTTTGAATTTCTGCAAGGTATCGAACATCGGATTGCATGCAGTATGGCCGAGTCCGCAATGGCTCGCCGTTTGCAGCAAGCGATTTATCCTGAAGATTTCGTTGATGTCATATTCACTGCCATGGCCGGCTTCAATCTTGTCCATGCAATTCTTGAGAAGCGTGGTGCCAACTCGACATGGCGTGCAAAATCCGCAACTCTCATGGGCGAAGAAATGAGCGAAGTTATGGGCAACTTCAAACATGTCGCGCTGCGCGTTGAACACCATGAAGGCGCCGGCAGTCGGCAAATCTTCGAACGCGATGCGACGCTTGAATTCCTCAGCGGATATGCAGGTGCCCGACGGTCCTGAGATCTGCACAGCCTGTGTCGTCGCAAGTTCAGCGCCGCAGTCGGCCAAAACATCCGCAACCGCTACGCCGAATGGGTATTCGTAGACTCCTGGACGCTCACAGTCGCCAGAGATGGACAACACCTTGGTACCCGCGGACTTGGCCGTGCCGATGGCGCGGAACCAGTCGCCTCCTTTGGCGGCGATCAATGCAACGGCGGCCAATGTCTCGACGTTATTGACTGAAGTCGGTTGGCCAAGGTAGCCGTGCGTAACCGGGAAAGGAGGGCGGATGCGGGGGATTCCCCGTTTGCCCTCAAGGGACTCGATCAAGGCAGATTCCTCGCCGCATACATACGCCCCTGCGCCAAGGTGGATTTCGATATCGAAATCGAAACCATCCCTACCGAGAATGTTATGCCCTAGCAAGTGGTCAGCACGACGGCGCGCCAAAACACCCTCCAGGGCGTCGAGCAGGTATCGATATTCGCCACGCAGATACAGGAATCCGCGTTGAGCGCCCATGGCATAGGCAGCTACGGTCATGCCCTCAAAGACCAGATCGGCCTGGGTCGTCAACAGTACACGATCCTTGAAGGTACCCGGCTCTCCTTCGTCGGCGTTGCAGATGACGTAGTGTTCGGGCTCCTTGTCTGAACCGCAGGCGTTACGGCAAGCCTCCAGTTTCAATCCTGTAGAGTAGCCGGCACCGCCCCGACCACGCAGATTCGAATGCTTGATATCTTCCAGTATCGTCAATGGGCTTTGTTGGGTGGCGGATCGCAGTGCGTCACCTCTTTGAATCGTATTGCTCAGAAGAATATCGCGGCGCCGGATATTGTCGTCGACCTGGAAGAACTCGGTAGGCCATTGACTTAAAGGCATATTGCCGCGGATCAAGTCGACGATTTGGGTGACGCGTTGAGAAGTCAGCCGGGTAATAGTGCGGTAATTCACCAAGATTGCCGGCCCCTGGTCGCCCATGCCCGTGCACGATGTCGTGGCGACACTGGCCAGTTCATCCTCGGAAACCCGCCCCGGCTCTAACCAGAGCTTCTTGCACATCTCATTCATCAAGTCGGTGCTACCCAGCATGCGATCGATAATGTTGTCGCTCCACAGAACGCGGTAGCGCCCCATAGGCTGAGTGTGGAGGAAGCTATAGAAGCCGGCAACGCCTTTGACGCGAGCCAGGGGCAGGCGTATTCCACGCGCGACCATCGCCAGAACACCCGGAGAGAGCCACCCAAGCACTTCCTGAACTTCTCGAAGGATCTGGACTAAGCGCGTGGGGTTATCCAGATTGCGGGCGAGAACCGCATCCACAATCTCGACTGGACTCTGAACGGACATTTAGACGCTCTGTTTCCCGAATCGGTGTTTAGACCCTTGGTTGCGATGAAGGGCGACATGCTGAACTTATCAGGTTCAAAGCCAAGTCTAGTCAATATTGTTTGTCGTTGCGAGGCTGTTTTATTGACCAAACGCAAACCGACGTTATATTGGACTTTACATAATATACATTATGCGCAATATCCATATCCGGTTCAGCGGGTTTCTCGGACTACCAAGACCCAACGGTATCTTCATCTGAATGTTGAGTCCAGTGGGATCGCCCTCGTCGCATCTCACACAAACGGTCAAACACACTCCAATGTTTCAGTATGTTACAGCACACACTTAATCCATCATCGTCAGCCATGATTGGCTGGCGTGTCGAAATAACTACCAGACGAACCCAGCCATCGCGTGCTGCTGCCAGAAATTCCCCAAAACCGTCGATGGCTACACGAAATCAAGCAGGCATTTCGATACTCAAGCTGCGAGCAATGCATCCTTCCTTGGCACCAGCCGTTCGTTCATTGCGGATCTAACCATCTTTCGGCTAGCCGAGTCATGTTCGAGCCCTAGCGCGATCTCAGCCTCTCGAAGCTGATCGATCACGCGGTCGATTTCAGCGTCGGCGTCAAGCCCGCGTCCGCGAATCTGGAGACAAGCCGCATCAAGCACACGGATGAGATCAGGCTCGCTATTCGAAACCATGGCGCCAAGGAGTTGGCGCCCAACGCTAATGTTTGCAGTGGTCATTTTTCCGCTTTCTGGGATGGCGAGAACGCTGGCGCCTGAATCAGCCAACTGATTGATTAATCGCCAATATTCTATCGAGTTCCGCACCGCTTGTCAAACCCAAACCCACTAGGGGTGGGGCTTCGCGATACACATGGCGGATAAGGTTCGCGACAAGGTCCCGCTCACTCATGCTAACGGCCCAGCACCGTTGTCCAAGGCGCATGTCGTTTATCGCCGTTCCACCTTAAGCAACTCATTGATAATGCCGACATCGTTTCTCTTTTCGGCAAGGTCTTTGGCAGTCGAATTATGCTGATCGACCAAACTTCTATCGGCACCGTGTTCCAGCAAGATCCTGACGATTTCCAGGTGTCCATGGCGGGTTGCCGCCATAAGCGCCGTCATACCGCTTTCCGCCTGGGCGTCGATATCAATATCCAGAGTTAATAGGAAGCGAACAATATCTGCGTGTCCTTCGAAAGCGGCGTAGATCAAGGGGGTCCATCCCTCGGGGTCAACCTCTGCGCCCGCGGCGAACAGGGCGACCACGCTCTTCAAATGTCCCCGGAGCGCCGCCAACATCACGGCGGAATCGCCATATTTATTTTTACTCAGTACCTTAGCATTCTTGGCCAAGAGCAATTCGAGTGTCGGAATATCTCCGTTCCGTGCGGAATGCATTAGCAATGAATTGCCTTCGGGATCGGTCGTATCGACGTCCACACCACGTTGAAGCAAGTCCCTGACAGTGCCGACATCCTGATTGCTGGCGGCATTCAACATATCGTCATAGACACCCGCAAACGCCAGGCTTGGTGCCAGGAGCGCCGCTATCGCCAGAAAGCATCCAATACGACTCACGACGTAGCTACCCTCGAAGCCGACCGAAAGAGCTGAAAAAAATTCCGCGTAGTGACTTCAGCCACTTCAGCGAGGGATATGTCGCGCAAACGCGCGATTTCCTCGGCAACGTGGAGTACATAGGCGGGTTCGTTGGTTTTGCCGCGATGAGGCAAGGGCGCAAGATAGGGAGAATCGGTTTCGACCAGCATGCGATCCAGAGGTATGCGCCTGGCCACTTCCTTGAGTTCCCGCGCGTTCCTGAAGCTGACTATGCCTGAAAATGAGATGTAGAAGCCCATCTCCATGGCTGCCTCCGCAATTTCCATAGACTCGGTGAAACAGTGCATTACCCCGCCGATCTCATCTGCGCGCTCCTCACGCATCACTCGCAAGGTATCTTCGGCAGCAGCGCGGGTGTGAATAATCAAAGGTTTGCCGCCCTGGCGCGCAGCACGGATGTGCGTACGAAATCGCTCTCGCTGCCATTCCAGGTCGCCTTCTATCCGAAAGTAATCCAGGCCGGTTTCTCCGATCGCCACGACTTTGGGGTGATCTGCCAGGTGGAGCAGCGTGGCCACATCGGGATCCACCCCTTCTTGGGAATCTGGATGAACGCCCACCGCCGCAAACAATTGACGGTGAGATTCGACCAGAGCCAGCATCGCCGGAAAACGTTCCAGCGTCACTCCTGCACACAAGGCATATTCGACTCGATTAGCCGTCATCGAATGTATGACCTGGCCGATTCTGCCGGAAAGCTCGGGAAAGTCCAGGTGGCAGTGGGAATCGACCAGCATCTGAGGATCTCGGCGGCTGAGTAAGGCGAAAATGGAATTGGGATTAGCCCCTGGCCGGGGCCAGGGAACGAAGGTAACGAGTGGCCAGATCTTCGAGAAACAATTGGGTATTCAAGGGATGGCGCGCGACAGCCCGAATTCGCAGGAGATCATTGTAACAACTCATCAGTCCGGTCCCGGACGCCTTGGCCGCCAAAGGCGCCAGCGTGTCCCGCCATCCATCGTGGTACCTTAGTCCTCCGGTAGTCTTGAATAGCGCTAGGTCGAACACCCACTTTTGCACCATATCCACCAGTTGCGGCAATCCCAAACCCTGTTCGCCTTTGAGCAGCGTCGCCCATTTCATGGCCATCGCTATCGGATCCACGGGCTTATTGGCAAGAGCCTCGACGACCTTTTGATACGACTCCAATCTGCCCTGCCCTGCCCACTCCGCAGCGAGCAGCGGTGCCCCCCCGGCCAAGCGAAGGAGTTCGTCGGGTTTCTTCACCCCTTCGTTACTTAACCAGCGACTGGCCAGAAGTGGATCAGGGCGCCCGAACGTCATATTCCTACAGCGGCTGCGAAGCGTTGGAATCAACCTGCGCCAGGAGTTAGATATTAATATGAAATATACACTTGCCGGTGGTTCTTCAAGTACCTTAAGAAGTGAGTTCGCGGCCGCGTGGTTCATCGATTCGGCCGGTGAAATGACGACGACCCGATTGCCCCGCCGGTGACTGCCGACATACACGAAATCCGTCAAGTTGCGAATCTGATCTATCCTGATGGGCCCCTTTCCCGGTTTGCGTGCAGCCGCCCCAGGTTGAACATCGTCACCGGCTTCCTCGGGCTCGTCTCCATCATCTGGCTGAATCAAGCGGAAATCGGGGTGATTGCCTGCGGCGAACCAAATACATGAGCTACATAATCCACAAGCCATGCGTTCGGCGCTAGCCGTACCATCGGACTGTTCGCAGAGCAGACGTGCCGCTAGCGCCTGGGCAAATGCTAATTTGCCCAGGCCCTCCGGGCCGCCCATGAGCATCGCATGAGGCATGCTATTGGCCTCTGAAAAGAGCTGATGCCAGATGGTGGCCTGCCAATCATATATATTCATTAACATATAGATATGATGTATTGTTCGAGCTCTACTTGAATTTCATCAAGTGATTTCGTGGCATCGACGCGGATAATTCTTTCCGGTTCCTGCTGGGCCCTGTGTTGATACGCACTGCGCACACGTTCGAAAAAGGCCCGCTGTTCCTGTTCGAAACGGTCTAGTGCATTGCCGGATGCGGCCAAGCGCGCCCGTGCAACCTCGATCGGCGCATCGAAGAGCAAGGTCATGGTCGGCTGCAAACCAGCTTGTACCCAGCTCTCCAGAATTTCCAGCTTGTTCCATTCCAGACCGCGCCCGCCCCCTTGGTAGGCGAAGCTGGCATCGGTAAAACGGTCCGATACGACCCACTCGCCTCGATTCAGTGCCGGCACGATCACTTTGTCGAGGTGCTCGCGGCGAGCCGCGAACATGAGCAATGCCTCGGTCTCGATGTGCATGGGATCATGCAGCAGGATTTCACGAAGTTTTTCGCCGAGAGCCGTGCCGCCCGGCTCGCGCGTTGCCACCACGCGTTTGCCGCGCCGGCGCAACAACTCCACCAGCCACGCATGGTGGGTACTTTTTCCGGCACCATCAATGCCTTCCAGCGTTATAAATTTGCCGCTCAAGGCCTATTTCCCTCTCTGGTATTTGGCGACTGCGCGATTATGTTCGTCGAGATTGCGCGAAAATTCGCTCGACCCATCACCGCGTGCCACAAAGTAAAGCTTGTCGCTTCTGGGCGGATGCAAAGTCACTTGTAGCGAGGCCAGACCCGGCATGGAAATCGGCGTTGGCGGGAGTCCCGCTCTCGTGTAGGTATTGTAGGGGGTATCGAACTGGAGATCGCGTTTTCGCAGGTTTCCGTCGAACTTATCCGCGATCCCGTAGATCACGGCCGGATCCGTCTGTAGCATCATTCCCAGGCGCAGGCGGTTGCTGAAGACAGCGGATACCGCTGGGCGATCTTCGTCTCGCCCGGTCTCCTTCTCGACGATGGAAGCCATGATGAGCGCTTCATAGGGCGTCGCATAGGGAACACGGGGGTCGCGACGCTGCCACTCAATCGTGAGTTGTTGCTGCATGGCACGATAGGCGCGTTTAAGAACGTTTAGATCGCTGGAATTCTTGGCAAAAAGATAAGTGTCGGGAAAGAACAACCCCTCCGGATGTCTTTCACTGGCATTGATTAGTGCGAGGATATCCCGATCCTTCAAGCCGGATGTCGTATGCTGTAAGGCCGGATGGGCGTCCAGAGTCGCCCGCAGTTGGCGGAAGGTCTTGCCTTCAACGAATACGATTTCCGCTTGTGTCACATCGCCGCGAGTCAGCTTGCCCAACAGCAGCCAGGGTGTTACGCCCT